>JBIJBT010000085.1:0-10700 GCA_044345055.1 Bdellovibrionota bacterium
TTGCAAAACAATAGATCAAATTTGCGAGACAAAAGCAATAGAAAACGGCGTAAAATCAACGCTTTTGAGGCTAAAACTACACTTCTTCAGCGACCACTATTTAGACCACTACATTTACCAGTTTATCGGGCACCACTATCACTTTTCGTATCTCCTTTCCTTCACACCATCGAGCAACAGCGGAATGGCTGCGGACGGTAGCCTCCAACATCTCTCGCGGAGTTCCAGGAGCAGCAGATATCTCACCCCGAAGCTTTCCATTTACCTGAATAACTATTGTAACACTCTGCTCGCGCGCCTTGTCACGATCTGATTCGGGCCATCGCGCGACATGAATGCTTCCCGTCTCTCCCCGTCGATGCCACAATTCTTCCGTTATATGTGGAAATATCGGCGCCATGAGGATGAGCAACGTGCGACAAGCAAACTGCCACACATCGTGCCCTACCGCAGAGCGCTCGCGACTAAGAAGGTTAGAAAACTCCATGTAGGCCGCGATAACGGTATTGAATCGAAACTCCTCAAGACCCTCGGTCGCACGAATTATAAGCTGGTGAACGCGCCGCTCGATCAGGGTGTCTGATGGTCCCTGTTCAGCAGAGGATCCCGCATCGAGCATCAACCGCCAGACCCGATTAAGGAATCGCGAAACACCCTCTATCGCGCTTGGATCCCACGGCCCTCCCTGCTCCCACGGACCGAGAAACATAAGATAGCCGCGCACCGTATCAGCGCCGTAGTCACGTACATAGTCATCAGGATTAACAACATTACCGCGACTCTTTGACATCTTCTCATTATCTGGCCCGAGCACCATCCCCTGATTTACGAGCCTCGTCATCGGTTCAGAAAAAGAGAAAAGCCCAAGATCGCGAAGTGCCTTGGAGAAAAATCGGGTGTAGAGAAGATGCATCGTGGCATGCTCTATTCCCCCCGTGTACTGATCGACAGGAGCCCAATAAGCAAACGACTCCGGATTCCACGGTGTATCATCTCTCGTTATGGACTCACCACGCTTCCAGTAGGGGGAGATATAGCCGTACTGATACCAGCTCGAGCACACGAAGGTGTCCATCGTATCGGTTTCTCGCTCAGCATCACCCCCGCATTTTGGGCAGGCGACTTTTCGAAATGTCGGATGATATTTGAGAGGACTTTCACCGGTCGGCTTAAATGAGGCATCGTTAGGGAGCGTTACCGGCAATTGCTCGTAAGGGATCGGCACATCGCCGCACTCTGAACAGTGCACCATCGGAATTGGTGTACCCCACATCCGTTGGCGACTTATCAACCAATCGCGCAATCGATAGGTTATCGTTCGCTTCCCAATTCCCTGCTCCTCTATCCATCGACATATTTGCGAAATAGCCTCCGCTACCGGGACACCTGAGAACTCGCCACTCTGAGTGAGGGTTCCTTCGGTCTTTGAGCTATAAACGGCCTCTCTATCGGTTATTTCTTCGGGTGGCTCAATGACCCGAACAATCGGCAAGCTGTAAGTTTTGGCGAATGCATAGTCTCGTTCATCGTGGCCAGGAACCGCCATTATCGCGCCGGTGCCATATCCCATTAAAACGTAGTCTGCTATCCATATTGGGATCAGTTCACCTGTTGCGGGATTTTTTGCGTATGCTCCGGTAAAAACCCCTGTTTTTTCCTTATCGGTTGCGGTTCGCGTTCGTTCATCGAGCCGACCAGCAGCTTCGGTATAGCCCGCAACGGCGGTGTAGTGAGAGGAAGGGGTAATCGTCGCCACCAGAGGATGCTCAGGAGCAAGCACCAAAAAAGTCGCTCCCCATAATGTGTCCGGTCGAGTGGTGAACACCCGTATTCCCTCCCCTGCTCCCTCAGTATTCGAGATTGGGAATACAATCTCCGCACCCTCACTCCGCCCGATCCAATTTGTCTGCATCACCTTGACCCGTTCGGGCCAATCTAGCGCTGGTAGCTCATTTAAGAGCTCCTCAGCGTATTGGGTAATGCGAAACTTCCACTGATTGAGCTCTTTTTTTATGACAGGGCTATCACATCGCTCGCAGATCCGCTCGAGCCCCACCACCTGTTCCCGAGCAAGAGTCGTATTACAGCTCGGACACCAATCAACGGGGGCGAATTCACGATAAGCCAGCCCCGCCTCATATAATCGAAGAAAGAACCACTGAGTCCATTTGTAGTAATCGGGATCGCAAGTTATGACCTCGTGGTCCCACGCCCACATTGCTCCCATCTGCTGGAGCTGCTTCCGCATCCGGTCAATATTTTGATAGGTCCACTGTTTTGGATGAAGATTATGTTTAATCGCTGCATTCTCGGCGGGAAGTCCGAAAGCATCAAAGCCGACGGGGAAAAAGGTATTATATCCCTGCATTCGGCGAAATCGCGCTGCGGCATCAGAGGGAGTCATTGCGTACCAATGCCCCGCATGAAGATCACCTGATGGATAGGGCAACATCGTAAGGGCGTACCACTTGGGACGGGTGGGGTCGTATGTGGTCTTGTTGCTACCGTCTTTTTCCCAAACCGATTGCCAATAGAGCTCAACTGCTCGATGATCGTACTGTTCCGTCATGATGAATCCTTTTCTTATCTGCCCCGCAAGCTCAGGGTCTGGCGATCAAACGCTGCGAAGACCTAGCAGGTCCTGAGCAACCCGAAGGTCGCCACTCTAACATGGTGGAGGGGCGTTTGAATAGAAAAGGTAAGCAACTCTCGATGACAGACGACTGTCATTGCGGAGTAGATATCGAGCCCGAATTAAGATTTTTGGAACCAACTGTCGCGCCAGGTCTAGACCGACACCTCATTTGATGGCAAAGTAACGCTTAGTGGCCCTGTAGCTCAGTTGGTTAGAGCAGCCGGCTCATAACCGGTAGGTCGCGGGTTCAAGTCCTGCTGGGGCCACCATCATTTTATGAAAGGTTGGTCGGTGCTTAAAATATTTGTGGCACCGAATATTCCAGAATCCTAGCACTCTAGGATATAGGACGTTAGAATTTGGAATATTAGCACCTCACTACCACAACTGAAGACAAATAAAGTGCCGAAACGCTCGTTGCTCGGGAGTAGTTAGAGAGAGGTTGTCGCAGAACGTTTGGCACTATTGACGAACTAGCTCCATGACAATCTCCAAGGCTCTATCTCATCTTCCCTCCTGCTTCACTCGAATCATAACCCTCTTCACCATTACGCTCTTTCTTAATGGGTGTCTCTACACGAAGATCCGTGTTCCGCTTGACGATGATGTATGGGAAACAAAGCTTGGCAGCCGTGTTGGTATAGCCTCGACCCATTCTGTCCTCTGGCTATTTGCCTGGGGAGAAGCTGGAACCAAAGATGCCGCAGAAAATGGAAATATAAAGGTGGTCCATCACATGGATTTAGGGATTACCTCCTATTTGGCGGGGCTCTACACGCGGCGCGATACTATTGTTTATGGTGATTGAGCGTTTACTATGAGTGAACTGTGCGTGATCAGTCTTAGATTCAGTAGCTAAGCGCGATAACGCGAACCCCCTCTTGAAGCCAATCTAAAATTCAAACCATCTTCGTTATGTCTGATGTTTACTAATCGCTATCAGGCTCACCGTTCAATCAGACGAGCAGCCCTTATACTGACGCTCGTAGCCTCATCTGGGTGTGCTCCTGGATTTATTTATACAAATGTCACAACTCCCTACTGCAAAAATCTGCGCGGGACTGAGGTAGGTTCAGGCGAGGGCATTGGAAGTACTAAGAAGATAAGTCTTCCGACCGGAAGAATTGATTTTACCGCCGAATGGGACTCGCGGGGAATTCACGACGTCGCGGCCGCCAATGGTATTTTGGAGGTAATGGGCTGCGACCAGCGACGACTCTCGATTCTTGGTGGCCTCTATAGCTCGCGCCATATTATTGTATATGGGCGGACCGCCAAGGATGGCAAATAGTCACAATTGGTACTCGTCGACTCCCTTTTTCCAACGCCACCAAATCGATGACAACGATCTCTCTCCAGAACGTCTCCCGCTTTTTCGGCAACACTGCGGCGGTCGATAGTGTTACGGTTTCAATACCTAGCGGCTCGCTTTTTTTCCTTCTTGGGCCCTCAGGATGTGGAAAAACAACTCTTTTGAGGCTCATCAGTGGGCTTGATATTCCATCGAGGGGTGAAATCTGGTTCGACAATAGCGATGTAAGCACAATCCCTATTGAGAAAAGAAACGTTGGAATCGTGTTTCAGCAATACGCGTTATGGCCACACATGACCGTCGAAGAGAATATTCAATTTGGCCTAACTCAACGGCGTATGGAGAAAAGGGCGATTACTGATCGAATTCAAGAGGTCCTAGCACTAACTCAGCTTGGCCCACTCTCCAAGCGGCTTCCGAGTGAACTCTCGGGAGGTCAACAACAGCGAGTCGCTCTTGCTCGAGCACTCGCGCTAAAACCAGCTGTTTTGTTATTTGATGAACCGTTGTCGAATCTCGACCCTCACCTGCGATACGAGATACGGGAGCAGCTTGTTGAGTTGCACCGAAGCATGCCGACAACGATGATCTATGTAACACACGATACCGAAGAAGCTCTATCTATGGCTGATGAGATCGCCATCCTGAATAAAGGTCGGATTGTTCAATCGGGTCGACCAGAGGTTTTATTCCATCAGCCCCAATCGGAGTTTGTTGCTCGATTTTTGGGAGAGGTAAATATTTTCGATGGTATATTCGTAAAAACGACAAAAGGTATTGGTTGTTATTTTTCAAAAACTACAATAGAGCTTCCCGAACAGTTTGGTGCGTTAGGGGTTGATGCTGCTGGTGAGCCGATACGGATCGCAATTCGACCGTCCTATTTAAGCTATCCTGCTGATGATGAATTCGGGATAACGGGCACTATTGAGAAGATCGTATTTACGGGCCCAGCTACTCGACTCGTTATACGCATCTCCTCCACTCACTCGCTGACTGCGCTCCTACCATCATATCGATGCAACGGACTATCTATCGGTGATTCCATAACTGTAGGATACGATCCTCGCACTATAGCGCGGCTGCGAAACACACCTTCGGATGAATCGAGCAAGCAATTATGATGCGTAACCCTCGCGGACCATCACTTTATTCAGTGGCTCTTGCGGTTATCATATGGATTATTCTCGGGCTGTTTCTGGTGTATCCCCTCTTAGCGATAGGTAAAAATGCCTTTATCGTCGAGGGTAGGATTTCGCTTTCTCCTCTTTTTGCGCTTAGCCAAGACCCCCTTCTTATCCGTATAACTCGCAACTCCCTCTCTCTTGCATTTGGTGTATCTCTTGTCGCAACGATAATTGCTATCCCGATTGCTCTGCTTCTTGCTCATCGGCAATTCACCGGACGGCGTATAATCCTTCTTCTTCTGGCGGTTCCACTCCTATTGCCGCCGTTTATCGGAGTTATCGGCCTTCGACAAATACTAGGTCGTTTTGGCAGTGTAAATCTTCTACTTTTAGGTAGCGGAATTATTTCTGAGCCTATCGACTGGCTACCTACTGGCAGTGCGTTCGCAGTCGGAATACTTCAGGTTCTTCATCTCTATCCGGTGGTCGTTGCGCAGCTGTTAAGCTCATTTGAGCAGCAGCCTGCAAGCCTCCACGAGGCTGCGCGAAGCGTGGGCGCAACTCCGCTCGCTCGTCTTTTTCGTGTAACGCTACCCCTTGCATTACCGAGTATTATAAGTAGTGCTTCTCTCACCTTTGTTGCAAGCTTTACCGACCTTGGCACTCCTCTTCTCTTTGAATATCGGGCGGTGTTACCGGTTCAGATCTTCAATCTCCTGACCGATCTTCATGAAAATACCGTCGGATACGCACTTGTATTTGTAGTTGCTTCGGTAAGTCTCCTCATGTTTGCGATAAGCGATCTATTCACTCGTGCGCATCACTCTGAAAGGTCTGTGCGCGAAGGTGCTACAATCGCTCGTCAACCGCTCCGCGGATGGCGTTTTGTCGCCGTATTACTACCGATTACAATCATAACCGCTTTATCTATTCTTCCCCATATCGGTATTATTCTCATTGCGCTCTCTGAACGGTGGTTCTTCACCGTTCTCCCTGAGTCATTTACCCTTTCCCACCTCAACCTCGTATTCTCCCATCCCCTAACCCTGATAGGAATGAGAACGAGCATCAGTCTTGCTTTAATAAGCACGCTATTGATTATAATTCTCGGTGCAACAATCGGGTGGTTAGTTGTTCGTTCGGTTATTCCTGGTCGTCGCCTCTTATCATTAGTAGCCCTTTCTCCTCTCGCGATTCCAGGCATGTTGTTTGCGTTTGGATATCTTGGAGCTTTCTCGCAGACGATTCTTGATTCGGCGGTAAACCCACTTCCGCTCCTTGCTATTGCATACACGGTGAGACGGCTTCCCTTTATGCTGCGGATTATCACCGCGGGACTCGCTGAAACCTCAATAAGTTATGAAGAGGCTGCTCGCTCAGTAGGGGCATCACCCCTCGCGATAGCTCGTTGCATTACAATTCCACTACTTCGCCGCTATGTGATAGCTGGTGCCATTTTGTGCTTTGCCTTCGGTATGGTAGAGGTTAGTGATAGCCTGATACTCGCGCGTGAAGAAAAGTTTTACCCAATTGCAAAGGTTCTTTACGCTTTAACTGCCAGACCTGATGGTATTGAAGTGGCCTCGGCCCTTGGCACAATCGTCATGTGCGTCAGCGCACTGCTGCTCGGTGCGGCACGACTTGTGAGAGCAAAGCGATAGTTGGATTTATATATGAGGGTATGCTGCAATAGTTGAAAATTTGCTGAAGGTTTTTTTGTGACAACTTTTTCCAAAACAAAGTTGAACTAGAAGTTTTACCCTGTATCGGCTTTTAATAGATTGCCTCAATCATCGCAGATTCCTAATTCGAAACTACTCCCGTTTCCCCGTCTGTTCATAAGCTGCCAACGTCCCGTAGGTATACTCTACCGTACGTTCCACGATGCGCCGCCCAGCCTCAGTTAAAGCCCTCACAGTTGCTTCGGCAGATGGATCAGTTACGGGAATTTGCTCACTAAACGTTTCTCGCCCTATCGTCTTGCGGCCCTCCAGATCGATTATCGTAACGGTCATCGCAGCCTGCGCTTTAGAGGGTGAGCCATTTGAATTATTAAGCCAAAAAGAATCAAGACGGAAACGCACGAGACGATCAGTTGCTACTAATCCGGCTGAGGTGGTCACATCAGTGAGCCTTTTTCCCCCACTAAGCCTCTCAAGAAGAGAGCGTTGAAAGACCGTAGCGGGAGGCTCGGCCCATTGAGCGTATTGGTACGATCCGAGAGTTTGTTTCTCGGTAATAAAAAGAACGCGACTAGTATTACCGATCGGAGCTCCACCCTCTTGCTCGATCATCACTCGGGCTTGAATCAAAGCATTTGTATCATCAGTCGTAGAGTTTGAGACCGGCTTGTCTGAGTCAGCCTTCTTCTCCAAAGATAAGAGGTAAGCATCAGGCTCAGGGCGCGCTGTTGGTGATAGAATCGAGCATCCCGAACATGCCGCTATTAAAGTGACACCTATAGCCAGTAAACCACGATCCCTAAATCGTACTAGATCCATGATAAATGCCCCGCTTACTCGCTTCATAGTTCACCACAAAATCGCATCCCTGTATTGCTCACCGTATCGCCAACTCTCTTATTGTTGCTCCGGAACCTGTTCCCCAGGTCCGAGATCGCGTTGCGATGGTCCGAGCAGTATGCGTCTTGGATGCTCTAGCGCTTCGACCAATCGAGTCACCGCACGAAGCGTATCGTTCAACGCACCACTGACAGTTCCCACCTGACGTGTCACCTCACCAGAGGTACGGGAAAAGTTATCTGAAATCTCGGCGGATCGCTTATCAAGATGGTTGATAAAGCCCTGAATAACACCATTTAATTGCTCTGCGCCGCGATGAAGATTTTGGGTCGCCTCTGATAATCCGCCGCTCATAACCTCAATATTCGCAATAATTTTTGCGAATTTTTCACGATTTTCGTCGTTCAAGATCTCCCCTGCGCTCGTAAGCAATTTATCGGTATGCTCCAAAATAACGGGCAGTGTTCGTTGCAGCTGCACTAACTGAGGAATCCCCTCTCGAATCTCAGGTAAATGGTCCTCGCGAACACTCGCTCCCATGATTCGAGGACTCTCTGGGGAGCTGCCCGCAAGTTCAATCGTAGCCAATCCAGTGAGCAGATTTCGGCTTATCAATGCGGTAGTACTCTCTGTCACCGGAGTGCCGGGCCGGAGTGCTACTGAAACCCGCACTCGGGTAAAATCGGCCGGATCTATCGATACTGTTTCAACCTGACCAACGGTAATTCCTAGCATCGTTACCGATGCACCCGATTCGAGACCGGACAGAGATTGTTTCACGAAGAATACAGCATAGCGCTCTGGCTCCTGCTCACGCCCTGCTCGAGCGAGCCAGACCCCTGAACCGATCGCCACAGCGATAAGAGACAGGACCAAACATCCGACCAAAAAAGCATTTTTATTTGGCTCCATATTCTCGCATCCTCATCTCTCTCTAGTTTATCGCGACCGAATAGTTACTCAGCTTCAGTAAGTAATCGTTCAGCCAAAGTACCTATGCAGCACCGGAATTTAATTTGCTACGAGTTGAAAAATATTCCCGAATCCATGGGTCATCTATCTGAGCAACTTCTCTAACAGATCCGGACCCAGCAACTCGATGATTGGTAAGCACCACCAGCTGTTGCGTGATGCCAAAGAGCGAATCAAGGTCGTGAGTCACCATAAGAACAGAGAGTCCAAGAGTGTGCGAAAGCGTTGCGATGAGATCATCAAAGCGTCGTGCAGTGATCGGATCGAGCCCCGATGTTGGTTCGTCAAGCAATAATAGCTCTGGATCTAACGCGAGCGCCCGTGCAAGAGCGGCGCGCTTCACCATTCCTCCTGAAAGTTGGCTCGGGCGCTTCGATAAACTGTCGATAGGAAAACCGGCGAGGGCTGATTTTACCGAGACAACCTCACGAATAACTCGCTCGCTCAAGCAGGTAAACTCTCTCAGAGGGAGTGCGATATTCTCATATACAGAAAGCGCAGAGAATAATGCACCAAACTGAAAAAGCATCCCTACACGACGCCGTAATTTTGAAAGCTCATCTCCGCCAAGCTCCCTCACCGACGATCCCAAAAGCGAGATATTTCCGGCGGTAGGTTGCATCAAACCGACTAGCTCTCTCAGCAATACCGATTTTCCGCAACCGCTCGACCCAATGATCGCTGCAACGACTCCTCGCTGAACCGAGAAGGTTACACGATCATGGATAGTTTGCGCTCCGATACGGGTAACCAGATCGGTCACTGAAATTGCAGGAATTGGGGCTTCTGATGTGGCGCGATTGTAAGGTGTTACCATCCAGCCCTCGCACATAAAACTGCAAACAGAGCATTTAAGACAATCACTGCTACAATACTTTGCACTACTGTCGAAGTTGTGCGGAGGCCAAGACTTTGAGCATTTCGCTCGACCGATAGTCCAAGCGAACACGCGATGAGTCCTACGACTAACCCAAAAATAGGCGCTTTTCCGATGCCGATGAGGTACGCTTTGAGAGGAATAACCTTTGCAAATCGATCAATAAAAAAAGAAGGAGTGATCGCAAGCTGAGCGTGAGCTATAGCTGCAGCACCCACCATTCCAACTAGATCACCAATAAAGACAAGTAATGGCATCGCAATTGCGAGCGCAATAATTCGGGGTACAACTACAACCGCTTGGGTTGATAATCCTAACATTTCAAGCGCATCAAGCTCTTCATTCATCTTCATCGCCCCTATCTGTGCGGTGAACGCAGAGCCAGTTCGCCCAGCGACAACAACGGCGACGAGGATAGGAGAGAGCTCACGCAACATCGCCTGACCAACTCCATCAACCACAAAAATATTCGCCCCGTAACGAACCGCTTGAAGAGAAAAAAGATAGGCAACAACAACACCAATTAGAAAGGTCACCAATGAGACAACCCCAACCGCCATGAGACACACCGAGTAGAGCTGAGTCATCACCTCTGACAATCGGAATCGTTTCGGCGATCGAGCTGCTTTACCACAAACACTAACCACCTCGCCGAGAAGAGCTACCACTCCGACAAGCTGTTGGGCAATAATTATCGTCCGGGATCCGACAAATGTAATAAACCCCTCTCGACGCAGCAGCTCTTTTTCCCCACCACTTACCGAAAACACACGTTGCAACACCTCGTGCTGTTCTGGTGTAGCTGGCAGCAAATTCCCGATAGTGCCAACTCGTGAGAGCGCCGCGTAAAGAACAGCCGCTCCTGTTGTATCAATCTCGAAACTCCCCCGACAGTCAACCTCAATTATGCGAGGGGCCCTATCAAACTGTATATTCTTCCCCTCCCAGCGAGGCTCGGCCGTTTCGCAAAATATTGCAGAACTCCATTCGCCCAACACCTCTACTACGAGGCTTCGCTGGTCTACAGACACAACATTGATTCGGGGAAGCAAGGATGTGTCGGATTCTTTCATGAGAGAATGTTAGTGAGGGGGGATGATTCGATAGGGAGAATAGGTTAAAGAATTGGAATAGTATAGAGAAGCGCGTATTGGAAGCTAATTAGTGCTCCATGAAAAAGAGTATAACTACCTAATCTTGCTTTTAAAAATACGATTTTTAAAAGCAAGATTTTGCAACTTTTTGAGCAGCTATG
>JBIJBT010000087.1:0-10574 GCA_044345055.1 Bdellovibrionota bacterium
CAGGTGCAGCTTGGGCAACGCCGCGTAGGGATTTCGCTCGCCGGGTCTATTCTTCGACCACTCCTCCTTAGCACGCTGCTCGTCGGTGTAGGTCCAGTTAAAGATCTGTTCCTCAATGAATTCACCTGTGGACAATGCCTTAAACGGCGTGCCAGAGAGATACAAGTAAGCCTTTGTGGCAATCGGGAGGAAATCAGATTCCCTTTCCAGTGGCTCTTGTCTATCAGCGATTTTTGCTCTTATTCGCTCAGAAGCCTTCTTTTTTTGGCTGGCCGCTTCAAGTTCAGCTTCTTCACGGGCAATTCGCTCCTCCTCACCCTCAACTAACTCCTTGGTAGATTCACGCCATGCACCAAAGTGGTATTCATCAAATACGACCAGATCCCACTTTACTTTATGAATCCATTGGTTTTTTGGCTTAATACTTCCGGTAGCCTTGTCGCGACCAAGTAAATCTTGTAACGAACCAAAATACACCAGTGGTGTTGTCTTAAGCACCTCGGTCGGGTCACTGGCTGACTCACGCGAGAGAAACTGCCAGCCATCAAAGTCTACATGGGATTCGAGATCCGTTTTCCAAGCATCAGCCACAGCGGGTTTGAATGTCATCACCAACACCCGCGTCGTGTTTAGCTTCTTAGCCAGCTGATACGTAGCGAAGGTTTTGCCAAACCGCATCTTGGCATTCCATAAAAAGCGAGGTGTCGCTCTGTTCTTCTTATCTGCCCAGATGGAATTAAAGTAATCGAACGTCTTTTCTACAGCCGCTTTCTGTTCCTGTCGCGGCTCAAACTTTTCGTGGTGGGTGCCGGTAAAAGTCATGCCACTGCGCAACTCGGCGATGACTGTTTTTACATCCTCTACCGAGCAGCGCATCCATTCCAGCTCTGTGTTCTGAAATTTCTTTCTAATCAGAGCGGCACGCACCTCACGATCGGTGAAGGTTGTTCCATCGTCACGCTCGGCTGGCTCATCCACGACAACAGCGAAATTTTTAATATTTGCGGTCCTGAGCTGTTCAGCGACTCGACGCTTAACATCACGGGTGGTCTGCCCGACTTTGAGCATACCGGCATGTGCCTTATCGTCTATCGAATAGGCGTAGATACGGGGACGAGCCTCTGGCTTTGGAGTGAGTATTTCTTCGATGGTTTTAGTCATCGGCGTTCTCGGAACTCAGGTCCATTGGGCGAATCATCATGTCAACGAAAGCCCACTCTCTGTCGGTGATTCCATATTTCTCACGCAATTTGTCATCTGTCCAAGGCTGCGAAAAATTCTGGGAAGGAACAAACGTGTAAACAGTCTGTGTTGCATCTTGTGAGGGCTTATGAAGTAGTACTAGAAGCCTAAAAAGCTGGGTAGAAACATAGGAAAGGGCATTTCGCGCCTCTACCTCATCCACGAACGGATCAATGAATAGGTATGTTTCCGATGAAGCGGTTCCTGGCCTCCCAATGAACGGCTTGCCAAGAATTGGATGGGGGAATGCATCACTCCCACTTCCTGCTCTTGGGATAAAGATCTTCCACTTATCCACGACATCTGCATTCTTTTGAATCTCGGAGCGATCAATGTATCCCTTGCCACCATTTCGATAAACAAGCACCGAGGACTCGCTTGCCGTGGCTTTGCCTTTAAATACAGTGTCAAAACCAAAAGGTTTTCGCGAGCTCACAAGCTTCATGAATTGCTTGTTCATTGGGAGCGCAAGGCGATTATCACTCCCTGTCTCTACTTTGATAACTTTCTTCAGAATCGGCAGCGCCTCGTTATACCGGATGAATACATCTGTACCCGCCTCAAGCAGTAGACGTTCCACGGGAACACCTGCCACTCTCTGATGGTGTGTTGTGACCCGAACTTTCCCTCGATTATTTTTGTCCCAGAGGAAGTAACAAATCCCCCCTTTTATTTGAGTGCCAACGAACACATCCAGAGAAAATCCCCAAAAAACATGGATGATATACCCTAACCTCTATACCTCTGAGGAATAGAGGTCGGAGAATAGAGGTAGGAGCTAAGCGCAGTGGTTCGCGACAAAACGGAGGCACTCTAAATCAATATTGACAAATAGATCCGAATTGGCAGACAATTCTGATCTATGATTAAGCGCCTCATTAACATACCGCTACGACAGAGCTTTTTTCTGCTCGGAGCCCGCCAGACCGGGAAGACGACCCTTGTATCGGAGCTGTTTAGGGGGCGAGAGGGGCGAGTTCGGTTTATCAGTCTCGCCGAGGAGGACAAATACTTCGCCTACCTAAAGGACCCGTCCCGTCTGCGGCGGGAGCTCGAGCGGGACCTAGAGAGAAACATGCTCGATGAGGTATGTATCGATGAGGTGCAACGGGTCCCCGCGCTGCTCAATGAAGTGCAGAGCTTGATTGATCGTTTCTCGTGCAGATTTATTTTGACTGGCTCGAGTGCCCGAAAGCTTAAACGAGGAGGTGCAAATCTGCTCGGCGGACGCGCCCTGATTCGGGAGCTCTTTCCTCTGACAGCCGTTGAACTCGGCGTCGATTTTGATCTCGAAAAAGCTCTCTCCTTCGGAACGTTGCCCCGAGTGTGGCAGGCGGAATCCAACGAATTGCGACGCGATCTTCTTGATGCGTATGTGCGGCTCTATCTGCGAGAGGAGATTCAGGCCGAGGGCCTCGTTCGAAACTTACCCGCTTTTTCCCGATTCCTCGATGTTGCGGCACAACACTCGGGTGAGCTTCTCAACTATGCCGCGATTGGAAGCGATGTTGGACTTCCCGGTCGTACCATCCAGAGCTACTTTGAGTTGCTGGAAGAGACTCTTGTAGCGATTCGCCTTCCCCCCTTCGAGCGGAGTGTTCGTCGTCGGCTCCGAAAGCACGACAAGATCTACTTTTTCGACACGGGCGTTCTCAACGCGCTGCAGCAAACCATTTCATCAGCATCATCCCCTCTGTTGCGGGGGCGCTTGTTTGAGCATTTTATTATCCTCGAAACAAAGCGACTGTTATCTTACGCACGAGCCGAAGTGACAAGCTGTTTTTGGAGGACAAAAGATGATGACGAAGTCGATCTAGTGCTAACCCGCTCAGGCGATCCGGTTCTGGCGTGCGAGATCAAATCGAGCAAAAATATCACCCCGATAGCCCTGAAGGGATTGCGAAGCTTTGCGAGCGAACATCCTCATGTTGATTGTATCGTCGTAGCCCCAGTCGACCGTTCTTTTGTTTTGGAGAATGTCGAGGTGCTCTCGGTAGGCGATTATTTTGAGCGCCTGAGGGGGATTGGGTGATGTGCTGGGTGGAGGGATTGCTAGTATCTTATCTGACTCTCGACCTTACATCTCACCATCCACGCCTCTCGCGACGATGCTTGAGCAGATTTGAAGCCTCGATTTAACCTTTAAACGAAAAGCAGCCGGGACCATGATTGGGACACGGATTGAGGAATACGTCGGGCGAACTTATCAGCTCAACTAGATATATGTCCAATGCCCGTCCCACCCCGCAGTTTCCAATTCAAGAATAGAATACCGATGACCATCCTACTCTCCACCTACGACGGCGAGCCGGACATCTTCAGCTCAGAGGCGTAGAGCTAATTGCATAAGGGTAGCTAGCGCACGAAACAATCTTCTTATTATCGCCGAGGAGAAAAAACTCTCCCATATCAACCACCGATTGGCTCTAGCCTCTCATCCCTAAGCGAAATAGGCTTTGCGGGTTGGCGGCCTGTTCTCATTTTCCGACTAAATAGGTTACGATTCCTCACGCGCTCTTCTTCGCTCCGTGTAGCAAGCGGTGGTTTGTCGCAGTTAATTTTTTTGTAAGGTAATTTCGTGGCACCGAAAAAACGGCAACAGGTTGCTCATCCCCGTCTTCAACGGTATCTCAGCGAATGTGGTGTTGCATCTCGGCGATCGGCTGAGGAGCTGATCGCTGCAGGTAAAGTTACGATTAATGGGATAGTTGTCACAGAGCTTGGCACACGGGTCGACCCTGATCATTCTCTTGTTCGAGTTTCAAACCGCATCGTTACACCGGCTCCCAAGGGGGTTTTGCTCCTTCATAAACCGCCGGGAGTTATCAGTACTCTCTCAGACCCTGAGGGGCGTCGCTCGATTGCCGATTATATGACCAAGCACTATCGCTCCTATTTTCCAGTTGGTCGACTCGACTGGGACTCTGCGGGGCTTGTTGTTCTCACAAACGATGGTGACCTTGCGAATCATCTTCTTCACCCCAAATTCGAGATCGAACGGGTATATCACGCTCGGGTAGAGGGGATTCCGTCACAAAAAACGCTCGAAATTCTCGCCAAAGGGGTTAAGCTTCCCGATGGTCCAGCCTCGTGTCAGGCTTTTATTCTCGAGGTGAGCGGTGATCATACATGGGTCGAAGTGACGCTATCAGAGGGGCGAAATCGGATCGTTCGTCGTATTTTTGATCACGTGGGACATCCTGTTGACAAGCTTAAACGAATCTCTCACGGACCGTTTCGGCTTGGTGCATTGCGCCCGGGGGACGTTCGCCGACTCACGGAGCGGGAATATTTGCGATTGAAGCGAATTGTTGAGACAAAATATCAGCGGGAGAGCGAGCGGAGTAGCGGTGTTCGGAGTGGTAGCGATGAGCGGTCATTCCGAAAAGATAAAGCTCGACCGTTTCAGAAATCATCAGAGAGGCGAACGCCGAGGAGGTCGGAAGAGGCAGCTTTTTCTGACGAGAGGAGTGATAGTAGATTTTTCAGAAAAAAACCTCTGGAACGAAAAAGAGAAAGAGCTCCTCGCTTTGACGAGCGTATAACGGGGGAGATGCCACAGAAGCGCCGTCCAATGGCGCAAACTCCAAGACGGCGCGAGGTTGGGGAGAGATTTGAAGAGCGTCGGTTCGGTCCGGGAAGAGGGGAGGCGAGAGGAGAGGCAAGGGGAGAGAGTGTTCAGAGGCGCGAACGTCCGTTCTCTGGAGGGAGAGCTTTTAGCTCAAGCAAAGGGGGCAAGCAGAGTTTTGAGAAAAAGGGCGCTATTGAGAGACGGTCAAACGACAGAGGTGGACGTTTTATAAAGAAAGACGAAAAAGCGCCGACTTTTAAGGCATCACCTTTTAAGGAGCGGAGCCGAACTGCTTCCCGCCCAAATTTGAAGAATCGGGGTGCAAAGAGAAGGTAGCGCCGAGTCTAAGGTTGACCGCTGAGGATGGGCTAAAATGTTGCAAGATCCTACTTAAGAGAGCCGTCATTTTCTCGAGGGGGTAGGATCTTGTGCCGTTTTTTGCGGTGACCACTAGCTACGTCGAAATATTGGTCCACTCTTTGTAAAGCTTACTTTTTGTCCTGCGCTACTCGGTGAGCTTGGAGTTTTCGCGGGTGTTGGTTGAGCCGGGGACGCTGAGGCTGGGGACGATTTTATAGCCGATCCAGTTGTATGCTCGGCACCACCTTCTACCTTGGATGGGCCAGGAGCCGGAGGTTCCAATCCCTCGCCTGCGGCCTCCAAAATCTTCTCAGCTTGTCGGTATATTGCTAGATCTGCTTCAGCTTCGTCTGGGCCGTACTCTTTATTTAGAACGCCAGCGAGGGTCTTACGGCGCCGATTATCGAGCGCAGTTATTAACCAGTTGAGTAGGACGAGTACCTCTTGCACCGTCGAAACGCTCGCGGTTGGTCGCGGAGGTGTTTTCACTGACGACGCATCTGCGTTCAGATTAGCGCCCCGTAACAACCCTCCCCGCGAAGGTCCTTCCAATCCTGCCATCAATCCCCCTAAATCCGTGATTAGCAACCGTCGAAAGCCCCTATCCACCATTATGAGCCTTTTAGGCAGTCACGCCACCTAGTATTAAAGGTAACACACTATGCTCGGGGCATCCACGGTCAAGGAGCATCTCGAGAGCACTTTCCGGCAGCTTTTTCTCCTGTTTGACCACAGCTTATAGCCTTCAATTAATGACCTTCACGCTGAACTGGGCTATCATCCGCCCGACCTGCACCGAAAATGGAGCGATTTTAATCGGGGTAACCTCTTTGACCCACTCATGTAGTGGTTGAGGAGAGCTGCTCAGTTCGCCTACTTTCGATGTAAACCTGAAAGGATTCTTAGGATTTTTTTCAGGAAAAAACTTAGCTTTATCTCTTATTTTCACCGCAAAAGGCTCTTTCAGCCTGCGAGGACGACACGTGGTTGCCCATCCAGACTTCTCAATAGAAACCCTTGGCCGTTGCCATATCCCTTCCCCTCTCATCGCATTTCGCGATCAGCAGGGCCGCGCAGTTCCCTTTGTGCAGGATAGCGACCGGATTCTCGTCAGTCACCATCTCTCTGAAGTCCGGAGGACTATCGAGCAACACGGCACTATCCCCTCGATGGAGCTGGCGGGTCCACGCCGTGATATCTTTTTTGAACCCTCAATAACGACGATAGGGGTCCTTACATGCGGAGGTCTTTGTCCCGGGCTGAATAATGTGATTCGCAGCATCGTAATGGCGGCGACTCATCACTACAAGGTTCATCGCATTTATGGCTTCCAGTATGGATTCTCGGGGCTTGTCGATGATGATCTACGGGTGCGGCTCGCGCCAGATCTTGTTTCTGAGATACATCTCCGTGGCGGTTCGATCCTTGCCTCATCGCGGGGCCAGCAGGACCCGGCATTGATGGTTGATCACCTCGAGAATCTTGGCGTTAATATTTTATTTGTTATCGGCGGCGACGGGTCGATGCGGGGCGCGCTCGCACTCATCGCGGAGATTAAGCGACGCGGTCTAAAAATTGCGGTGATCGGTATTCCCAAAACTATAGACAATGATCTGCGGTATATAGATGTGAGCTTTGGGTATACTTCCGCATACAGTGAAGCGGTCAAGGCGATTGAGTGCGCCCACCGTGAAGCGCAGGGAGCTGCAAACGGTATTGGACTTGTTAAGCTGATGGGTCGTCATTCCGGGTTTATAACCTGCGCTGCCACTCTCGCTGCGGGCTCCGTTAATTACGCACTTATTCCGGAGAACTCTTTTAAGCTTGAGGGCGAACGGGGATTTCTTGCGACCCTTAAGCGGCGGCTCGCTCACCGAAACCATGCGGTGATTGTCGTAGCAGAGGGAGCAGGTCAGGACCTTTTTGAAAGCAATCACGGGGAAACGGATGCATCGGGCAATCAACGGCTCCACGATATTGGCACCTTTCTCTCAAAAAAGATAAAGGACTACTTCAAAGCAGAAAAGATCGAGATCAACCTAAAATATATCGATCCATCGTACATAATCCGAAGCATTCCCGCCTGTCCAGCGGATGCGGTTTTCTGCGCAAATCTTGGCCTTAACGCGGTTCACGCCGGAATGAGTGGAAAAACAGGATTGCTCATAGGTCAATGGCACAACCGTCTTGTTCACATTCCGATCTTTCAGGCTATTGCGGAACGCAACTGTGTTGATACGACCGGCCCCCTCTGGTTGAGTGTTCTTGAATCGACCGGACAACCGCTCTCTTTTGATTCTGATTAAGCGGGCATCATCTGGACCACCTTTTGATGGGACTCGATCAACCATGCTCCGGCCAGCAAGCGCCGAGGTGGCGGTTGATCGAGAAAAAACATCTTTAACGGGGATACCCCTTAGGTAAGAGGGGTGCGTCGCTGCGCCCTTCTGTTGATCTGAGTACCTACTCAATTAGAGCGGTGTCTGCGCCAACCGCGCGAGCCGATCGCTAATTGGTGGGTGGGTCCGAAATAGCGCGAGCCATCCACCCTGGGGTGAGGATATCTTCATCGCTGCCAACGCCGGTTGGGGCTGGGCAGGAACTTCAAAAACCCGTCCCAATCGCTCGAGAGCACTACTCATCTTATCTTTCGTTACTGACAGTCGAGCACTGCCGATATCTGCGCGATATTCTCGTTGCCGCGAGTACCAGCAGACTACGATGCTTCCGAGGAGAGTGAGGAAAATATCAGCGACCATTGATACGACATAAAAAATGGTCGGATTGATGTCGCCCTCCTCATCCCTAGAGCTCATCGCCTGCGCTACCGCATATGCAATGATTCGGGAAACAAAGAGAGAAAAGGCGTTAACGACACCCTGTAAGAGGGTCATCGTCACCATGTCACCGTTCTGAATATGAGCGATTTCGTGACCAATAACTCCCTCAATTTCATCTCGATTCATCTGCCGCAATAAGCCGCTAGAGACCGCAACAAGCGAGCGCGATTTAGTTGGTCCGGTTGCAAACGCATTGACCTCGGCGCTATCGTATACACCGACTTCGGGCATTGCTGGCAGCTTTGCACGACGAGCAAGATCGTGAACCATCTGAACTAACCACGAGAACTCTCCCGGATTTCGAGGATCTACGGCCGAGACTCCTTGCATCCACTTTGCCATCTGCCGAGACATAGCGAGAGAGATGAGCGCTCCAGAGAATCCCCAAACCAATGAAAAGGCGGCCAGCGCTCCAATATCTAACCCAGATCTCGTCAGATAAGGTTTAATGCCCAAAAAATTTACGACCAGCGAAATGGTGAGCATGACCAAAATATTGGTCAATACAAACAAAAAAATTCTCTTTACCATAAAGCCCTTACGCTCCTTTAGCCTCTAAGACAAGTGTTCGGCCCGCTTGATATCGGATGATAGTATCGTTCGTGTCCGAGCCTCTGTACACGTGGTCTCTAAATCTCAATCCGATTCGAGATAATTGTAACCTGTATCTATTTCAAGGGGAAACGCTAGTTAAATTGCCATCAGACGATTATAAATACTGCTTTCCCGACGAATTGAAACCTCTTGCCCACTCATTGCATCATCATTAAGGGCCTAGTCGGAGATTTTTGAGACCTGTCACCTTTCTTCAGAGTCGTGTCATTAATACAAAAAAGCGCCAGATCTTTCTAGCTTTTGGGATGCTTACCCTCTCCCTTGCGATCGGTTACCGAGCGTGGGGCACGGTGTCAGGAAGCTATCGAGACCAGGTGGTCTTGAGCGGTATTTTATCGTCGACCCCTCAGTCGTTTCGGATAACTGCGGGTGGGCAGTGTGTCGGGGTGCTTGCAACGAGCAACGGTCCAGAAAATGAAAAAAATGAGGACCCGACTTTTTGGGGTGGTGGACATATCAATCTGAAGTGGAACGGCCGCATCGTAACAATCGGTGGCCACTATCGGCTGATAGCAGACTTCATGAACCGACTATCGGTTGTTTCAGCCACAATTAGTGGGCTCTCCAATTCCGCTCAACTTACCCTTATGGGCTCGGACAAATATCAGGGAACTCTGAGCATCTCCACGAACGGAGCTTCTCAGAGTGCTGAACCACCGCGATCTATTCCGTTGGTGCTGCCCGGTCCTCTTACAATCAGCCGTCAATCGGACGGCACCTTTGATATTCTTGCCCCGATCCGTTCGTTCCAAAACAAAACTCACGCTCCTTTTCGCTCAATCGTTTCGTTTGAGAGGGGAAGCTGTGACCCAAATGGAGCTCTCGATCTTTCGAAAATTCTACAACAGCTATCGGCTGATTATGGCAAGATGCAATTTCCATTAACGATACCGATGCAATGATTGAACCGATGATACTTCTTTATCCATCATGGTGTCGCGCTCGTAGAATGTTCTCTTCGGGTGAGAGCTCGCGCTCGGATCAGCTTCGGTATTTGACGCTCGCTATAAGCTTAGCTGTTCTTCTTTGTGGGGTTTATCGGGGAGTAGGATGGTTTCTGGTGGAGATGGGTAGTTCACCATTTCTCTCTACACTTCTTCCGGATGTCATTCTCGACCTTTTTCTCTTATCGACCGGGAGTATTAGCTTTATTTCAAATCTTGCCACAACGCTCGGCATTCTTTTTTTTGCAGATGATCTTGAATTGATTCTTGCATCACCTCTCTCAGCTCCCCGCTTTTTGCTTGGCCGATTTGGAAGAGTTTGGCTTCTCTGCTCATGGATGCCCCTTATCTTTGCTATTCCTGTTATCTCTGCAATTGGTATTCATTATAACGCTCCACCTCTATTTTATATCTCAGCAGCTGTCCTGATTCCGGCAACTCTTCTACTGCCGACAATTCTCGCCGCGCTGATAGCGATACCGCTTGCTCACTCACTCCCCCGACTTGCACTCAAAGGAACACGGGTGCTGTTGATTGGTTGTGGTGTGATACTTGTTGCTTTGGTGATGTACATCCTTCCAACAGTTCTAAATGAGGCAAACTCAACCGATCGGATAGTGCGACTATTTTATTATCTAACCCTACCCGATAACCGATTTCTCCCTATTCGGTGGGTCTCCACAATACTCTCTGCATTGGCCACCAATACTCCCGCGCCGCTAGCCGCATACGCACTGCTTTTTGGGTCGCTCATCGGTGTTGGTATTTCATTAACGTTTTTGCTCTACGCGTCGCTGTATCCGCAAACCTATGCTCTCAATAAAACAGCCTCGCACGCTTCAGAAACTACATTTTCGATCGCCAAAATTGTGGAGCGTTTGATGCGGCGAAAATCAGCCCAATCTCGGGCAGTAATTACCGCAGAACTTGGCTACCTCATCCGAGACTGGACATCACTTTTTGAAATTTGCATACTTGTGATTCTCGGTTCGATATATCTCT
>JBIJBT010000027.1:0-32671 GCA_044345055.1 Bdellovibrionota bacterium
CTATACCGAGCGGACAATCACCTCAATTCACGATACCCGACCACGTGTAAACCGAACAGCTTAAGAATCTCGTATGGGCGTTTTGTTCGGCAGAGGATTGTGACTGCTTTAACTCCAACAGCTCGTTATATCTGGGCGCCGATACCGAATTCGGTCATAGAGGAGCCGTTTGGAGGGGTGGGGAGGGGTTGGGTCGGCTGTTCTGGGGAGTTTGTTTCAAGGATGCGGGTGCTGAGGGCATAGCGCTGGAGGGAGGGGCGGAGATAGACGAGAACTCCGCAGGGTGCCTGGTCGAGATATTTTAGGGCGATCTCTAGACGGCTGCGCGAACTGGATAAATGTGAATTGCCTGAAGCTAAATAAGCTGAAGAGGTGGTTCCGATCAGATCGTCGATCGGCTCCTCAACATGAACACGAACGAGAGTAGGTTGATTTGGATCGATTGAGCCTTTTACGAGAGCCACCTGCTCAGAGGAATCAACAAGAGAACGAAATACGTGCATTCTGAGATCGCCACCGAGGAGGGTTGGAAGCTCCGATGATGCTATCTGTTCGATAAGGCATTCATGACGCAAACGCCAGGAGAGAATCGTTGAGAGGGCGATGGCGGGGATGTCGTTTTTCTTTGCGAAGGCTTGAGCCTCGGACGGTGAGGAGATCTCCCCATTATCGTCAAGAAGATAGGAGAACACTGCCGCATCGGTCATTCCACAGCCGACAACTAGATCGAGAGCTGCCTCGGGGATAGCGGCTCGGGCGATGACTCCGCCCGGGTGACAGCGGCAGGGGAAGAGGTGGCCTGGTCGGGCTAATGTATTGGGTTGAGGATCTTCACTTCCGAGGAGCCGAATTGTTGTCCGTCGATCGGAGATGCTGATACCTGAGCCTACCCCGTGGCGAGCTTCGACCGAGACGAGCCACTCCTCTTTTTGAGGGGCGCGAAGGGGAGTCGTAGGTGCGTGGTCGTGCTGAGAGCGGAGAGGGTGCAACATGAAGGCAGCGGCTCGGCTCGGGGATATGGCCACCTGTAATAAACCGCCGGATAGCCGAGAAAGGACGTTGACTGTTCTATCGGTAACAACGCGAGCTGCTGTCACGATCGCACTCGATCCGTTAGGAGCGCAATCATCGAAGATAAGGATCGGATCGCCAGCTTGAATAGGTTGACGGAGGCGGCCTATATCCTCACGGTCCGACATCTGCTCAACCGGTCCTAATTCTTTGGAGCGATTAGGTGACGCGTCGAACGCTGACGGCTGAGAGTCTGAGAGTGTTTGCGAGTCTGAGAGTGGCTGAGTATTTCCCACGATCGTTGGCCGAGTCATTCGGTATTCCTTCTTGTTGGGGGGCAAGTGGGGAGCCTACACCACTTTTCGAGTCGACTCTACTGAAGCAGCGGCTCTCTGTTATCGATGAGATTTGTAAAGAATGCGGGTCGAAAAGAGCAACTATTGTCCTTCAGGCTTACAAAAATTGTTCTATTAGGAGATTTGAACCAAACTATTATCGGGAAAATGAACTTGCTTACTTCGATAAATCAGTATTATAGCCGATTTTAGTCCAAAAAACATCTTTCGATAGATTTTGGTACGCCGTTTGCTCAAGAAGTCTTTAAGAATGCGGTATCCGGTCGTAATTCTTGAAGAGGTTGATCGCTTGGTTGTCTCTAGGGGGGTTTATGGGTTTTTGGAATAGGTTGGTCCTTCTGAGTTCATTAGTTGTCGCCGCGCCGGTTTTGGCGGAGACGGGAAGTGCGGCGGAAGGAGGGACAGATTGGGAGCAGGTTCGGGAAAGATTACTCTCGGAGTGTGGGGACCCTGATTTTTCGGATACGGTTGAGCAATGGTCCGTGCTGTCATGCTGGGAGAAATCTGTTCAGGGACTGAGTGACTCGGGAGAGGTCTCGGAAGATATTGCTTCCGCCTTCTTCATGGAAATCGAGGTTAGGAGGTCATTCTTAGAGGGAGTCCGAGAGGGGGAGGCAAGCTGTGGACCCGTTGCGGATTCAGGGGTGGATGAAGAGGAGATCGATGGAGAGGATGGTGGGTACGATAGTGATGCCGAGGATGATGCTGAAATGGTGACGGTGTGCCACCGCTCAGGGCAGGCAAAGCGGGCCGATGCAGTTACGATTGAGGTGCCGGCGGATGTAGCGGATAGGTTAGTTGAACTTGGAGGCTATCAAGGGCCGTGCTCTGATGCCGATGAGCGGCGTTCGAAAGCTCCGGCTCCATCAGCGAAGAAAGGCGATTCAAAGAAAAAGGGGGGAGATAAGGTTGCCGCTCGGGAAAATAAATCAAAGCCTGAAAAGGCAAACAAAAATTCTGATGTAAAAAAGAAGGCCGAAAAGAAGCAATCTTCAGCCCAAAAAAATCAAAATAGCAAGAAAGGAAAGAAGGGCGGGAAGCGATAAGAGAGCAAGGTGTCGGACCAGTTGGACCACTAGCGCTTGATTGAGCGTTAGTGGTCCAACTGTTTTCAGCTTTGATGACGAAATGCTCTAACTCACATCGGCTGGAAGCTTTCCGGTGAGGGAACGCAAGAACGTGACGATTGATGCAGTATCCTCTTGGCTTAGATCTCTTCCTAATTGATGTTTGCCCATAAGCCTTACAGCCTCCTCGAGCGTAGCAACCGATCCATCATGAAAATATGGAGCGGTCTTTTCGCTATTTCTGAGTGAGGGTACCTTAAAAACGAAACGATCTGCTTCGTTTTTTGTAATGCTAAATCTTCCAAGATCGGTGGTCTGATACGGCACGACAAGACCTAACTTTTGGTACATTCCGCCGCCAACAGTTACTCCGTTGTGACATGCGCCGCAACCCGTCGCGACAAAGGTTTTTAGTCCGGCTTTTTCCTCTGTTGTAAGCGCAGAATCATCTCCCGCAAGATAGCTGTCGAATCGGCTCGGGGTCATAAGAGTTCTTTCGAAAGCACCGATCGCTAATCCGACGTTAGCAAAGGTTGTCGGCTCCTTCTCGCTTGGAAATGCCTTACGAAAAAGTGCTGGATAGTCTTTATCCTCACGAAGCCGTTGAACGACCGTCGCTTCATCTGGCATCGCCATTTCTCCTGGATTGAGAATTGGGCCGAGCGCTTGAGCCTCAACATCAGCTGCTCGTCCATCCCAAAACTGAGCAATATGCAACGCAGCGTTGTAGACCGAGGGAGAGTTTCTTCCGCCACGGTGCCCTTCGTGACCGAGAGATGTGGGTTCGTTATCGACACCAAAATTTGAAAGTGTATGACACGAATTGCACGAGATCTTTTTTGATTTTGATAGGAGTGTATCGTTGAAAAGTTTTTTACCGAGAGCTACCCGTTCTGGTGATACGGGATACTGAGTTGTGCCAGCATCTTTTGGAAGGGGTTTGAAGAGAGCTCGCTCGTCGGCGTGTGCCGAAGTATTTAGGGTCGCTGTCAGTATCGCGATAGTAATTATTTGGCGCACAGAGCGATGAACAGTGCGAGTCGATCTAGGATTGCTGCTCTGCATAGATTTGCTCCTCAAATTGCTGAGATGAAAAAATGTTCTTGGCTTCTGCGTTTAAAGCCTCAGAGCTTTAAAAAAAACGGGGGCCCGCTGACGGAAAACGGGTCTTCAAAGAATACCTGATACAACACCTTTAGGACCAGCAAAATAGTAGTATAAAATGAGATTTGTGAGTTCATTTTTTCCGCGCTGAGCGATAATTTTAGAGCGATAATATGCGGTGCTAATTTTACTCTGCTTGATTAGTTGTGCCGACTTGTCGTGTTCGATAGACTAGCGCTGCTGAGCCCTTTTAGTGAGATGGTACCGCAAGAGCTTCATCGAATTTGCTCTTCTAAATTTGCGTGCATGTATATTTGACTTCATGGGGAGCAGCCGATAGCTAATCCCCTGCATCTTAATTCTGGACAAGAAGGGGGGGGCTAAAGCGGGTCCCGGGGTGTTACGTACGGTTAAGGAGAAAAGATGAGCAATGAGGCAGAACTACGGCTTCCTAATGTTACGGTTAAATTGCCGATAATAGAGGGTACAGAGGGCGAAAAAGCGATTGATGTAACATCCCTTCGCTCTGAGACCGGTTATGTAACGCTCGATAACGGATACATGAACACCGGTGCGTGTCGGAGCGCGATAACCTTTATTGATGGTGAGCGTGGTATCCTGCGATATCGGGGTATCCCGATCGAGGTGCTCGCGGAGCGTTCGACATTTTTGGAGACGGCGTATCTTCTGATGTATGGGGCTTTACCGACACGCGATCAATTGGAAGATTTTTCCGATCAAATTCGTCGCCGCACGATGGTGCATGAAGATGTGAAGGCGTTCTACTCTGGTTTTCCGCGGGATGCGCATCCGATGGCGGTTATGGCCTCGGTGGTGAGCTCACTTTCGACCTTTTATCAAAGCGACAATTATCATGAAAAAGAGCTATTCGATCGCAACAGCATTCGGCTACTAGCGAAATTCCCAACAATAGCTGCGTTTGCTTACAAGAAGTCTATTGGCCAGCCCTTCATATATCCCCAAAACCACCGCAGTTATTGCGAAAACTTTCTCCACATGATGTTTGCAACCCCATCGGAGGATTACGATCCCGATCCGGACTTAGTGAGCATCCTGAATTTACTCCTCATCCTTCACGCTGATCACGAACAAAACTGTTCGACCTCGACGGTACGATTGGTTCGAAGCAGTTTGTCGAACCTCTTCGCCTGCATCACCTCAGGAATATGTGCTCTATGGGGTCCCCGTCACGGAGGGGCAAATGAGGAAGTTATCGAGATGCTAAAATCCATTCAAGCGGATGGCGGGAATGTGAAGAAGTACGTTGAGATGGCAAAATCGAAGGAGTCTAAGGTTAAATTGATGGGTTTTGGTCATCGGGTTTATAAAAATTTTGACCCACGCGCCACGATCATTAAGGCTGCGTGCGACAAATTGTTGAAGAAGTTGAAAACGCGCGATCCACTTCTTGATATTGCCAAAGAGCTTGAGGAAGCTGCCCTTAAAGATCCATATTTTGTAGATAAAAAGCTTTACCCGAATGTCGATTTTTACAGCGGTATCATATACCGAGCGATGGGCATTCCGGTTCCAGCCTTTACCGTGATGTTCGCACTTGGTCGGTTGCCAGGTTGGATAGCACAGGCTCGGGAATATAATGACGAACCAGGAAACAAAATCGGCCGACCTCGGCAGATTTATGTAGGTCCTGAGCTGTCGCAGTATATTCCGATTGAGGACAGAAAGTAGGGACTTTTAACCTCAGGTTCGATAGTTTAAATTATGTCGAACCCGAGGATGAATTTTCTCTTTGGGCTAATTGGCTCGATTACTTTCCATCGTGGCCTTTATAGTTCCAACGCCCCTGACGAATTTCGACTATTTCCTCATGGGCGGGTCGGTAATAGTGACCCTCTGGATCGAGTCCCGGGGGAACTTCGATCACATCAACTATCGGCGGCTCCCAGACCCCCGGATGCACTCCCTGTTCCTGAGCGGCCATCGCCTCATACGGCTCGAGCTCAGCACGAGATCGCGATTGTGACGAGCACCCGCTTAGAAGTAGTACAATCGATGTACCGAGTAATGTTCCAAAATATATTCCTTTCATAACGTACCTCCCCTTTCTAAACGTCCTTTAGCTTGACTCCCCTGGCAACGTGCTCGCTAACAGATCTCTTACTATCCCAACCGTGGCGCCATCTTCGTCTCCCTCGACAGCATTGCCCTCTTGTCGCGCTCGAAGCGCAGCGGCCCCCGCTGGAGCAAGGTATACCGCACGCTCTAGCGCCAACCAGAAGTTGCCCTCTGACTGCTGAAGAATATCGTTGAACAGTTGGTTGTCATCGCCGTTATTCGTGCTCACCCAGTAAAAGGCAGGTTCGACCGGCAGCGAGAACGCCCCCTCTCCGATATCTGAGGTCATGAAAAATTGCGACTCTACACCCTTGAAGGTCTTAAGCCGAAGAATGACATCTGACTGCTGAGGGTCAAGATTAAACGCTTGAGCTGTGAAATGAAATTTAGATGGGTCTTGGCGGAGAAATATTTTGTGAGCACTGTTTTGCACAATTGCCTGACCACCCTGACCCGCATAGAAGTCCTCCCCTGACTGAGAGGCTGCGATAACTATACCTTTTCGTTTACGGTACAATCTAAATGCAGTTTCTATGGTTCCGGAAGCAGTTTTGCCGATAAGATCGTGAGCCTCATCAAAGACGAGAACTTTTCGGTTGTCGAGCTCATTTGGATCGTTCATGACCGAGTCGGCCCATAGCATCGCTATCTTAAGAAAAACGCGCTGAAGGTCTGGGTTACGATTAAGTGCTTTCAGATCGAAAACTATAAATCGCTCTGCAAGAGTAAGAGCTCCCGGTCTATCAAAAAATCTCGCGAAGGTTCCATCACCGTGATAGTCAGCGGTAAGAAGCGCGATCCTTTGACGTCGCGAAGCAGAGTCCTCGGATTCATCAACTTTTCGGGGAGCGCGCAGCACTGACACCACATCGCTCAGGATAAACTCCCTCCGCATCGGACCATTACGATAGAGTCGATGGGCCTCGGTAACGGAATCGATAACGCTTCCCCTCTCAAGTCGATCAGGGGTTTTTGCTCCTTCAGTCGCCATATCGATAATCAGATCGGCGCACATGTCGATGAGGTCTTTATAATCCTCATTGCTGTTATCTGGGGGAGTTTGTCCGAGGCGGGCGAGAAAGTTCATTGAGGGAGCCTTGGATGGCGATGCCTCGTAAATTCGTCCACCAAAAAGCTTCGCGACTTTATCGAATCCGCACGGTTGACCGACCATTCCTTTATCAAAAACAAAGGTAATCGGCGCGCGCTCGGTCATTCGCCCATCAGCGAGAGTCGAATAGTGTCCTCGACCAAGAGTGATCAAAATATAATTAAGGAGATACGATTTTCCCGAACCGGAAACTCCGCTGATAAGTACGTTTGGCGCAACGTTCGAGTCGAAGAGATCAAAACCAACCAGCTCCCGATTCCATAAGCTAGGAAGAACAAACTGAGCGCCCGAGCTTCCACGCCAGTTGCCCCACAGCGGCAACATACGCGCTGCCCTCGATGATCGCATGACATTCGTCCATCCAGGTCCATCAGTGGTTGGATCATACGCCCCGGGAAGGGAGTTGATGAATACTCCTAAATCAGAGATCTCATGACTCATCCCCCTTGCACCATTGAGCTGGGGAAATGTGGCTAATGCCTCAGCTGATGCCCGGATGGCTTCGTCCTCAGTTTGACAAATAAAAACCTGATGAAGTCCCGCTCGAACGAGCTGTGCTGCATTATTGTAAAGCTCTTGTCTTGCTGATCGTACCGCAGCTATTTGATGCTGAACTTTTTGATTACTTCTTCCCCTTGCGGTAAATTCTCTTAATCCCAAGGTTGAATCGAGATTGTCGAGCCGCTTAATCTGTTTTGATTTTTCGTCCTTGGATAGTGTGACTGTAATGATATTCTCAAAAGGAGTTGCTTGGAGTGGAGTAATCATCAACGGAAGCATCGCGCGGGGAGGTTTTACCATCGATACCGAGCGGTATACGCGACCATCCTTAACGATAAACCCATTTTTGGGGTGCTTTGCCGCGGTTTCTGATATTTGATTGCTGAGAAGGTCTCCCGGATCGTATTCCGGAACAGGAACTGTAGTGCTTCGTCCTCGCCGAAATTGCCCGGCCTTCACACTCCTTCGATTCAGTAAAGGATATAGAAGGTTAATTAGCTCTTGACCGTCCACCCGACGTGGGGCAAATCCAAGATCTCCAAGCTTCGCAATTTTTCCCTCAACGATTCCCCGAAATTCCGACCCGTACTGGAGATATTCTGCTCGACGCCGGTCGAGTTGAACAGCTTGTTTCGGGCTAAAGAGCTGATGAAATGCCCGTTTGAGCTGAGCTCCGAATCCTCGAACGGTCCACGGAGGATCGTACCGAAATGAGACAAAGAGCCTCATTTTCCTCGGCCTTCGGTGAAGGTGTGATGAAGATGCGCTTTTACGAATCATACGAACCCACCGTCGCGCCATCCATCCCGCTGGACCAGATAACGGGTAGCCGTTTAGTGACCGCTGAAGTACATCTTCGATTTCGAAGGTGGTAATCCAGGAAAATTGAACGCTAATCGAGTGATCGAGCGAGTCCATTAGCTCCTGGATCTGCTCACAGGTTTGAAAGGCACCATGATCGGAGACTTTGAGAATCCAGAGTGGTTGGAGCTCAAAAATCGACCATAAAGCAGCGTCGGTGTTTATAAAAAGTTGCGTCTGTTCATCCCAGCGAGCATGGGGCAAGAGAGAATTGAATAGCGCTTCATCCTTGAATAAACGCTCTCGCTGGAGTCTCGATATACTCATCAGGGTATCTCCACGGTCACTACTCAGGCTGTATCCAAACTGAGTAGTTAACCTCGCATTACGTAATCGCCGCTGAACACTCACCGATCAGGGCAAATTTCGGTAGCCTATCTGCTGCCTTCTCGTCCCATCCCATCGCTCAGCGCTTTATCTTTCGGAATCGTTACCATCGACCTCGACCGGTTTTTCGAGTGGTCGAAGTTCCTGTGCTACGAGCGCTCCACTTAAAATTCGCAGCTCTCGGTTTTCATGATCCACCGTTACTTTCACCTGACCGAGCTCAGCCACCTGAGCTGAGAGCTCATCAAGTGTGCCAATAGCCCGCAAGGTTATCTTTCGATCTGCTACAATAGGCGAGCAGTAGAAACCGTACCTATAGGAATCAGCTAAAAGCTGGGCCACCTCCACTAGGCTTTTTTGGTCAACACTAAACTGCATGACCGGCATAAGGCGCGGAGCGCGATTAGCGTCGCGTGGTGGTTCGGGAACTGGCTCAGGAGGGCGAACCTCTCTTAACCGACTGTATATCTCTTCAGGTGCGTGTTGCCGAGTTGGGTAGAACCAATCGTGTCGAACAGAGCGCTGTTTTGGTGCTTTCGGCGAAGAGGAGCAACCAACTGCACCTACCAAGCTAAAAACTAAAATTATCGCAGCGCTAAAATGAAGCCAACTTACGACAGAGGTCCGCACATCCGTTGAGGTCATAGAGAGTAGGGCTCGCTCACGCATGAACATTACTTTCTCCTACTGTTGACCAACCGAGAATGGAACCCCTGAAGCTTCTCTCTTTCCCCCGTTTAGCTGTTGCTCTAACTCAAAAGAATCCTGAACCGCCCATCGATCACCTAACACCTTCAAATAATAATAGTGGGCAGGTACCAAGTCTCCATTCCGATTGAGGTGATCAGGAACCCACATCAGACGCACCACGGCTGGCTGTAATACAGGATTGACCGGTTGCGGAGCCTGAGACGAGCGATATTGAGTCATCGCTTCGAGCGCCTTCCGAGCAGTGTCTTCTTTTGAACCTGAATCGTTGATAGCTCTATCGTTATTCTCTCCGAGGTGAGCTTCCGGCTGCGGCTCCTCATAAAATGGGTTGAGGAGCTGAGAGCTTGTGGTACACCCTGAGATGCTTAACCCGAGGACCACCATGATCAAACGGTTCATCAGCACTCCCGATATCGTTTCCTCTCGTACTCTCATCTTGTCACCATTTACCTTTTTGGCCGTTATCGGCACTCTAATTCGAAACTAATCAAGAAGACCCACAGCATTAGTTGTGTCGACATCGCCGAGCGCCTCTATTAGTCCATTAATCGTGAATGGTTTAGTAAACACCGCCGTCGCTTCTCTTCCAGACTTAACGGCAACCATCGGCACGTACATCCGTGCTCTCTCCTGAATTATCTGGCTCCATTGATTACCTGCTTGAGATACACCCGAACCTAAAGCCACCTGACCTGCGTTTTGAATAACCTCTTGATTGAGCCCTAAAGCGTTCTGATTGTTCTGAACACCTCCCTGCCGGAGTCCCTGACCGGCTCCATTAACCGCAGCAGCAAGAGCAACGCCTGATAGAACTTTTCCGATTGGATCTATGGCAACACCTGCAAGGCCTCGGATACCATCCTCACCGACTATCCACCCATCGACATCTATGGTTTTTTGTTCGCCGGTGGGGAGTTGATAGGTCATAGTTGTCAGGCGAAATAGAACGCGTTGATCAACAAGAGAACCTTGCGCCGCAGCGATTACGCGCGCTTCACCGAGCGGTATTGCTGATCCATCAGGCCCGTATACCTCGCTTATTAGTTTCAACACTACGGGATAAGGGGTTCCATCAGTTGGCGCATTGACCCCAGCCATCAGCTTGACCCTGACTGAATCCCCCGCCCCGACAAATGCGACTCGCTGAGGCGTTGGGGTTGGGGCCGGACCTACCTCTGCGTCTTCTAGACCAAACGACTCGATCTCATCGGTCCCCTCCTCCGGCGGTGCTTCCGATGGTGAAATTCCCACAGGTTGAGGTTGCTGAGAGCCTGCGTTCGCGGAGTTGTCCTCCATTTTATCGATCATCTTCTTGAGGATCGTTGCAGTTTTTTCTTCGTACTGAGTGAGTCGTTTTGTCAGATTTTCATTTCTTCGTTGCGCTTCGTCATTTTGATTTCTCAATTGAACGAGTTCTTCGTTGAATCTACTCGCGAGGTCGGAGGCTGCTTCATTAGTCTCAACGACTTTATCTTGCTCAACGGGCGCTCTAGGTCGCGAGAATCGTACCCCTCGATTAGCAACAGGATTTGCGAGGAAATAGTAGGTGATTGCAAGCAGAACCACGGCTGCTATTCCGGTTTTTCCCTGACGTGTTGCGAGCCATAACTTCAGATCGTTTAGCTTTTGCTTCATCGCTCAGTACCTTCTAAATCTTCTTACTCATCTTCAGCCCAACGAATCGAGCTGTCTCGCTTCCGCTGCTTACCGCTTTGAACGGGTAATTATATATAGCTTTGTCTTGTGTTTTGCGGCGGCTTGCTGTTCAACATTTAGTGGCTGTGCTGTCAGCTCCCAATCTTTTGCTGATATCGCCAGAGTTCCATCAATCCGAAAGCTTCCTGCATTCAGCTTCTGCGAAGTTTGCAGAAGATTCTCTGCGTCAACAACATATCCCCACAGATTTGGTCCAATAAAGATTCGGTCAATTTTAGCGACAATCGTTCCGTCACTTAAAACCGTCTCTCCCTTATGAATCTGACTGACCCGGTAACCGGTAATGCCTGTCTTCCCAAACTCCGCATTGAGAACCATTTCACGCATCAGGCCGCTTACTTGGTTGGGCGGGGCATAGTCGAATTTTTTCTCTTCTGAGGGTTGTGGTTTATCATTATCATCACCTGAAGATACCCCCGAGGTAAGTGAGTCCTCTATCCGAACCATATCATCTCGAGGGTTTTCCGGTGATGCTCGATGAACCCGAATCGAATAGGACTTGCCGTTATCAAGACGAACTATGATCGCTTCGCCTCCCTCATTGAGGCCGTCCTGCCCGAAGATGACAAGATCGGTACCCTTTCTATCAAGGTTGAGGCTCGACTGTTTTTTCTTGAATCCCCCAGCAATTGCTGACGGGAATTGAAGCTGAGTCGGCTCTCCCGGCCTCACATAAACCGATATCTCTCGGCCTCCATACTCAAGGTCTCGAGCATAGCTACTCGAAGAGAAGATAAGGCAAGCAGCTGCCACCACGATTTTTATTACCTGTCGGGGACTTTGCATAATATGCCGAGAAATGAAGTTACTATTATCGGTACTCATCACTTTTTCCTCTCTACTCCCCAACCGTTTTCTTCTCAAGCCGCAGACCAGTTATCACCACCCCGTACTCATTGAGTCTGTTTCTGGGGCGGGTCTCGAGCGTTACATGATAAACCCAGGTGCTCACGGGCAACTCTTTTCCAGATACAATTTTAACCCTATCCCCCTCAAAAGTGACCGTAGCATCGCCCCGTCCCCGTGTGAGGGTGGTTTTTGTTGGGTCAATAAGAAAAACTTGAGTCCGTTGAGTCTGTTCAATCGCTTTAAGATCACCTTCAAGCATCTGTTGACCGAAGCTCGTCAATAACGGTTCAACAACCCGCTGCTCTGCTTCCAACATCTGACGACGAGCTGATTTTGGACTATAGCTGCTGATTAAATTGACGAAATCAGTAGCTGCATCCACCAAAATAGGGTCTGTAAGCTGGTCGACAGAATATTGTCCAGGGAGCGGCTTTTGAGGGACGTTCAGAATAGTGGTGCGATTACCGTATACCCACATCGAAAATATAATCAACGCCAGGGTTGCAGGTATCTGAAGTAGCGCAATTGCTCGCCAAAGAACTGCCTGATCTTGGTAGAGCTCCCACAGCCTGAGGGTGTCCGATTCCCCTTTTGGGGCGCGAACTGTGGTGTCTTTTATTGTCCCTTTGAGCCGACTATCGACCGCCATTTCGTTTCCTCCCTGCTAGAAGGTTCGGTTGAATCGGATCTTCGCTATCTTCCGGCGTTGTAGGAAAGAGCTTGTCGAGGGCGAGCTCTCGATACCGACTCTCGGGCGAAAGTTCTCGAACTCGGCAGCCACTCCACAGATCTCGGATCACTGCGGGAGCGGGTATCCCGGGCGGAGAAAATCCCATCAGCACCATCGCATAGTTGCGCACACCCCGCTCCTCATCAGGAACCATCATTCGTATCGAACGGAGTCCAAACGCTGTAAAAATCCAGGAAGCGAGCATAAAGGGCATACCGACCGATACTTCGTTTTGGAAGAATATCTCTTTTACTATTATAAAGACCATAAAGCCTGATCCGAGCTCCATTAGCTTGCAGCCCATGAAGGTCCAACCTTCATTCAAGCCCTGAATTTCCTCCCCATTATCCATTATGCCTCTTGCTGATTTCTCGAAAAAACGTCGATCTCGAGCGTTGCCCCTCCGATTTCCAGAATCGTGTTGAGGATTCTGCCACTACTTTGGTCGTTCCTCTTCAGCGAGTAGCCGTCGATCGGGGCTAAACGAAACCCCTCCCGAGGTTACTCTGGGCTGCGGGTCGAGCACCCGTTCAAGCTCGTGCGCCCTCTCTGCAACTGTTCCCCTCCATCCCGATGGATCTATTAGGGTCGGCAGCTCCGCTACCCGTGTTCCTGCATCGAACTCTCTTAGAGCCGCTAGAAGCAGTGAGCGGGCGCGGGTGTAGTGCCCGATTGCCCGAGCTGTTTCTTGCTCCGTTGCTGCACCGTTAAATTCTTGTGCTTGGCAGGTGGGAGATTGGAGAAAAAGGGCAGCGACGAGCCCGCCTAGCACCGAAAGTTTTATAACGAGATTTTTCATTACTATATCTTCCCTCAACCTTTCCAGCCTTGGAGATTTAAGAACCGTTTCTAAATACGGCACCAGCTCAGACCTTCTCCCCCTGTTATACATCGTCAGCTTCTCCCTGATACTCAATAAATTAAGTCAAATATAAAAACGGGGGTTCGTCGGCGCACCTTGAGCCCTAAAGGGTGAGGAACTTTTGCTCCTTGTTCTCCGTTTACCCTGTTTCGGGTGGGGTACGCTTCGCTGCAAAAGGGGACACATTAACGAAGGCTACGATGTTAGAGGAAAAAAGTCACGAGAAGTTAGGGGATTATGCGTTGAGATTAGGGTTGCAACTCATTCTTGGTTTCGAGTCCTCAGTCGCCTTTTCTCCTTGTATCTTACAAGGGGAGCAGTTTTAAGTGAGCATCAAGCCCGATGGCATGAAGAAGGGCCAACATTCTTAGTTCAGAAAAGCGGGGACCGATAAGCTGAGCTCCAACCGGCATTCCTGTTGCCGAGCGGTGGGTAGGGAATGCAAGGGCGGGTAGTCCGAGGATATTGGTCATCGCGCTTGAGAGGTATACCTCGTGAGATTCGAGCTGTCGTGAACCGATTGTAAACCGATCGACGCCATGGAGCGGGGGAGTTACAGCTGCAACGGGTGCAATCAGAAGATCGACATCTTTGAATAGAGTGTGCGCGGCGCGTCGAATCTGCTCAACCCGATTGAGCATTGTGAGAAGCCCCTCGGGGTTCAGGGCGGGGAGTCGCTGTCGCACCTTCTCCCGAAGGGCGGCGAGTCGAGTGCCATCATCGGCAGGAGTTCGAGGGGTTCCGAGCTCCGCATAGAGGAGATCTTCCGCCGCTATAACCGCTTGAACGTTGAGCACGATAAATGGCTCAAGGGTGCGATCAAGAAGGGTGCTCGAGATATATTCGACGGCGATTCCGTGATCCTCGCACCGTTTTGCAGCGATGGTGAGGCCCGCGGTGATCTCCTCTTCGACCGGAATCCCGAGGACTGAGGAAATTATACCGACCCGCCGAACTTTAGCGCCGACGGGATCAGGGTGAAGTCCGAATGGATATGAGGTGGAGTAGGGGTAAGCACGGTCGAAGCTTCGGAGCGCTGAAAATACTATTTCTAAATCCTCGGCACTTCGAGCAAGAATACCGGGCACAGAGAAGGTGCTGGTGAAACAGTGGGTATCCTCGGCTAGTCCAGATTGTGGTAACAGCCCGTGAGTTGGCACGAGTCCGTAGAGCCCGCAAAAAGAAGCGGGCACCCGAATCGAGCCGCTCGCGTCGACACCAAGGCCAAAGAGTGCTCCTCCGGTGGCAACGATAACTGCATCCCCACCCCCTGAGCCTCCTGGCGTTCGAGCTGAATCGAGAAAATGGGTCGTTTTCCCGAATCGGTCGTTTTCTGTAAAGAAAGCCTTACCAAATTCTGTTTGGTTGCCCTTTGCTATGCAGATAGAATCTTGATGGAGCGCAGTTTTAATTAGCGGGTCTGAATCAACCGCTCGCTCAGAGGAGCGAAAATGTGTGCCCATTGAACGGGGGAGTCCCTCCACCCGAATATGATCTTTCGCCGAAAATGGAACTCCAACGAGTAATCCCTGTTTTTCGCCCCGACCTATGCTCGCATCGAGCTCCGTTGCTCGCGCGGTACCGCTTTCTTCATTAATATAGCACGCCGCATTAGTAGAGTTATTCCACCGCTTGAGGGAATCGAGATGCGCGAGCGCTACATCCTTACAAAGGAGGGTGCCTGCCCGAATACGGCGGGTAAGAGAGCGAATTGAGAGGGCGAGGGTATCCATCAAAAAAGCTCACTTATGGTTGTGGTGCAGCGTTCTAGTCATGGCCTTACGACCTGTCCTTACCTTCTCATCATGACGCCGAGGGGCGTAATCCGCCAGAGGAAAAGCGGCCGATGTGCCGAGTTACGGGAGCGATATCAATGACCTCAAATAGTTCTAAGATGCCGATTTTAATCGTTGATGATAGCGCACAGTTTCGGCGGGTTCTGAAAATGATTATTACCCGAGCGCTCGGTATGGGCCCCGTAGAAGAGGTCGATAGTCCGGGTGAGGCGATACCCCTTATTCGTGATGGAAAATTCGATGGAGGTGTGCTCTTTGTCGACCAATATTATCCGGGAAATGAGGATGGCTGTTTTTTAATCCGTACTCTGCGCGATGAGGGTGTCCTTGAAAAAGTATCTACGGTTCTAATGACCTGTGAGCCCTCACCTCGCTTGCTTCGAGAGGCACGGGATGCCGGAGCGGTCGCGATGATCGCTAAGCCGTTTGACGAGGGGATAGTGCGCAACTGTTTTGCTGAGTGCGCGCGCCGGCGGCAGTTTGGATGAGGCTTTAGGGTGGCAAACTTTAAGGAGAGCTGCGTTTTTTTGTTTAGGTCTGTTCAGAATTAGGGTGATGGAGTGAGGCTAAAACGACCTAGACGGCCAAATTTATAATAACCTTGGAGTTAAGGACGATATCTATTCAGATCGGAAATTGGAGTAACCTCCCGCAAACTCATTCGGAGTGCTACACTCTCAAAGCAATCCGTTAAGAGTTGCGGGGGTAGTCTCATTCCGAGGGCGAAATAGTCACCATGAAGCTTATATCAAATCGCATCAGGTCGACGAACCCTTCCTCAAGTGTGGAAAAGGCGGATCCTTCATCCGCTGAAAAACAATCCGAAATCAGCGATTCAGCTCCGCCTCCTGTAGTAACAACATTGCCCTCTGGTTCAGTGGGTGAGGGAACAGCCGAAGAGCTGCATCGGGAACGAGGAGGGCGAAAATCTGAGAGTGACCCAGCTGGTGGTTTGGGTGTGGGAGGAGCAGTAGCGCGAGGGGGGCCGCTAAGACAGTTAAATACCCTTCCCGCTGAAGAAGATAATCCATCAACGGCTGATAGCTCCGAGCCTCCTCCGCCCCCACCGATAGATTCGCCGGTTGAGGCAGCCGAATCGCGCAGCGGTTCAACTCCCGTAACTATCTCAGAGGATCGTCATCAGATCACCTGGGTGATGTTGCGGCTGCTGGCGGCAAACGGAAAGGTGAAAGCTGCCGATGGCTCAGATCTGTTGGTGACGTTTCTCGGCGAGGAACCACCGCTCGGGGATGTATTTCAGATAGAGGCCATCAGTCCAGATATGGAGCAGCGCAGTATGACCGTCGTTGTTCTCGCAAATCAGCAGTCGATTGAGGTGCTCGGAGGTCAAGAGACTATAGTTGTTGATTCCGCTCCTTTTCAGATAGAGCGTCAACCCATAACGACCTCTCAAGAGCTCGCAGAAGCTATATTCAAATTCATCGAGATCGAGCTTCGTCCGATGGGGGACCTGTTAGTGAAATCAGCCCGAGAAATGTTCAGTTCGGGTGACTACTCGGGCGAGGGAGAGTGATAAAATTGGTGAGGTTGTGAGGGTTAGAATCAGTATCGAATGGGGCGTGTTGTAAATCCAGGCCTATCTTCCGATTGAAGAAAGCGCGGAAGCTAGTCTCGATTGTTGGTTTTGAAGATTTCCCATTAGGGATTCAAATCGCGCGAAGCGAGCTCTGGCCTGGTCCTCGGCTTGCGTTATAACCTTTTCAGCCTCTGAGATGCGTTTGTTACTGTTATCAATTGATAACTTATTCCCATTTTCGACTCCATCGATGAGCCCGTTAAATCGAGTATAGTTATCGATCGTGCCGCCCGTTAATCCTATCTGATCAGCAAATGTTTTTAGGAGGGTCTCGACAGATGATGGTTCACTCGTTACTGCGGCTCGAAATTTGGTCGCATCGAATGAGAGAGTTCCATCTCTTTGTGTTGCAATTCCTAGATCGGCGAAAACACGAACTGCAGAGCCGGATGGTGCTTGTGTTGATGATACAGCGGTGCGAAGTGCGCTGATGATCCCTTCGTCAACGCTCGTTTTGGTAAGAGGACCAAATGTATTAACTTTTTCCTGTTTTGATTCCTCCTGAGTTACCTGGTTACCTTCATTCACGAAGGTAATTATTTCGTTTAACCGATCGACAAAGTCGCTCATCAATTGAGTGCTTCCCGTAACGTTATCCCGAACGGTGACAGTGGAGTCTCCCAGTGAGCGGAGGTTCAGAGACAGGCCTCGTACAACATCGGTGACGGTATTTGAGGGGCGAGTGATGGTTCCTGAAATTCCGGAGATTGAAAATTGCGCATCTGCCGCGCTCTGCGTTGTACCGCTTTGAAGCGCGGCAGTGCCTTTGAGGAGCTCAGAGCCGGTAGGGTTTACGAGAGCAACCGTTCCATCTTGAGTTCCCTCGCTAATTGCGGTCACAGAGAGCGCATAGCTCGGAATGGCCGCTGTACCGACATTGACAAGCGTTGCTACTGCTTTTGATGACCTATCATTAAAGCTTGCAACGAGCTCAGCAGGTGTTGTGGTATTGGATAGTTCGAGATCAATAGTCTCCTGTGAGCTTCCAAGACCGACAGCAATCGATACTGTCCGGCTCTCTGCAGACGCAGAGTTGTCGATTGCAGCATTTATTACTGAGGATGTACTGCTCCAGCGATCTCCGAACGAAAATACCCCATTTTTTGCGATCTGCGATACAGTTACCTCATACGATCCGCTCGGAGTTCCGCGTCCCGCGGCGGCTGTTAGAACTGCTTCATCCGATGTTGAGGCATTTTTCTCGAGTGGGCCTCCGGACAGAGTGTTAAATTTATTCACCTGGGTGCGGAGTCGAGTGAGGCGCGTTGTCAGAGTGCCGAGCGCATCGTTCGTGTCGGTGAGCTCTTGTACCCGTTGTTGGAGCGGAGTTACGCGGGATTGTCGAGATGCTGCAGAGGTAGCCCGAATTAGGCTCTCGGTATCGATACCTGATGCAATGCCTGCGAAGCCGAGTGTCGCCATGGAATAGTCCTCAAGTTACGGAAAATGGGAACGGCTGTACTTCATCACCCGCCACAAAAAAACGGGTTGAATGTGATCATTCGTAAAACTAATGCGCCGGAAATTATTTCCCTGTTCAGTGAGGAGTTGGCAGATATCGTGCCAGTTGGTTAAGCTATGCTTAATCAACAAAAAAACAGCCAATCTTTGACAACTCTGCTACCCCTCGTGTCGATCACAGAGAGAAACTTTTTTCTCTGTTGGAGGACAACACAGATGGGCTGCCACCCGCGCATAGAAACAAACGAACACTCAGACTTTATCACCAGTCGAACCAGGGATTCGCGCCTCTGGTTCGTAAACAACGAATCGCTCGAGCATCGTATCCTCGGACTAACCGCCAAATACGCCACTCGGCGTACAATCACCCTCTACGGCTTTGCTATCGAAGGAAACCACCTACACATCGTTGCACACAACAACAAAAAGAATCGCGCTCATTTTTTGCGAGATCTAAAATCAACAATAGCCCGCGCCGTTCCCCGACACACACCCTCATATTCTGGCGGTGGAATCTGGGGAAGGAGATACTCAAACGAGTTTCTCGGTGATCACTCCGACATCGAGAACTACTTCTTTTATACCGTCCTCCAGCCAGTAAAAGATGGCCTTGTTGAAAAAATCTCTGATTATCCGGGCTACAACTGCTTCCACGACGCGGTGTGGGGAATAAAGCGAAAATTTAAGGTAATGAACTGGACCGCCTACTACAAAGCTACTCGGTGGGGTCAAAAGGTAGACAAGAAAGACTTTCTCGAGGAATTTACCCTTGAATACGCAAGACTCCCCGGCTATGAACATCTCTCCCAAAGAGAGTACGCCCTATTGATGACCGGTCGCCTAGAGGAGCGTCGTCAAGAGATTCTCAAAGCCCGAGACACTGAAGGGAAGAAATTTCTCGGCCCAGTCGCCTTAAAACGAGTTGAGCCGGGCTCACTCCCAAAATCCACAAAAACCTCAACCCTAACCACCCATCGCCCCCGCGTCCTATCGAAGTGCGACGTTCGCCGTGCCGAGATGAATGATTGGTATTACGATATCTACTTCCGCTTCAAAGTCGCCTCTGAGGAATATCGAAGTGGCAACCTCACCACAGAATTCCCCGAGGGCACTTATCGTCCCTACGTTGGATTAGTGACCTGAGGCGCCTCTTTCGGTAAGCGATTCTCAAAACTCCCTCCCCCACCCGCGACTTTCAGCCGCATTCGCAGAGCTACGACCAAAAAGCAATTTTCGGAGCAAAAACGGGCAAAAAATCGGCGTTTCTGCCCCGAAAATGCGCCGTCTCGACCCCAATAGCCGACCATTTTCAGCTAAAAACTCGCAGAAACCCACCCCCATCAGCTGTGCTTGTTTGGGGGAACCTCTATAAGTCTGAGAAACAGAGATCGGGGATAGAGGTTTCCCCGAAACAGAGTCATTTCCCTGACTCCTCTTGGCTCTTTATCTCAAAGGCAAGAGGTCCTTTTGACAGAGTCCGTTGAGCGAACTCCAAAAGAAGACGCTTGTGAATTCTACGGAATGCGCTTAAAGCGGACAAACTCTCCTGCATTATTAGGAACGACCACCTTCCTCTATTTCTCAGAGGAATAGAGCGGTGGAATAGAGCGGTGGGAATAGAGGGGTGGAATAGAGGGGTGAGGAATAGGCCTCTATCTCTCAGAGCCATAAAAGCCCCCGCCGAAGGCCCATCCCCTTCAACCAAGCCGGATTCCTCACAATCTTAGCCCAATCTCTTTCAATGCCACCCCCTCTGCCTCATTGTTGTTCCCCAACTTTTACGTTACCCTCTACCGATAATTTTTAGCGGCCTAATCACCCGTTCTGCTCTCTTAAACCTCACAGTAGCACTCCCACCATATCTCTAAATGGGGATCTTCATGGCTGTAATTATCGACGATATCTCGCGGACATTCGATGAGTTTCTCCTTCTTCCGGGATTAACTGAGAAAAAACATATTCCCTCTCAGGTGTCCCTACGAGCGCCTTTGGCGCGGGGTGTAGCCGGCGGGAAGCCGCTCATGTTGAATGTGCCGTTTGTTTCCGCGGCGATGCAGGCCGTTTCGGGGCCGGAGCTTTGCATAGCGCTCGCCCGAAAAGGAGGGGTGGGATTTATTTATTGCTCCCAAAGTATTGAATCGCAGGTCGCGATGGTGCAGCAGGTAAAGGAGCATAAGGCTGGTTTTGTCAGATCCGACACAAATTTGAGGCCATCAGACTCGCTAAGAAAGGCGGTTGAGCTGAAAAAAAAGACGGGTCACTCGACAGTTGCGATTACCGAGGATGGGACTGGGCGTGGTGTGTTTCGCGGACTTTTACTTAGCGATGATTATTGGGAATTTAAGGATGACCTTGATGCACCGATAGAAAAATATTTTCGACCTGTTTCCGCGATCCAGTGTGGAACGATTGGTATAACGCTCGCTCAGGCGACCACTCTTCTGTGGCAGAATAAAGCAAAATGTTTGCCGGTGCTTGAGGCCGATGGCCGATTGAATGCGTTGGTTTTTCGCAAGGACTTTTTTGATCATCAGCTATTCCCCGATGAGGTTACGGATGAGCAAAAGCGGCTCGTGGTTGGTGCGGGGGTAAATACCCACGATTATCGAGATCGAGTTCCTGAGCTTGTAAAAGCGGGTGCCGATGTGTTGTGTTTTGACTCATCGGATGGTTACACCGAGTGGCAAAAGGATGGGATTCGGTTCGTCAAGGAGGAGATGGGAGCCGATGTGGTTGTCGGCGCTGGTAACGTAGTTACAAAGGCAGGTTTTCGCTATCTTGCTGATGCAGGATGCGACTTTGTTAAGGTTGGAATCGGGGGTGGTTCGATCTGTATAACAAGAGGCCAAAAAGGTATTGGTCGGGGCCAAGCATCAGCAGTTTTTGAGATCGCCGCTGCTCGTGATGAGTACTGGCGTGAAACGGGCGTTTACGTGCCGATCTGTAGCGATGGAGGGCTCGGTAACGATACTCATATCATTATGGCGCTCGCTCTTGGAGCCGATTTTGTGATGATGGGTAAATATTTTGCGATGACTGCTGAGAGTCCGACACCGACGATTCGTCATCGAGGGAGCCTCTACAAGCCGTACTGGGGAGAAGGGTCGATTCGGGCGCGCAACTGGCAGCGGTATGGTGGCGGTGGTGGATTAAAATTTGAAGAAGGGGTGGATGCGTTTGTTCCATTTAGTGGGCCGCTTTCCGATAAGGTCGATTTAACGACCGCAAAATTGCGAAGCACTATGTGTAACATAGGGGCATTGTCTTTGAGGGAGTTTCAGGAGAAAGCTGAACTTACCTTGGTATCTCCGATGACCTTTGTCGAAGGGGGCACCTCAGGAGTAGAGCAGCTCGATCGTCACAGCGTGGATGGAGAGCGCGCGTAACGTGTGGTTCAGAGGGTAAGGAGTAGGTGATGAAACCGATAGTCGTAAAAAAATTCGGGGGTACCTCGGTCGGCGATTTAGGGAGGATCCGAAACGTTGCAAAATTGGTGCGGAGCTTCAAAGAGGAAAACCCAGACAAAGAGGTCGTTGTCGTTGTATCGGCGATGGCGGGGGAAACAAATCGTCTGGTTTCTTTGGCTCGCGAGTGTGTAAAACAACCCAATCCACGAGAGCTCGATGTTTTGCTCGCGACGGGAGAGCTCGCTAGCTCTGCGCTTACTGCAATGTCTCTCCAGGAGGAGGGCCTCTCCGCCAGAAGCTTTGATGGGTATCTTGCGCGAATAAATACCGATGAGCACCACACAAACGCAAAGATTCAGAGTATTGATGGTGAGCTGTTGCGGCGATTTCTTGCAACAGGCGGCGTGCCGGTCGTTGCTGGTTTTCAGGGCGTAACTCCCTCGGGCGATTTTACGACGCTTGGTCGTGGTGGGTCGGATATTACGGCGGTTGCGCTCGCTGCCGCGTTATCGGCAGAGGCGTGTTACATATACACAGATGTGGAGGGGGTATATTCGGCCGACCCCCGAGTTTGTCGGCGAGTGCGTCGTCTCGATAGAGTGTGCCACGAAGAGATGTTTGAATTAGCGAGTTTGGGGGCAAAGGTTCTTCACCCACGGTCGGTGTACTTTGCGATGCGCTACGGAGTGCCGTTGGCGGTATTGTCAACCTTCAACCCAACGCGAAAGACCTGGATTGTAAAGGAGGGTGAGCTTATGGAAAAACCGGTGGTAACAGGGGTAACGTATCGACTTGATGATATTAAAGTAACTGTTTCCGGAATGCCGACCGGCGGAGACGCTCTCAGCACACTCTTTACTGAGCTGGCGGACGCAGATGTATTTATCGATGTCATAACCCAGAGCGAGGCGGTAGGAGAGCGGATGAACATTTCGTTCACCGTTCCGGAGGAATCATCTGACCGCGTTATTGCGCTTCTGAAGAACCTCCTCCCTCGTTTGGGAGCGAGTGATTACTCGATAGATCGAGATATTGCAAAGGTTTCGATCGTAGGGGTGGGTATGCGATATCATGCGGGAGTTGCTTCGAAGGCGTTCGCTGTGTTGGGCGCAGAGGGGATTGCGACGAGGATGATCTCAACGTCTGAGATCAAGCTGTCGGTGGTTATTGACCGCAAATATTGTGAGGTTGCTGTACGGGCACTGCACGATGCTTTCGTCGAGCTTGAACCTGGCACTGAGATTACGGTCGGGGCTGAGAAGTAGTGGGGTATTGATCGCAGTACCAATAAATGCGGTCGAAAAGAGCGCACTTCTCGCTGATCGAAGTTCAAACAGTGTCAGCCAGAGAAAAATTGTTTCGTTCTCCCCTCTCGGTGAATCTTATCGAAGGGGAGATGCTCTATTAGAGAGCGGTCCGCATGGCGGTCTCCCGAGCTCCTCAAAGAGGGGGCTTATCGAACTGATAGTTTGATGGGAGTGCGAGGATCATGGCGACCGGTGGGTCTGATGGGGATTGGTTAGGAGGAAGATCGGTCCGGCTCCGTGATCTTATGGAGCACGAGACGACCGGTGGTTTCGCAGAGGGTCCCGAAAGGGAGCTCTTCGCGGCGGTTTTGTACGATGCGATTCAGGTTTTGATACACGCCCGTCCTCACGGCGCGGGGGATGAAGCCCGGCGATATCGGGAGGCCATATGGTGGGTCGAATCATCTGATACCGATTATCTTTTTTCCTACGAATCGGTGTGTGAGGCTCTCGGAATTGATCCGGAATACCTTCGAGCAGGTCTAAAAGATCCCAAAACGACACGATTACAGAAGTCTCGAAAAGAATCGACCGGATCCACACTCTCCGATTCTCGATTTTAATCCAATCGAATTTGATTAAGCGATTTTTTGATTTCTAGCGGAAACTCCATAACCCCTTTGGTCGATATCACGGATGTATTGATCCGTTTTTATCGTGACCGTTTTTCAAGGGGGGCACTATGCGACGCTTTTCATTTGGGGTGTTACTAAAGATTACCGCAGCGGCTGTTGTTTTCTCAGCATCGTTTGTTCGGCCGATTCGCGCAGAAAATTTGCCTATTTCGAGCACTCGCTCTCCGATATTTTCAACTCGCGCTCCCGAACGATTGACAATTTGCTCTCAGAATCTTGCCAATTACGGTCTGCCGGAAGAAGTTGCTCAACGCGTAACCTCAAAGAAAGGATTTCCGTTGGAGGAGAGAGAGAAGCTCCTTGTTAAAAGATTTCAGGAGGCAGGATGTCAGATTATCGCGGTACAAGAGGTTGTTGGCCGAACAGCGGAGTCAGCGCGTGCGGGGCTTAATCGGTTAGCTGAAATTCTTTCAGAGATGAGTGGAAAACAGTTTGTCCCGATTTTAGGTGGGGCAAATAAAGGTGATGTTCGGATTGGATTTCTTGTCGCAACCGAAAATCTCATTGTGGAACGAGTAGTGTCTTATGCAGGAGCACTCCTTCCTCCACTTGAAAAGGGTGAGCAATTTCAGCGGCTGAGTCGGGGGCCACTGGTGCTACAGGTTCGTTGGGGGAAACAGCGATTAACCCTTGTCGCCATACATCTGAAATCAAAATACGGAGGAGGGCGAGACCCGTATCGTCTTCAATTCGAGATGCTTCGGATGCAGATGGCAGAGCATCTGCGAATCCTTGTCGAGGCTCATTTTGCGGAAAATCTTCTTCGTGATGATGAGTGGGTCATTATTCTCGGTGACCGCAATAGCCGACAGGAAAGTGCGAGCAACCGTATCCTGAAAGGTGAGCAATCGCTGGTAGATTTTCGAGGTAACGGAAGTTGCATCGTCAGCAAAGCTGGGGAAAGTGTCTGTGTCGGTGGAGTTGCTGAAAGGGAGCCGCGCTTTGACTCGCTATTATCAAAACGATTCCTCGAAGGGAAACCGTCAGGAACGTATAAATTTGGGGCTCATTTTGAGTGGATTGATGATATTCTCGTGAATCGGTGGAGCTTGATACAGGCTTTGATGCGGGGCGAAACGCCACGTAGTCGAGTCGTGGCAGAGCCGAAAGGCGCCTCTGATCACGCACTAGTCGCAACAACATTTTTCCGATCGCGTGATGACGAGTGACGTTAGAACAGATGAGCTACCGAACTAACGCTCAGCCAAATGCTCGATATTTTTTTCAAGCATCTTTGATGATACCCCTGACTCCTGCGCAAGTGCGGTTTGAGCCATGGTCATTTGTTCAGCAGGGACCCTCAAGCGATACCCATTCGCCGCCTTTCCTCCAACATATACCGTTCGAGTCTCAATAGTTGCGGATATCCCCCTATGATTAAGCAGATTGCAGAGACGAGTTACTTCTCGTCGATCGGGGCTCGCTACGATAACAATTGTTCCGTTCATAAGAGGAGCTCCAGCACTTTTCCGAGGGGCGCAACACCACACATCCGCGCTCCCTAGAGTTAATCAACTTCTGTAAGGTGCGTATTACCGATTGATCACCACCATCGGATGAAAATGGTCATCGAGAGGTTGCTCAAAAGCTAAAAAAATCGTACCTATCCACCACTGTGTAAATAACGGTTTCTGAACGACTCATCATTCGGTCATCTAAACACTGCTACTATCTAGTCCTCCCTGATTTTGGGTGACTCGATAACCGATTTTCGCTGAACTTGTCTTCTCTTTAACTCTTTACTGAGAGCTATCGCATGAAAACGACATCTCGCTTTGTTACGGAGAAGATCGCCCATCGTTTCGTCCTCGGGGGAGAAGTTAGGGAACTCACCCCGATTACGCAAGGGCATATTAACGAAACATGGTTGTCTATAGTTGAGTCTGACTCTCAAATTGTTCGATATATTCATCAGCGGATTAATCCATCAGTATTTCCTGATGGATCTCTCGTGATGCGGAATATTCAAAGAATAACGGATCATCTCCGGGGATGCGCGGCGTATCCGTATCAGATTCTTGAGTTAGTATCATCTGAGGATGGATCATTCTGGATCTGTGATGAGGAGGGAGGATGGTGGCGCACCTATCGATATATTGAGAACTCTGTTGCCTACGATTCATGTCCGAGCGAAGCGGTAGCCCGTGCGGCGGGTCTTGCTTTTGGCACATTTCTAAGAGAGATCGCCCCGCTTCCAGCTTCATCGGTAGTAACCCCATTAATTGGATTTCAGGACCTTGCAGGCCGGTTTCGGGCTCTTGCAGAGGCGCTACAAGATTCGCCGGATGCAAGACGAGATGCTTCAGCTGCTGAAATAGAATTCGCATTGCGGAATGAAGAAAGAGTCGCGGTGGTCAGTGGATTAATGAAGGGCTCTAATTCGCTCCGAATTACTCACGGGGACACTAAGCTTAACAACGTACTCTTTCGGCGCGGAACGGCGAGTGCCCTTTGTGTTATCGATCTCGACACGGTGATGCCTGGCTCACCTCTGTATGATTTTGGTGATTTTTCCCGTCAGATTGGGGTTGCATCTCGTGAGGATGGACCAGCCGATATCCCGATGCCGATGCGATGGGATTTTTTGCGTGAGGCCACGAGTGGTTTTCTTGAAGGGATTGGGGAAAATTATCTCAGCAGGACGGAAACCGAGGCATTGTGTCTCATGCCTGGGTTGATTAGTCTCACGTTGGGAGTTCGGTTTCTCACCGATTATCTTGGCGGTGATAACTACTTTCGGGTTCAGTACGAGGGGCAAAATCTTTCGCGAGCTCGTTGCCAGTTCGCGATTGCGCAGGCCTATTTTCAGGAAAAGGACCAGCTAGAAGAGATTATCGGCTCCTCTATGGCAAATTGGGGGTCACAAGCCCCGAGATTCTAGCAAAATTGGCATTATTCGGAGCCGATTGGATTCAAAGACGGTCGTTCGGTATACTATTGCGGTTCTCTCCGTTGGTCGTTAGTCTGCGCGGCACCATTCATCTTTTTATATCAGTCTCGTCGAACTTGTCCCAACACAACCCTTAATTCTTTGGCAGGTACTCTATGGTGGCATTTCAATATTCTCAGGTGGTTGTTGAACAGTGTGGATTCGTTCAACCACCAATAAGGGTCACCTCTGCTGAGATTGAGGAAGAGATCGGTGAAGTGTACGAGCGGTTCGGCATTCCAAAAGGGACGCTTGAGCGGTTGTCTGGTGTAGCCTCGCGATTCATGTGGAGTCGTGAAACTCTGCCAAGCGATGTTGGAGTTGAGGCGATAGAGCGATTGCTCGCTGAGAAAACATTTCCAATCGATAAGCTCGACCTTCTGATAAATTGCTCCGTTAGTCGGGATCTATTTGAGCCTTCAACCGCCTGCATTATTCATAAGAAGCTCGGATTATCACCCAAAGTGATGGCGTTCGATGTGACGAATGCGTGTATCGGATTTTCGAATGGATTAATGATAGCGGCGAACATGATTGAATCGGGTGTGGCTCGAGCTGCTCTTGTTGTATCGCCGGAGGTCCCGAGCCTGATAATCGAATCAAATGCTCGGATGTTGCGTCGCGAGATTGACAACATTACCCGAGATGATTTGCTCAAGGTGGTGCCGGTATTTACCCTCGGTTCAGGTGCGGTGGTCTTTGGGGTGTGCCACGAGCGATACAGCCGTGGAGAGGGACACCGATTCCTCGGCGGAGCTGGGCTCTCGGCGACAGAACATACCGACCTTTGCACCGGCAACGGTGACTTTTGCGTTTCTGGAACTCTTGAGGAGCTGTTCCCGAGTCAACCGCTGATGCATACGGAGTCCAGCAAGTTAATCGCTGCGGCATCAAAAATTGGGGGACAAACCTGGCCGATGGCATCGGAGGTTTTGGGGTGGTCGCGTGATGATGTTAATCACGTTTTCTGTCATCAGGTAGGGCGTCAGGTGAATGAGGCATTCTATCGAGAGCTGGGTCTCGATTTTAGCAAAGAGTTTTCGATCTATCAGGAATACGGCAATATGATATCTGCGGCGTTGCCCGCTGCGTTTGTCATGGGGGCAGAGAAAAAGGGGATTCAGCGGGGTGATAAGGTTGTGTGCACTGGGTTTGGCAGTGGTTTGAACTCGCTCTTTTGGGGGGTTGAGTGGTAGCAGGAAGTTCCGTGTTGAGGATTGGTTCAGTTGTAAATAGCGATGATCAGCATTCGGTTCAGGATGAAGTATCCTCCGGTGAGCGAGTGCTAGAGGGGCTTAACTCGCAATTTCGGGTGGTCGGCGGGTATCGGATGCATTACCTCGATGAGGGGAGCGGTCCCGTCGTCGTTATGGTTCATGGTAATCCGACTTGGTGCTACCTATACCGAAACCTGGCGAAGGCGTTGCGGGATTCCTTTCGCGTCATCGTTCCAGATCACCTCGGTTGCGGCCTCTCTGAGCGTACACCGGGACACCCCTTTAGAGCTCGTGATCGAGTAGACCATCTTGAAGAGCTGCTCGACTCGCTAGGAATAAAGCGGTTTTCCCTCGTTATGCACGATTGGGGGGGGTCCATAGGCACCGCGCTTGCGCAGCGTCGGGTAGATGATGTCGACAAGCTTTTTTATTTCAACACAACTCTCGGCGAAATAGACGAATTACCTCGCATAATTCGTCTAGCTGCATCCCCTTTTATCGGGGAAATTCTGACAAAATACACCAAAACATTCATTCGATTAACGACCTCAATCGGTGCGTATCGAAAGCTATCGGATGAGGTGCGGCGGGGCTATGAAGCTCCCTACGAGACGGCATTAGCGCGTCAGGCAATTTGGGATTTTGTCTCCGATATTCCATTTTTCGCTGCGCATCCCTCTTTTGGTCAAAAACTCAACCTAGAGCAGGGTCTGGTGCAGTTGGCTAAGAAGCCGGTAAAAATTATGTGGGGGCTTAAAGATCCCTGTTTTCATCCCGGTTTTTTGAGAAAAATGCGGGGTTATTTTCCATTAGCTGATATTGAGGAGTTGCCGACTGCATCGCACCTTGTGCCAGAGGATGAACCTGAGCGTGCAGCGTCGGCAGTTCGGGAATTTTTGCAGCAGTCAGGTGTGGTGTCTCAGGCGGCACCCCAGCGCAGCACACTGTATGGCGCTGTTAGGGCAGGGGTGGCTGCTCATAGTGATGCTGTCGCCATCGTGATGCCGGGTAAACAATCGGACAGTGCCACCGGATCAATTACCTTTGGTGCGCTCTGGCGGCTCGTTCAACAATATCGGCGTGGATTACTCTCGCGGGGAATGGTGACGGGAGATCGGGTATTGATGCTCGTTCCCCCGGGTATTGATTTTATCGCCTTTACTCTTGCGATTTTGGGTAACGGCGGGACACCCGTTTTTGTTGATCCTGGAGTAGGAACTGAGAATCTGAAGCGGTGTATTGATAATGCGGGGGTTATAGGGGTTGTCTCAGTACCTCGCGCTATTCCGCTTAGAGCTGCCTGGTTTCGGCAGTTTCAGACTGTCCGTTATCATTGCATCGTATCTGACGCGATCCCACTTCCGAGTACCTCTGGCGTGTTCCGCGCTCAGTTTGAATCGGATGAGTTTCCTGAAATAGAGCGCTCGACTGTTGAGATGATAGCTTATACCTCAGGTGGGACCGGTGTGCCAAAGGGAGTACTGTTTTCACCCGAAATGGTGAGTGAACAGTTAGAGATTTTCCGTTCAACATTTGGGTTCATGCCCGGCCAGGTCGATCTTCCTCTGTTGCCAGTATTCTCCCTCTTTGATGTTGCACTTGGAGTTACTGCAGTAATACCTCCGATAGATCCTGGAGCACCACTTGATTTTGATCCCAATCGATTAGCGCAGGTCATCGATAAACATCAGGTCACATCGTCTTTTGGATCGCCGACCTTGTGGAAAAAACTTGCTGATTGGGCAAGAGGAATCGAAAAACGTTTCCCATCAATATCGCGGGTCTTTATCGCGGGTGCGCCGGTCAATGATGAGGTAATTGCAGCGGTTCGTTCTGTCGTGCCGAATGGCGAGGTGTATATTCCGTATGGAGCAACCGAGGCGCTGCCGGTATCGATTTTATCGGGTGCGGAAAGGATTGCGCTTCGAGATAAAAAGAAGCTCGAGGAATCTCTTGATGGACAGCAGGGTCTGCCAATCGGGAAAACGGTTAAGGGGGTTTCAGTCCTGGTGATGCCTCTTGGCACTGCAGCGAGCGAATCCGAGTGGGGCTCTCCGTGCAAGCGCGGAGAGATCGGCGAGCTTTGGGTGTCGGGCGCGACGGTCAGTCTTGGATATCTCCATCGCGCAGGGGAAACTTGCTCGAAGCGGCTAGTCGATGGCACGTGGTGGCATGCGCTCGGAGATGTCGGATACTTGGGTCGCTCTGGAATGGCCTATTTTTGCGGTCGAATCGCGCATATCGTCAGTGGCTCGCGGCTTTGGTGCCCAATCCCCGTCGAGCGAATTGTTAATCAGGTAGAAGGTGTACGAAGGAGTGCATTGGTTCATCTTGGTGGGGGTAGGGCGGGGATCGTTATCGAGCCGCACGACCCGGCCGCCAATCTTGAAGGGACTAATCAGGGGGAGCTGCTAGAGAAAGTATCCTCTACACTCAAGGTAAATAAATTGACCGCAGAGATTGATAAGCTCTTTGTCCATCCTTCGTTCCCGGTTGATGGAAGACACAACGCAAAAATTTTCCGAGATCGACTCTCTGTCTGGGCTCAAAATCACGGTCGTTCCGCGAAGGGGTAATGGTGATGAAAGAGAGTGAGTTGCCCCTTGGAGAGGGAAAGCGAGTGGTCGTCACGGGAGGGAGCGGTTTTGTAGGAAAAGCTCTTTGCCGAGCTCTCCGACGGGCGGGATTTGAGGTCCTCTCTTTATCCCGCAGACCAGTACCCGAGCTTGAAGCAGAGGGAGTGCGGTCTTTTTGTGGCGATCTGACAAGAGAAGATTTTCCCTTTGACGAGCTTCTTGCTGGAGTTTATGCGATATTTCATACAGCCGCGCACGTTCAGATGTGGGGGCGGTATGAGGAATTTTACCGGGTAAATGTTGAGGCGACTCGCAGACTTCTCGATGCTTGCGAACGGGTTGGGTGTGATTTTTTTATCTTCACGAGCTCGCCGAGTGTGGTGGCTCATGATGGCGATCTGCGCGGAGTTGATGAGCTTACCCCTTATCCACCTAGCTATCGTGCGTATTACCCAGCAACCAAAGCCCAGGCAGAGCAAGAAGTTCTCAATCGTGGTAGGAACGGTAAATTAAAAACGGTTTCTCTTCGCCCCCATCTTATCTTTGGTCCCGGTGATAACAATTTACTCCCCACAATTATTCAACGAGCGCGCAATGGACGATTTCCGATCGTCGGCCGAGGGGCAAATCTTGTCGATGTTACCTTCATAGATGATTGCGTCGAAGCCCACCTCTGTGCGCTGCGGGCACTCGAGAGAGATCCAACGGTTTCGGGTGAGCCCTTTTTCATCTCTCAGGGTGAGCCTGTCGGATTATGGGCTTTTATTGATGAGGTGCTCGCGAGATCGGGTATTAATCGACTAACACGACGAGTCGATCATCGATTGGCATTTTTTATTGCCGCGCTGCTAGAGCGAATATGCCGCATTCTGCCAAACAAACCCGAACCTCCCCTTACCACATTTCTTGTTAAAGAGATGAGCTCCGACCACTACTTCAGTATCGCGCGCGCGAGAGAAAGGTTAGGTTTTTCTCCGCAATTCTCAGTAAGTCAGGCGCTTGATGCGACATTTGGCGCACGATAGTCTTTCTTGCAAGTTCCATCAGTGATCGATTTTTTAGCGGGATCTCCGTCTTGGATCAATAAATATTCCGCTAAAAAGTCATTTAATATATTTTCGGGGTCAATTTATTAAGCTTGCGCACTGAGCGCAGAGATAAATGAAGATCTGGTTTCCCACTTCTTTCGCACCTGTGCTTCTTTTATTTTTTGAGCAGGTTTAATTAAATTCTGAGCCGTTGAAGCCATACTTTTATACTCTTCATTTGTCACAATCTTAACTGCCGCTCTATCTGATGCGACCTGTTGGATTTGGGAGACGTTTGAAAGGTAGGAGTTGGCTATAGCGGAGCGCTTCGCGGCATAGCCCGTCTTAGTAATCCTTGCGTCGAGATCTTTTATTGAAGCATCAAGATAAGCAACAGAAGCCGATGTAGTTTCAGAAGAGAAAAAATCTACATTTTGATAAGGCTTAATTACCTGTTTATCTTTTAATAAGCCGAGTGACTCCGGATTAATTTTTGATATGAAAAAAGATTTGCCAAAACTAATACTCGTGCTAAGCACTACTTTGGCTCCACCCGCCAGGAATATGCTTCCATCTGATGCCGTTCCAATAGTCCAGCTCACGCCATCGTCTACCGATGTGCCAAAAACATTCGACCAAATTCGGGAGCCATCATCCTTGAATTTAGTCAAAAAAATATCAGCTCCACCGATACTCGTCTGATTATCAAGTCCGCCCTTCGTGGTGCCGGTAACATAGATATACCCATCTTTCCCAATCGTTACTCCTCTGGCTTCATTCCTAAGATTATTGCCGAATAGTTTAGTCCACTGAGTTGTACCATCCTGAGACATTTTTATTAGAAAAGCATCACGTTCTCCGATATTTGTCTGACCATTGATATTCGAGCCGGTATAGCCGGCAATGTATAGGGAACCGTCTTTTCCGGCAGCAATGTCCCACGCTATCTCCTCAGAAGGGCCGTTGATCTGACGGGTCCAGATGCGATTGCCAGCTGTATCATACCTGGTAACAAAGGCATCTCCCCAGCCTCCATATGTCTGACCATCAATCGAGCCATTCGTATCGCCAACAACGAATATACCACCGGTCGGATCGGTTACCATCTGGAGGGAGAGGTCGCTCCGGGTACTTCCAAAGGTTCTTGTCCACAGCTTGTTTCCCTGTGCATCGAAGCTTGCGACAAACGCATCGCCTCCACCAAAGTTGGTCTGACCATCAAGTCCTCCGGCAGTGGATCCGGTAACATAAACATTTCCATCGGACCCAACTGAAACACCATAGATTGTGTCAGTTCGATTGTTCCGATTAGACCGAAGTTCCCCGCCCCAACCAACATAACCCCCTAAAATCCGACACTAAATCCATATCCAAGTAGCGTTCTACTGTCTACAAAGTGACATTCAATAGCTGAA
>JBIJBT010000158.1:0-2843 GCA_044345055.1 Bdellovibrionota bacterium
GTAAGACATAGAGTAAATTTAATACCTGTCTAACAAAAAGTAAAGTAGTTTTAACAGGTATTCAATTTTTTGCCTTAAGAGGGGAGGTTGTCTCTTCGGGCTCGGGAATCACAGACTGGAGGGGCTGAACGAGGAGGGTGATCAGTAGTTTCCCGTGTTACGGATCGAGGCCACCGGTAAATTTTGTCATGCAGCTTTCGGGCTGAGGGTATCACTACGTCTATCTGCCTCTATTCCTCAGAGACATCGAGGTCGGGGCATAGCAGGGTGGGGCGAATGTGTTGCCTGAAATTTCATCAAATTTCAGAGGCAAGCAAATCTCTCACCTCTGAGTACTTTCTTCGACTGACCGGTAGACTCTTGCCATTTGACAGGATACATACCGCGTTGCCATTCCTCTTCACAAGCTTCTTAATATGCTCCCGAGCGACCCAATGCGATCTATGAACTTGTATACCAAAATTGGAAGGAAGCTCCTCGATGGCATCCCTCAGATTATATAGAAACATGACTTCAGCGTCAGTTGTAGTCACCCGGAGATAATGAAGCTCTGAACTCAGAGAAATCAAGCTACCCGATGCTCGGCTACGTAGCTCTTGAAAAAAACCGCTCAATTCTTTCGGCTCGCTCAAAGAGAGCCCCTGCTGGTCTCCCTCCTGTTCAGGAGCCAGCTGAGATTCTCTTCTGGAAAAATCTAACTGAAGAACCCAAGGGGCATTGAGACCTAGCCAGGTAATGACAACGGGTACAACCACTCCTGCAGCTTCGTCAAGCAAACCAAAAAAAATACCAGCTGATGAGGCATCATCAGGAATCGCAAAAAGCAGATCAAGAAGGTAACCAATCGGAACAAACAGAAGAGCTCCGACAATGCCAGATAGTGCGGTTTGTATCCAGGTGGATCGTGGAGTTCGGGGCTTGATGTAGAGGGAGGCAAACCTCTGGGTAGCAATCAAGAGGGGTATGAGTATGGATATCTGAATCGTCCAGAAAATCAGCCCTTTCCAAAATCCGATCCCCGCAGCGCCTGCAGGTTCCATCCATGCAAAGACTACGATGAGTACTAGTGAGCTAAAGAGGAAATACCGCTCGACCGATACAGCGGTTGCGTCAAACAGGTGTTTTGTTTCTTTCGTCGTTGTGCTCATTCTCATCGGTTACCACCTGGGCATCTTCTTTACCATTCGTGCATAAAGCGTGCTGTTCGTGCATCTCCCGGTTGTTGCTTGTATGAGGTCTGATTAAGGTCCGGTTTAATTCGGCTTTAACTACCTTTATTACGAGGAGGTAAAACGGTAATCTATGAGAATTAAACGTACTTTGCAAAAGATAAAGAAATTACATTATTCAGTCGCTCTGTTAGGCATGGTGCTCCTGATAACGGATGCATCTGCAGACAACCCGAATTACGAGGGGCCGTATGCGAGGCTCTTGGGGGGGCTGAATCTTATTCCAGATTCTGACTTTGACGGGAGCAGTCCAGAATCATTCCCATCCGGTGAGGTAAGTTTAGCCACAGGGACAATCGTCGGCCTCGGTGGCGGATACCGTTTTAACAAAAATGTGGCTGCAGAGCTTGAATATACCTATCGCAGTAATGAAATCGATAGCGTCAAGGGAGCAGGAGGAGCAAATATAGCTGATGGAGGAGATTTGGCATCGGTCGCGATAATGGCCAATGGCCTCTATCACTTCGACTTCGCCGAGACTTGGACACCCTATGTCGGTTTTGGTTTAGGAGTTCTTCAGGAGATAGACTCGGATGTTCAACACACGGCTCTTGACTCTCAAACAGATTTGGAAGACCAAGGCTTTGGTTGGCAAGCGATAGCTGGGGCTGAGGTCCCTATCGACAGCCGCTGGCGGATGTACGGAGAGGGACGGTTCATGTCCGCTCCTACCTCGAACCTGAGCAACATCAATGGCTCGTACAGTGTGGACTACAATAATGCGTCGCTCATTTTCGGGATTGGATATCAGTTTTAGGACGTTAACCCTGTCTCGAAAATTTCAACGTTAGGGAAGGGCGGGTTTTCCACAGGCGGCGTCAGCTGGGTTGAGTAGAGCTCTGCAAACCGCCTGTGGGAAACTCTATATCCCACGCAAAGCTGATTTTATCGCGAGTGTTGAATACAGGGGGCCTATCGTCAAATCGAGCATTGCGCTTACTCTGGATCTTCGACCATTAATCGGTGAACTTAAGTTACCGGTGAACGCAAGACGGAACCTGCGGCTCCTTGTTCATCTCTCAAACGTTTCGGTTTCCCCGATGGAGTGTAAGAAGGAGGAAAGGATATCCATCCCAATCTGCTCAAACTGTCTGAACCTACCTCTATGCCTCTGAGGAATAGAGATCCTACGAATTACTATCTATCTGTAATTACTGTCTATACCGGCACTCGTCACCAATCTACCTTGACAGGGCATATTTGCACAGATATTCTGCCCTTGTATGACACATTTTCACAGAGTTATTCAAATACCTGATCTTACCACACAAAATGCTCAGGCGCGGGCCGTCTTCTTGTGGGGGCCGCGGAAGGTGGGTAAAAGTAGCTGGATTCGCCGACACCTGCCACAAGCAATTTATATTGATCTTCTCAAAAGTGACCTTCTTGCTGAGTACAGCGCGCGGCCGTCGTTGTTGCGGGAGAGATATCGAACCCAGTTGCTGAATCAACAAGCACAAACGGGCTGCTCAGAGCATGATGTGTTTGCGCCGATCGTTATCGACGAGATACAAAAGTGCCCGGGGCTGCTCGATGAGGTGCACTGGTTGCTCGAGAATACGCCACGCCGATTTCTCATAACGGGTTCGAGTCCCCGAAAGTTGCGGCGCAATC
>JBIJBT010000029.1:0-31940 GCA_044345055.1 Bdellovibrionota bacterium
AGTGGTGCGATTCCTATTTTTATCTTCCTCATCGCGGAGAGGCTCGGGGTATCGGGGGGATTTTCTACGATTACCTCGGGCGAGATTCTCTCGAAGATCTTCGTGATGGAGCCGCACTCACCGAGCGGCTCGGATTCGGCCTTTCCTCGTGCTATATACCGATAGTAGAAAAGCGGAAGGATATGCCGTGGGGGGATACACATCGCACCTTTCAGGAGATTCGGCGGGGTCGCTACGTTGAGTTCAACCTGATGTACGATCGAGGCACCCAATTTGGACTCCAATCAGGGGGGCGTGTCGAGTCGATCTTGGCCTCTCTGCCCCCTCGTGTACAATGGTCTTACGGTTTTGTGCCAGAACCCGGTTCAGAAGAAGAGAAGCTTATCGAAACAGTCCGCAATTCTCGGAACTGGCTCGCTGAGAAGGGAGAATAAAGATCTTAACCCTGTAGGATAGACCTTACAGATATTTCGACTTACCTGGTAGACGCCGAAAGCGGTACTGCACGCGCCTCCACAACATTACCCACCCACTTAAATAGAGGTCCGTGTGTTTTACCCAACCATTGAGGAAGCAACAAATCAAGCCGAGGGCGACTCTTTCACCCTTAGAGTCTACCCGACGCTTTATGCACGATTTAGCCTAGCAGCGTTCTTTGTATTAGCGACAACCGCAGCCGTAATGATCGCATTTAAGGCGTGTGGAGGTGAAGGCTCCTCTACCTGTCATCCAAATATCATCCGGGTTATCGGCCTAATTCCGATTGGCTTTCTGCTCTCGCTCCTCCATTTCCGTTTTGATAACGCTTACCTTTTTGATGATACAAATATCTACCGCGAGGAGGGTCGGGTATCGTTCCGTTTCAAAAGTCCATCGATTCGCTACGCTGACATTAAGGGAATAACTGTTTACCAAACGTTTTGGGGGCGAGTATTTAATTTTGGCTCAATAGAGCTTGGCACCGCAGCGACGGGCGGCAACGAATTAGTAATAACAAATGTTCGTGCACCTCACGAACTCTCAGAGCTTATCGAGGGATTTCAGCAGCTAAATATCAACCAAGATGATTGGAAGTCGCTCTAGCAGGGTGCTGAAAATGATGTCGGTGTAGCCATATTTCACCACTCTCAATAGATTCCGTCTCCCTCAGAAGATTTTTGCGGCCCTCAAGCCTTCCACATTAAAAGCTGCGGCTGCGAGCCGTTCCCGCATAGAAGATGCAACCTAGTCTTTCTCCCCGAAAAGGAGCCGGTGTACCTCGGCGATCACTCGTCGCTCCTCACTCTGCATCCCATCTTCAGCGAGCGCTATCTGTCGCAAAATATTCTCGATAGCGTGAAGCTGCGATACATCGAGCGATTCACGAAGCTGTTCAGCCGCATGCTCAATCGAAATCCCCTCAGGATTGCTAAGCGCCGCATCAAGTAACAATCCCGCCGATTGATTTGAAATTGCAAGCTCTTGATTCATCGACTCAAGTATCCGTCGAAACTCCTCTCGTCCCAAAAAACCATCAGCAATAGCAACCGCCGCACAAAGGGTGATGACAGCCCGCTGCGATGACGAAGAGAGACGATCTCCCCACTGATCAAATAGAAGGCTTACCTCCACATGACGTTGATGAGATGGACTAAATCCGAGGAGATTGAGAAAAAAATCTTTGAACATATTAAAAAGTTCTCTTAAGTGAATCTCGAAAAGGGCCGTTAGCACCTATGAAAGTTTTATGGGTGCCCCTCAGGAAGAGGGGTGCGGCCCTCACCAAAGGGGGCACCATAGACCGGGTCGCAGAGCCCGATGAAGCTTTCGGCTTGAGCGAATGGAGTGAGGTCAATCTAAGTTTTCAGCCCCTGTGGCGAAAGATCTTAGTAAGAAGAGTTCACTAACTACCATTACGCTATAGCCGCACCTTCAACCCGCCTGCTCCCCGATTTTATCCAGGATGGAACCGTTTTGAGAGGTGATGGGGGTATGATAAAACTAGTTGTTGCCGACGACCATATTGTTATTCGACAAGCTCTCTGTCAAATGCTCGAGGCTCGAGGAAAGTACGAGGTCATTGGACAGGCCTCGACTGGAGCAGAACTCCTCAGTGTGCTCGCATCTCACAAACCCGATGTGATTATCGTCGATGTTTGTATGCCAGAGCTCGGAGGTGTCGAAGCGCTCCAAGCTCTTTCTGAGCGAGAAACAGGAACAGTGCCAGCTCTTGTCCTTTCAGGGGATAGTCAGCCACGAAACGTAAAGGCCGCAATTCAGGCCGGCGCTCGAGGCTTTTTACCCAAGGATGTCGAGGTTCAGGAGATTGAATTTGCGATAGATACCGTGCTAAAGGGGAACACATACCTGAGCCCGAGTATCACGAAATCTTTCATAGACAATAGCGGACCGGCATCCGCACCCCCAAATCCTCTCGAGGTTTTATCCGAGCGAGAACTGGAGGTGCTTCGTCTTCTAGCAGATGGCCGAGCAAACCGCCAAATCGGCAAACTCCTAGGCATCAGCACCCGCACCGTAGACACCCACCGAAGCAATATCCTGAAGAAACTTGCCTTAAAAACTAATGCTGAGTTGGTTAAGGTGGCGATAGCTCGGGGGATCGTTGCGGTTTAGTGGGGGGGGGGATTAGTTCGGGTAGTGAGGCCAATTTGTATGGGGAATTGGCCTTGCTGGAGTTGGATTGGGGTTTGGTTAAGAGGACGGGGTGGGGTTTTCTGTGAAATAGGGGTGGTTTAGAGGTAGGAAGAGTTGTCCTTTACTTTTTACGGTGAATGTTCGATCTCTCTCGTTGATTTCGACGTCCTTGTTGATTTCGATCTGTGCCAACTCTGTTATATCGTAGCCATCCCCAACTATACCCACTTTAACCTCATAGAACTGATCAATGAGTTTCGAATCAATCAATCCTTCTTCAAACTTCTGTGAACAAGGGTCGATGTACCATGAATCATCCGAGATTGCAGAAATTTTCATTTTTGACGCTGTATTCCCGTTATTAAACCCTTCAGTTCGCTCCCTTTTCCAGCGTTCCTTAGTATAAGATAGAAATTCTTCCTTGGACTTTTCTCTATGGCTATATTGGTCAAAATCGTATAGTCTGTATTTGTCATTGAATTCTTCCGCCGAATCCTCGTTAGACCGACGATCCCCCCTCGCTGCAGTTTCACTTTCACTCGAACCCTCTGAAACGACCTCACTTATTACACCGAAAGGTTCACTCCTGAACTGTTTCCGCAACCACGCCTTAACAAGCTCGACGTCATCGTCTTCTGTGCTTTTAATATTTACGTTTGCAGAATCCGCCTCTTCCGAAGGTGACACTTCTCTTCGTATAAATTGCGCTTTCTCATTAAGGAACCTAGAAAATTCACTAAGAGCATTTTCCGGAACCTGATCCTCAACAGGGATATTTAATCTTGATGCTGGAAGTTCGCTTATATTAGGCTGCTCTTGCCAAACTCCCTGTCCTACTGACGCATTATCAGGACCCACCGTCGCCGGAACACCCGCCGGTTGTGGCTCTCCCACCCTTCGTGCTGACGGCGTAACGGCCTCAACTGTATCACCAGCTTCTGCATATTCTGGTCTCGGAACTCCTTCCGACGGTATCAACAAATCAGTAAATCGTTTTAATGGAGGCTCGACAAGTGAAGCAACCTGAACGAGATCGTTTACGTTACCCTTGTATTCGCTTGATATTTCGTCTTTATTAAGGAAATCAAGCAGTGCACTATTTTTTACTTCTTCACCTTTCTTGTAGAACTTGGTATCCGAATTATACACCAGCCCCTGAAGGCACGTCTTTACGGCTTCTGGATCATCCAACTCTCGAATAAAATCCCCCAGCAGTTTTGTTTTTCCTTCATCTAAAAGAACAAACGTGTTTGTAACGTCTTTTCCACATAGATTAAGGTTTTTTAATTGCTCTCGATTCCAAACATTACTGGCGACTACCGTACTACCGTCTTTGCCTTCATGTTTGGGCAGAAATCCGTCGCTTCGCTTTTTTGTGAATAATTCACGCCTTTCAACCTCGCACTTAACAACCTCCAAAGCTACCGCTGCAGTATCAACCAATGCTACCAAATGCTCCTCAGGCGGGATCGATGGAGGCGAGAGAGTACCCACGACAGCCGCTCCTTCCTCAACCGCAGCACCCTCAACCCTCGCTTTCCCACCCGTCGGACCACCTACCATCCCACAACTCCCAAAAAAACTTCCCTACCACCCTAAAACACATCCCCGCCCAAGTTATGCCCCGCGTCACCCACAGTGTGCCCTACCGCCCGCTACTCCATCAACGCCGGCCTGTGCAATCCGCGTTGAGCGGCCAAGGTCATCACTGTGCTACACGCCAACTCCAGACAGAGCAGGTCGCGGGGGCCTAATTTTATTCGGCGGCGTTCTTCTTCGGTGCGGCCGGTTACTATTCGGAGCCACGAAGTTTCTTCGCCACTTAAACGGCCCTGGGCGCCGGTTGGTTTGTCGCGGTATAGTTTAATTAGGGCATCCGATTCGCCAGCTTCTTCGTTACCCTGAAGCACTACATTTTCATCCAGCGATTCGAATTCATATAGGAATGCTCGACAGGTTGCCCACAAACCACCTACAGCATCCAAGGGTATACAGAGATTTAGCGATCCTGGGGCTTGCGCGTCTTCGACACCATTTACGATCGGGATATAAAAAAATCTTAACCCCTCCGCTTCGGGAACCAATTGTAACCGTCCGAAAGACTTATTGATAAAAAATGTAATTCCACCAGTGTACATAACCTTACTCTCTCAATAAATGGGTGGGCACTAAGCCAGCGGTGCAAAGGAAAAAAGAACCCACTCGCAATCACACCAATCCGGTGAAGTATAAAAGATGGTCTCAAAAAAGGGAACTGGTCGGTTTCGCATTCGGCTGAACTATTCTCGATATATCGGGGATAGTTCAGCACAAAATGGCCAAACCGAAAGAGAGTGCCCCTCCTACATCTGTTTACTCATCCTCTCCCCGTTGAGTCTGACCGCGGGGCTGAAGACGGAATCGCTCTCTTTTTTCGACACTTTTTGATTCTGAAACGTTTGATTCACCATCCTTTACTTCACGGTTCGGGGACTGATTGTTCGGTTTAGGCTGATTCTTCGGTCCCCCATCGCGAGAACCGCTTTCGCGCTGTTTTTCATCTCGCTTTTGATGCTGATTGCCCTTCGTCTTTTCAGAAGCGGTAGAGCGTTCACCGGTCTGTCGACCATTACCTGACTGATTCTCTTGATCTCGGCGTGGCTGACCTCGCTGCCCGGACTGCTCCCTCGACTTATCTTTTTTTGATTCAGGGCGTTGCACCTCTTGTCGACGAGCTGGGCCGTTGCCTCCCTCTTTATCGCGCTGGGGCTGCGCAACCGGCGCTGTTTTTACCGCCCCCGCCGATTCGCTTTTTTCGGCCGCCGGCTTTGCTTCATCCTCCTTGCTTGAGCTGCGCACTGGCCTTAAGACGGGCCGAGAGAATGATGGGAGCGCCGCTCCGCGAGGCTTGCCCGGCATAATCCCGCCCCTTGGTGCATCCCCCCCACCGCTCCCAGGACGGCGAATACCTCCAGCTCCACGGCTCTGCCCTGACGAATCACCAGCACCGCGATACATCTGACCTTGAGGCCGCTGCATCGGCTGCCCACCACCAGAAACCGATTCCTGCTGCTCCTTAACAAAGACCTGTTCATCAACCCAATCGGCAAGCCCAATCTCATCTTGCTCGAATCGCTCAAGCTGCGGCAGAAACTCTCGACCCTCCCACGTTTCAGGGAGCTCAGAATTAAACCAAAAGGTTCGCCCCTTCACCGGCCGACCATCCCCGAGATCGAACCACGCCAACCCCTTTTCAGCGGCCATTTCGTGCTTCAACTCCTCGGAGCTAACAAGATCCTCTTCATCCTCAGAAAACGATATATTTTGAGATTCGTTGTCCGTCATCTTCGTTGAAAAATCGAGATGCCCCTTGAAGAAGTTTTGACTCTTACCGGTGGTAACGCCTGCACCGATCGATTTTTTCATCGTTGTTACTTTGCCGATCCACTCGGTCATATCCATCGCAGTGCGGTTATCCCCTATCCTCATCATCACTTTCAGGTTCACGTTCGCCATGACCCGCTCGTAAAACGCCTCGCTCAACCCTATCGAGGCATCGGTGAGCCCCCCGGTCGACTGAGCACCAAAAAGCAGCGCAAAACGCCCCTTTCGGGCGAGCTCGAATAGGTTGGCCCAGGTCGGACCAAAGGTCGATGAGCCCTCGTCAATAATGACTAAATGTGGGTCTTCAAGATTGTATACCCGCGACGAGGTGATTTCGCCTATTGAAACCTCAAGATCTTCACGGAAAATCTTCACCATACGCGCGGCGCTTTCAGCTTCCTCAAGTCGGGGCAACATGAAGTAGATGATTTTGCCTCGCAAAATCGCATCAGTAAGAACCAGATCTGTGTGACGTGCGCAAAATACCGACCCCGCATCTCCCGCTGAGATAGAGTGAAGCTCCGAGGCGATTCCGCGCAAATTATCGGTTATTTTCCGCATGTCGAGCTGCCCCTTCATATCACGATAACTTGCCGCGAGATGACCGAGCTCTACCATCGCCTGACGCGCACCAATTCGACTCAGAAGACTGCGCAATTGCGGATAAGCAACGTTGAATGTTGAGAGGGTAACTGCGACATCACGAATAGACCACGCCAATCCCATACTCTCTAGCGCACGCACCACTCGGTAGATCGAATCTGACGCAAGCCTATCGTAGTGCTTCGTCGCGCTCTGATCGCTTGTTGGAGGCAATCCGGCTCGCAATACTTTCCTCGCCTTTACATCCGCCCTCTGATTTGTCATCACAAAGTTGTAGGCATGAATAGGATCGAATGGATCAATAACGATAAGATCCTCAATCCGTCCAGTATAGAGAGCCATTAAGATAATATGCGCGAGGGTTCCCGAGTCTCGCTTTGCATCGATAAAGGTTAATCCGCTTGCTCGTCCTCTCGCCATCTGCTGAAGCATCAGCGACTCAAGCCATAATGTTTTTCCGACACCTGTTTTCGCAAATACACAGCCGTGCGTGATTATATCGTCATCGTCCACATAGAGCGGCTTACCGGTCTCAAGCTCGAACCCGACTAGGTACCTATCAACCACCTTCTTTCCGCGAGATTTTGCATCATTCACCATCCGCTTTATCGCATCGCGTTGCGGAGGCATTCCGAGGACCGGCTTTCCTCGTCGACGGACACTCTCTTCACCTCGCTCACGCTCCACATTCGCGTACTGCGCCAGTCGACCAGCCGTTTGGCCGAATATCATCGCTGGCAACAAACCGAGCGCAGCAAGCAGTTGAGGAGGGAGCGCATCTCCTATTGGCGAGGCGCACAACAATCCCATCGCAGCGGCAGCCCACGCGCTTTGATGGATCGAGCTTTTCCTGTCTTCGCTTCGAACCTGCTGAAAATCCTCTTTCTCAAATCGACGTGCCATCGTTAGAACCTTCCTTCATCAGCCTGAGAGTAATCCTCAGAATCATCCTCTGCATCCCCGTCACCACCATCAGAACCATCTTCACTCGATTCCGTTTTTTTCTTCTTTTTGCCCTCGAGAAAGAGCTGATATTCCTGACACGATTCGGCTAATTTCGCCATTGAAGCCTCTGGGAAGAGCGAAGCCCAGCCCCTACCAAGTCGCGCTTCAAGTCTACTTCCACGCAATGGGACCACTGCCTCCAAACCGGCCCGTCCCTTATCGTTTAGCGGAAAATGATCGTGCTCAATCTTTAAAATACAAAAAATAACCGAAGAATCGGGAACCGCCCGATTTCCAACGCGCCGAGCCAACCAACCATTAGAATTGAGAACGACTCGAAGCGCACACCAATCCTTTACCTCCTGTTCATCAAGACCAAATTCCTCCCCTATCTTTTTTCTATCTGCAAATGAGAGGGGAGGAAGAATACGCTGGTAAGCTGGCACACTTTTGCTTTCGGCCCCTTCAGCATTCAGCTCGGCCGCCATCATCAACAGCCTCTGCTTTTGACTCACTAGCGCGACCAAATCACCGATCCGCTCTATCCACTGACGCGGAAGAATCTCACGCATCTGAGCAAGGAGATTTCGCACCGGCATAAAGACGACTTCAGAGGGTCCAATACAGGTCCCCTGAACAACTGTCGATTCGCGGCGTTGCAGAGTTTCCACCAATCTCGCAGACCACTCGGTGTGCACCTCTGCAACAATCCCGACAAGTTCAACCTCATCAATACTCGTTGCCAACTCGTGGGGGTCCGCCAAAAGAATCTCTACCCATTGCCGTGCCGCTCTCGCGGGAGCAGCCATTGTGAGCGGAAATCGAATCGGCCCCATCAGACTAAATCGCGAGCCATATATAATAGCCTGCCTAATGTATTCCCTCTCGTAAAAGGATGATTCATCGCCAAATGCTGCGACCGAATGCAGAACGGCGCGCGCACAAAGCTCTGGGAAGCACGAAACTCGAACCCAACGACCTCCCTCAAAGCTATAGGCGAGAACTTTTCCAGCCTCGAGCGCAAGAATTATCGTAGCTACCTGAGCGGGAGTTAAGGTTCGCAGCGCATCACGATATGAATCGGTCAAAACTCGATGAAATCCAAGTAAAAGACGATGAGCATATCGCTCGACGGTTATGCCTCCCGAATCACTCTCGCTATCACCTATCTCATAGAAAGAATCATCGTCGTACGTTCCATCTAGGTAGTGACCGTGCAGATACAATGCTCGCTCAAGAGCAACCTCGGTAATCTCAATTAACGAACCTCCCTCGAAGACCCGTTCAATAACCCGATCCTCACTCATTCCGGAGGCAAATGCAGGGATGCGCGGGTCGGCAAGAATATAGCTGATAAGTGTTTTATTTGTTTCACTTAGCGCACCGTAACGCTCCAAAACTTTAAAGAGCGATGAGGAAAGAACCGCCTCTTGGGAGGCTTCTGGTGGGCACGCAAGACCTCGTACCTGAACATCGGGAGCGCCGTTATCGGCCATTTTAAAGAGACCTGCTCTAGCACCTGAGTAAAAGAGCCGTCCATTCCCCATCTGACCCAGAAGATCCCTACCCTCGTAAGTCCCTCTATCTAACGAACGCTTTACCCACACCCAGATGACATAGGCAACCCACGCTCTCCACGAAATCAGCAGAAAAAAGAGGAGATTGAGAATACCGCGATGAACAGAGAGGATGGCGATATGACTAATAGGGGGATTTACCGAATCTGATGTAGCCTCGGCCCAACCAGACCCACTTGAAAGAACTGAATCCGATAGTCTGTTAAAGATCCATCTCTCGGGAGGAATTCCAAAGTACCACAAGAAATCAGAAAGAGACTGTTCACGATCGAGATACCCAACCACCCAATCGCTCTGAAGATCCGGCTGAGCTCTAAGTGCTTGAGTTCCCTCTGGGCGCGCCCAGAAGCTGATAAAAAGAGCAATAATCACCGCCACCGCGCTAAGGACGGCCATTCCGAAAAAGCTCGTTCCCGAACGACCAAAGCGCTTCAGGTCGCGGAAATCAGCTGAATGCTGCCGCGAAAGTGAAGCGGACTCGGAACCCACGAAACCTCTCTCTAGCTAAAAAACAACAATTTCAAATAGTTACAGGGTACTAAATGGAATACGACCTGTACTTAGCCCTAGCAACTCCCCCTTGGTTATGAGTATGGGATTAAGCAATGTGCCTCAATAAATGGGGCCTAAGCCGCGATTCTTTTTGACGAAAGTAAGCGAGAACGCGGAATAATCATAGGACCGCGAAATAACCACAGGACTAAGTCATGCATCTACAACGGCGGCTCCCGGTGCCAACCCGTAAAGGGTCCAGCCGTATCCCTGCTCACCATCTCCGCTCGTAAGAACAATCTCCCAGCCCGGCTGCGGACACGATTGTTGACCTGAGCTTGAAAGCCTAAAAACCTCTTCCTCAATCGTCTCTACGATATCAATTCCAGCTTTTCTATTATCCCACGATAACGGCCGAAATCCCCCTGAATACCGAGACTCAACGACTCGACCTACCCGAACACGACGTCCATTCATGCTGACCGACTCACTCCTTGATCCAATCATTCTAACCTCGCAACTCTCTGACCTCTTCAAATTCGCGCATCTGTGATCCGCATGATCTTGCACACACATCCCGAAACACTCGATAAGCTCCACAGCGCGACGACCTTAAGGGAGCTTATGCTCACTCTGACGATAAAGTACATCTCCGCGAGCCTGCTGTCCAATGTCACTGCCTCACTAATGCCGATGCAACGATATCACGAGATCGGCCGATTTTTCTATTCCTCGGAGCTGGTACCGCCCTGCTCCTCGTCCGACTTATTGGGATGATAAGAGTCAACCCGTTCCTTTAATTCCTTCCCTGGCTTAAAAAACGGGACCCGTTTTGGCCTAACGCTGATCTTTTCACTCGTCTTCGGATTTCTTCCGGTGTAGCCGTCTCTCTCCCGAACCGTGAAACTTCCAAATCCTCTGATCTCTATCCTTCCCCCTTCTCGCATCGTTTCCTTCATCGACTCATAGATTGCCTGAAGTACTTTCTCTGCCATTGGTTGACTGATAGCAGCCCGCTCGGCCAATTTTACAATGAGATCTGATCTATTCACCCTGCCTCCATAAAGCGAATGAAACTGTCCTTACTTTTGATGAACTCTCTCCAAGGTAAGGAGCAATAGCCCATCATCTTCAATTTCAGCAACTGCGACTGCACGCTATTTCAGGTAAACCACAACTGCGGCAACCCCTCTTTCGTCCCCATTAACCGCTAATGCTCATAGCGTACGGCTCCACGCAAACTCCCGCAAGCTCCCAAAAAAGCTCGGCGAAAAGGGCAACGGGTACGAACCGTTTTCGGTGCTCACCCCGATGGCGCCTCAACCAACTCTGTGAAACACACAGTTTAATTCTCCACCCCGCAACCCAACAAATACAACTCCGGCTTGGTCCTCCGGTTGATCAATCAGTAATTCGGCAACAAGGGTCTTAACCTCGCGCTGGATAAATCGCCGAAGTGGGCGAGCGCCAAATTCAGGGTCGTAACCCTCTCGGGCCATGAATTCGCGGGCCTCGGGTGAGACCTCTAGCTTTTTACCCTGCTCATTCAACCGCCGCTGAAGCGCTGCCACCTCAAGATCAACTATCTTCCGAAGCTGGCTCTCGGAGAGTGGACAAAAGATTATTATTTCATCGATTCTATTTAAAAATTCCGGTCGAAAACTACGCGACAAAACTCCCTGAACCTGATCCGCCGTCTCCATTAGAAGCGCGCCCGAGGAATCAAAACCGTTCAGAATGTACTCCGAAGCGAGGTTGGAGGTCATTATGATGACGGTATGGCGACAATCAACGGTGACACCCTGAGAGTCCGTAATGCGGCCGTCATCGAGCACCTGTAGAAGCAGATTGAAAACATCTGGATGCGCCTTTTCCAGCTCATCGAAGAGGACCACTGCGTGGGGGCGCCGTCGAATCGCCTCGGTTAACTGCCCACCCTGATCAAATCCGATGTATCCGGGAGGAGCCCCGATTAATCGGCTGACCGATGCCTTCTCCATGTACTCGCTCATATCGAGCCGCACAATCGCCTCCTCGGAGTCAAAGAGCGCCTCTGCGAGCGCTTTAGCGAGCTCCGTTTTTCCAACTCCGGTCGGTCCTAAAAAAAGAAAACTTCCAACAGGTCGTTTCGGATCGTTCACCCCGGTGCGTGACCGCATAATCGCGGCACTCACCAGATCAACTGCATCGTTCTGACCAATAACCCGCTCATGCAAGATATCGGCGAGTCGTCGCAATTTTTCTCTCTCTCCCCTCAAAAGCTTGGTCGCGGGAATACCGGTCCATCGACCGACAATCGATGCAACTTCATCTTCGCCCACAGATTCACGCAGCAGCCGATGACCCGAGGACGAAAGACTCATTAGCCGCTGCTCTTCATACCCGATTCTCTGCTGAAGCTCAGACATAACACGCGATGACAACTCCGCAGCCCGCGCTAATTCGTATCTTCTTTCAGCCTCCGCTATCGAAATTTTCAGCTCCTGCATCTCTTTACGCAGCTTAGATAGCGCGCTGATCACCCGCTTTTCATCTTCCCACTGAAGACGCATCGCAGCCATTTTTTCGCGCACCCCATGAAGCTCGCGCCTCAATTCCGGGAGCCGATCTATGCTTTTGCGATCGGTCTCTCCACGAATCGACGCCTCCTCAATCTCAAGCTGTCGGCTGCGACGAAATAGATCATCAAGCTGCTGCGGAGTTGAATCAAGCTCGGTGCGCACCGTCGCGCACGCTTCATCAACAAGATCAATCGCTTTATCGGGCAAAAACCGTGTCGAAAGATAACGGGTGGAGAGTCGTACCGCTGTAATGAGCGCACCATCGGTAATCTTTACTCCGTGATGAATCTCAAGCCGCTCTTTGATGCCGCGAAGAATCGCGATAGCATCCTCTTCGGAGGGCTCTTCAACCGGAATCGGTTGAAATCTTCGCTCTAGCGCGGGGTCTTTCTCGATGTATTTGCGATATTCAGCAACCGTTGTTGCTCCAATACAGTGGAGCTCACCCCGAGCCAACATAGGCTTGAGAAGATTCCCCGCATCCATCGCCCCGTCACCCTTACCAGCCCCAACAATAGTATGGAGCTCATCGATAAAGAGCAGAATATTCCCTTCAGCCTCCTTCAACTCCCGCAACAGCTCCTGAAGCCGTTCCTCAAAGTCTCCCCGATAACGTGTGCCCGCGACTAGCGAACCAACATCAAGGGCGAAAAGAATTTTTCCCTTCAAACCGGTTGGCACATCCCCAGCAACAATCCGCTGCGCCAAACCCTCAACGATAGCCGTTTTTCCAACTCCCGGCTCACCGATTAATACCGGATTATTCTTCGTCTTACGCGATAAAATTCTCACTGCACGCCGAACCTCTGCATCTCGACCGATGACCGGCTCAAGCTTTCCTGCTCGGGCCTCACTCACAAGATCACGACCGAACCGCGAGAGATTTTTTGTAGCAATTCCCCCTGAAACGACCTCAGCTCGACCCTGGTCTGCCTGCACGAGGCTATCAACGAGCGCAAGTACCCGCGCTTTCGTAATTCGATACTTTTTGAGCACCCGACCTGCATAACCTGGCTCGATACTCTCAGTAATCCCAATAAGAATCAGTTCAGGCGACACCACCGGCGATTGTCGAATCGCCGCGAGAGCCTCCGCCTTTTCGAGGGCATCAAGAAGCCCTTTCGTCAGAAAAACTTTGGATGGATCAGGAACTACACCTCCCGATGCCTTACGCGAGCGTCTCGTAACCTCTCGCTCCATCTCCTGTTGAACAAGCTGAGGGGGAGCCTCTAAAACACTGAGCAACCGAGGCACGACACCCCCATCATCAAGAGTAAGCGATAACAACACATGGTCGGTATCAACCTCAGAAACTCCAGCAGTTGCAGCTATTTGCTGTGCCCGCTGCAAGATGGCCCGAGATGTATCAGATAATTTTGATGGATCCACCGACTACCTTTTGCTTATTATCTTGGAGAAACACTCCCGTTCTATTCGGAGCACTTAAATAGTTGTGCAGCAGCGTTCTGAGACGGCTAAAGCGTCGCGATTCTTGATTTTAATTTTTTTTGCACTTTTTTTCTACTGTTATTGATAGGCAAGATCTTGGTTAATTTTAGGCTATTAGGGCCGATTGGCTGTTTTACATATGAACGATGACGCGGTTGATGATCTCAATTCGCTCCACTGTGTTGAAATTGCCCCGCTTATCAAAATTATTCCATAAGATCGGGATATCGATGCTTTTGCGTACAAATCTCACAATCAGAATGTTGATGCCCTTCGGATTGATGAACAACGAAATAGGTAGGTGGCAAGCTTCTCAAAATGAAACTCCGCCACCCCAAAGAAACGCTTTCATATCGCGATATCATGATAATGTAAGCCCACCACACGAAGAGCTCTGACAAACTCTCTTCAATTCATGGTGCAAGCCAGAACAATCCCCACCACATCGCCGAAAGACACGTCTGCCGAGGTTTGCTTAGACCTATATTCGACTGTAGTATCTTTGACGAACTCGAGATGATGTCCATAGAACACTCCTTGGTGGTTTAAGCGCTTCTAGGAGAGAATATTTTAACGTATTTTCAGGGTGTTCTTTGTTTTTTCTCCGTTCAGAAGTTCCGGAATTTCAGTGGCGACTACTGGAACAGAAAAAAAAATCATCAAGTTCTTCACGATGGCGCTGTGGCGCTTTCGGACGCAGAGGAGCAGGGGTGAACGAGAGGGGTGAAGAGCTTTTTGGAACGCTTGGTCGGAAACAGGGGTAAAGCATATGCTAGGTTTATTCAGAAATGGCGAGAAATCTGCCCGAAATGAGGCCGGCCTTAACCGTAATGTGAGAACAGCTATTGGAGAAAATATTCAGATTGCTTTGACGTTGGCGTATATAGAGTGCGACGCTTATCGTTGGATATATCAAGGAAGCGCAGAGCATGGTTAGGTCCCTCTCGGACTCAGGCCACATATCGAATCTGCAAAAAGAAATTTTCGTAAGGGAAACGCTAGTTTTTTACCAAATACCGACGACTTCTCTTAATTTTCCGGGCACTTCCCGAAATTCTGGGAACAAAGGAACCGATGTGTCGGCGAATTGTTTCGTGACCTCTACCCAAAGAATTGGCAAGCAGATATCGCAAATGAGGTTTTTGTTCGACCAGAAATTCTCAGAGCCGGCTTCCTGCCGCGAGATCAGCCTCTAGTGCTAAGTAGTGAGGGGAATTTAGCTCGAGACTACCTCATCAGTTTTGGAAAAAATGTTCTCCTCAGACGAAATAGTCCTGAGGCTTCTGAAATAAAAGAGTTATGCTCAAAAGTAGATAAGCCCGTTCACGAAGCGCGCTTCAAACAGCTTCAGTTACTCTTTCTGGGGGAGTGTCTCCCGCCTTGGGGCGACAAAGCTCTTCCGAATGGAATACAAGATAATCGGATTGAGACAATTTTTAGAATGTGGGCAGCTTTCAGGGTCGCTGAGGGTGGGTTACAGGACCTTGCGCATAGGTGGAATGGACATTCGCTTGACTATCAGAATTGTAACGCTAACGAATGGATTAATACAATTCTTACGGAAGAATCGAATAAAGAAAAGGTAAACAAAATTTATACCTTAGCCGCTGATGTTGGGCTTGCGGTAACACTAGTTCAAGGAGCTCAGGCGGCATTCGGTATTGATTCCAACCGGTATTCAGATGGTCCACCGAATGATCCCAACCAAATAGTGGATAACCTGGTTACGGATATTAAATCGCTTAAAGAAAAACTGCTGCAGAGGTTCGAGGAGTTAAAGGGGATTGATGACAGCATGAGCTCGATCCTGTCGGATTATGCAGAATCGCGACTGAATGGATTGGTAGACAGGCCGCTGAGCTCAGATACTGATCTCGTCGATCTCGTTGTCCCGATTCCTGGGACTGATTTCCGAGCATCATCAGCAAAAGAGAGAAAATCCGAAAACATTCAAGAGAATCCAGTAACCGGCAAAACGGCCCTAAAGATTCTTCGAACGGCTGTCGGTGACGATAAAGTCGGCAATTTTCTTTTGGATTCTTTGGAGCAACTCTTGCGCGAAGGGCCTAGCGGTGAATAACGACCCATAACCTTAAATCTGCGGAAGAAGTATTCACCGCCGCTTTCACCGCCGCTCAGACACTTCCAATATTCGTGGACGAATTGCTGGTGGCGATTGAGCGATTGATCTAAAAGGCTTTGAATTACTCACTAGCGAGTTAGAACTGTTCCGATATCTGACAAGAGCGGCAAAACAACAAAAAAGGTCACGATGCATCCATGGGGGCTTGAGGAACGACTCTGGAGAGAGATGAACGAACTGGCTGTTTGGCCGTTGCAGCGTGCGGGATGCACGGTGTCTATATTCGGCTCCAGAGCTCGCGGTGATCAGGCAAAGTTCTCAGATGTCGATTATACTAATCGAGGGCCCAGCAACCCGATCTCAACTCTCTTCCATCGCAGAACAGCTCGAAGAGAGCACCCTGCCTGTGCAGGTCGATCTTGTACTTTTTCAAGATCTCGCCGAGAGCTATCGCGATGGACTTCTGAGAGATAGAGTTGTGTTACCGATTGAGGGCGGCATTGCAAAGGGGTAGCCTGTTTGTCTCAATTCCCACAAGACGACCCCATAACGGGGTTACCTGAATAAAATATAGGCTTCCAATCGAGGCTTGGTGGCCTTTGACCTTGTGAGGAGCGTTAGAGGGCGGTATCCTCATCATTAATAATCAGGGGTGCGTCTTCCGAGACCTTCCGGCCGCCATAACTCCCGAGCCTTGCAACGGATTTAATCGCGATAAATTAAAAAGCCGTCTCTTTCAAGCGCTATGAATACATCAAACACTGCGAAAACATCAAACACCGTGAACAAACCAAATACTCTCCAAACCTCCGCGAATCGCTCTGTACGCTTTATTCTAAACTCAACGACTCTGATTGCTGCTCTTGCCTCTCCGATTGTCGCTTTTTCCTCGATTGCGGCGGCTCCGAGCCCGTGCTTTGCTGAAGGGGGTCAGAACGATGCAATCGCAGCCGCCTCAACACTAACGACTGCGTTTGAGCGAGTTGCCGATATTATTCAACCCTCCGTTGTGAGCATCAGCGCGACAAAAAAACCGAAACTCCCGACAAATGGGCCGAAAAACAACAAAGCCCCTCGCACCCTTCCAAACGATCCTTTTTTTGATCCGTTCCGGGAATTTTTCGGGGACGATTTTATGGAGCGTTTTGGCAACCAATCGCCTGAACAGGCTCCTCAAACAGGACTCGGCACCGGCGTTATTATCGACACCAACGGCCACATTGTGACGAATAATCACGTTGTTGGTGAGGCCGATGAGGTGATCGTGCGGATACACGGCGACAAAAAAGAATATAAAGCAGAGGTTGTAGGGTCGGATCCAAGGAGCGATCTAGCTGTTATAAAAGTAATCGGTGCCCCGAAATTAGTGCCTGCAACGTTCGGAGATTCAGAAAAATTGCGGATAGGCGAATGGGTTATCGCGGCAGGAAATCCCTTTGGGCTGCAAAATTCGATCACAGCGGGTATCGTGAGCGCAAAAGGCCGTTCGCTCTCCAATACTGGACAGTACGAGGATTTCATTCAGACCGATGCTGCAATTAATCCCGGCAATAGCGGGGGGCCGCTTGTAAATCTCTACGGCGAAGTTATCGGCATCAACACCGCCATCTTCTCTCGTAGCGGAGGCTACATGGGTATCGGATTTGCGATACCAAGTAACATGGCGAAATCGGTCTCATCAAGTTTGATAACCAAGGGCAAAGTTGTCCGCGGATGGTTGGGAGTCGCTATTCAGAATCTCACCGAAGAGATGGCCTCTTCATTCAGCTTTTCTGAGACAGAGGGTGCTCTGGTTGGGCAGGTTCAGCCAGGAAGCCCTGCGGATAAAGCGGGCATGAATCAGGGCGATATCGTTGTTTCATTCAATGGGGAGAAGATTAAAGATGTTAATCATCTTCGAAACCTCGTTGCGAGCACTCCGCCAGGAAGCTCGATTCCAGTAACTGTTTTCCGAGAAGGTAAACAGGTTAAACTCACCGTTGCAGTTGATGAGCTCGCTCAAAAAGATTCTGAGTTCGGCAGCCCAGAAGCCGAGGATGGGTCAACAAATACGACGCTTGGGATTGCAATCGACAATCTCACTCCTGAACTTGCGCGCCGTATCGGCTCGAAGCGACGGTCCGGTGTGGTGGTTCTCTCTGTGCAACCGGGGAGTATCGCAGATGATGCGGGCCTTCTAGTGCGCGATGTTATCGTTAGTGTTGACGGTCAGGAGATCACTTCCGTAAAAGAATTCATCAACTCCGTCACTGAAAAGGCGGTAAAAAGCCCACGCGGCGTTCGGCTCGTGGTCGAATCCCGAGGTATGGAGCGCTTTATTATTATGAAGGCGCGATAATTATAGCGGAATTCTGGTGTATAAAAGGGCTCGGTAGCGGGGGGCTTCAGTAATCTCCGCTACCGAGCCCCTCGCTATTGACCATACAGTCACTAACGCGGAACTGTTAAAATCTCCACTCCCGTCTCAGTTACAAGCACCGTGTGCTCCCATTGCGCAGATAACAGGCCATCGGCCGTTCGAACGGTCCATCGGTCTATTGGAGAGAGCACTGTTTTGTGGGTGCCCCGATTAATCATCGGCTCCACTGTAAATGTCATACCGGCGCGCATGATCTCGCCCGTTCCCCTTCGCCCAACATGCAAGACCTGTGGTGATTCGTGAAACTCTCGTCCAACCCCGTGACCGGTGTATTCGCGAACAATCCCGTAACCTCGACCTAGCTTGCGAATATATTCCTGAATTGCCGCTCCGATATTCCCAAATCGAGCTCCAGGTTTAACCTCCCGAATCCCGCGCTCTAGTGCCTCTTTGGTGTGTTGAACGAGTTCGCGCGCTTCAGGTGAACACGCCTCTTCACCACCTACAAGAAACATGACGCTCGCATCACCATGAAAACCCTGCTTATAGGTCGTCACGTCGACGTTTATTATATCTCCATGTCGAAGAACAACGTGGGGGCTCGGAATGCCGTGACAGATAACGTCATTTACTGAGGTGCAACAACTTTTTGGAAATCCCCGATAATGGAGCGTGGAAGGAGTCCCTCCCTCTGCGATGATTCGCTCGTGAACGTATTGATTGATATCCTCTGTAGAGATACCAGGCTTCACAATCTCTTTTAGCTCTTCAAGAATAGTCGCAGTTATCGCGCACGACTCTCTCATGAGCACTATCTCTTCATCCGTTTTGATCGGTATCGTCATGAATTTTACCTAACGTCTATATCAGCGTGATCCGAAACTCCTCAATTACTGCTTCGCTCGGTCTTTAGCCCAACTATACAATAATCGAAAGTGTTCCTCTGAAACTGGCTGCACACTTAGCCGACTGCGGGGTTTAAGAAGCTCAAGGCCTTCTAGTTCCGGTCTTTCCATCAACTCTTTTCTCGGAAGGACATAATCAAAGGCCTCAACAAAGGCAACTCGGGGGCAAAACCATCGAGGAGCATCGACCGTAGCACGAGGATCAAAATATGCACTCGCTGGATCAAACTGCGTAGGATCAGGCTCAGCGATGGAACAAACCTCCGCAATTCCAGCAATGCCGACTGGGTTCACAACAGAGTGATAGAAAAATAGTTTCTCACCCACCCTCATCGAACGAAGATAATTGCGCGCCTGATAGTTGCGAACCCCCGACCAGAGGGTAGTCCCCTCTCGCTTTAGATCTTCGATAGAATAAACATCTGGCTCACTCTTAGCTAACCACCATGCCATAGCAACGACTATTCCACTCCAATTCTTCTATAACCCATTTCATCTCTCTATTTGCGGCGTAAAGGCTACTCTCTGGACTCTCTGTTTCGAAGCCGCTACGCTGCGACGAAACGTTTATACTAACCGTATGGTACCCGCGAGTCACCCCACACCAATTATATATCCGCTCACACCTCGCACCATAATTTCTGTCATGGTGACCGAGAATAGCGCTGTGCGCCACCATCCCCTTTCGGGGCAATCGCTAAGCAATCAGGCCCGCGAGTGCGCTCGTGTATGTATCGTACATCTTGTTAATATCAGTTGCGACAGCGAAGCTCCTCTCGAAGCACCCATACCTCTTTCGATAGGTCGTGGCGGCCTCGGAGAGCCATTATTTCCCCCGCCATTCAAAGGCTCTTTAGCCCATACCAAAGAGAGGGATCAAACAGGAGTGTGTGCTATCGTTAGCACTGAGAGCAATATTTCAAGCGTTGGCGTTGATATTGAACTAATTCAACGACAAATTACACCGAGATTAATTGCCCGTATAACCTCTGAGAGAGAGTTCGCAGCGTATACCGATTGGTGCGACGATGATAGCTTACCGCAATATTGGCGCTCGGGGTTGGCGATATTTTGCGCAAAAGAGGCCGCCATCAAGGCGCTCTCTCCTCTTTCGAACCTTTCGATGACACTTCGTGCAACAGAGATGAGCTACAATCCGGCGACTAACTCCTTCCTCTCAGGTTCTCTTTCTGGTTATCTTTATTTACACCAGGGAGCCCTTATCGCTTACGCTACAGTGTCGACGTAAATCAACCCTCTCCTGATTATTTTCGCATGACAACTCCGAACCCCGAATTTGGCGATATTCCTCAGCTACCTTTTGCCCGAAGAATACTCGTTGCAATCGTTCATAGATTTCTGCACACGATATTCTCTACCCTTCGCATCACCGTTCACTGCGAACCTGGAGCATCATTGACTGCCACCTGCGTTGGACAATCGTGTATCCTTGCGATGTGGCATGGAGAGCAGCTTGTTGTTCCATTTGTTGTGTCGGAGTGCCGACGCAAGTCGCCTATTCCACCCCGCCCACTCATTCCGATTGTGAGCAAACATTCAGATGGAAGGCTTATCGCGCAACTTCTCTTTCTTCTTGGATTTCGCTCTGTTGGTGGCTCTTCCGGAAAAGGAGGGAGCGAGGCTCTTCGCCGACTCGTTCGTGCGATGCGTCACGGTGCCATAGGTGCGATAACGGTCGATGGCCCCCGCGGCCCTAGACACGAGCTAAAACCGGGCATCATCAAACTCGCTCAGCTTTCGGGTGCTCCTATCAGTGGAGTTGTTGCTATTCCGGAGCGATGCGTTCGCTTCAGAAGCTGGGATCGGATGTTTCTTCCTCTCCCCTTCTCGCGCATTAAAGTGCACGTTCTAACTCCTCGTCACGTCGGCCCCGATGAAAACGAAGAAGCGGTCACGCAAGCGTTACGCGCCGATATGTTGCGCTATCATGGACCATCCGATTTAGCAGAGTGAAAAAACGCCCTACTGTTCCTCAATTTTGATAAATATCACCGATTCGCTCGGAACAGCGGTTAACTTTACCCCCTTTTTAACACCGATTGTGGCCGACAGCTTGGAATTCCCGGCTTGAGGGTGAATGAAGGTAATTCCTGAGAAATCGGCAGGCGGATACTGAGGAAGCGAAAGGCCAAGAGTTGAAATTCCGGTCTCGGTAACGGTTAAAAGATAAGTTCGAGCGTCCCGCCTAACTAACTGAAACGGGGGCACCGCCTGGTTAAGCCGAAGTGCCACAACGTGTTCACCATCGACGGTATCAAAATCGATTCCGCTCAGGAGTCGTTGCTTACTTGATGGTGGGGTAGTTTTTGGTGTGACGCTGGTCGTTTTTGCCATGGTTGGGTTCGGCTGGACCACCGTGGCCTCCGGAGAGGGTATTGGTGAAACGTCACGACTTGGGGATATGGTCGGGGCTAAAGTTGCGATCGGCGTTGCGCTCCTCGTGGGAGATGTTGATGTTTTTGGCGTTGATGTTGGACTCAAGGTTGGAGTGGCTGCTTGACTTGGCGTCGGGCTGGAAGTTTGGGTTGGGCTTGCCGTCAGGGTCGGCGTAGCGGTCTCTGTCGGCGGCATCGCCGGTGTTGCCGGAGAAGTCGTTGGCTCGCGAAGGATTGGTGGCTCAATCGATGGCGATGGGGTTACGAGCGGTTTCTTTTGAATTCGGGGCGTATCGGTTGGATTTGGCGTGGCGGTACGGGTAGCTGTGGCGGTGGCCCGCGGTGATGGGGTAAGCGTTGCGGTCGGTGATGGCGTAACGGTTGGGGTGGCCGATGGAGTAGCCGTTGGGGTTCGTGATGGTGTTGCTGTGGTCGTCGGAGTTGCGGTCGCCGTTACAGTGGCAGTTAATGTAGCTGATGGAGTTGGCGATGGCGTGGCTGTTTTTGATGGCGTTGGAGTGGGTGACGAGGTTGCCGTCGGCGTTTGTGTCACAGTAGCTGTTGGGGATCGTGTTGGAGTAAATGTTGGTGATGCCGTAGAAGTTGGTGACGGAGTCGCAGTTGATGATGGAGTCGCAGACGCAGACGGAGACGGAGTCGCAGACGCAATTGCCAGAGCTATTTCTTTTGGCCTATCCGATTTTGCTTTATCAGCAGCTGTCAACAAAGAGATTACCACCTTGGCTCCCTGTACTGAGCGCTGTACTTCTCCACTCGATACAGCAAGGTCGAGAACTACACGAACTTTGTCTGGATGAACACCCACCCGAATTTTTTTTACTACGGTATCAGATACCGTTTTTGTAACATTCCATGACGAAGGGAAATTGCTTCCTCTGCCATCAATAACAAGTCTCCTCGGACTATCGAGTAAAAAGGTTGTCGGCTTAGTGCCTGCCGGAAAGCTCAATACAATATCATCAGAAACTCGTGAGACCAGCAGCACAGACTCCCCTCCGCCGGAACGCAACAATTCCTGTGCATAGACTTTAGAGACGCCGCTGATCGCAAAGAAAATAACTGCAAAACAAATCTTGCAGAAAAACAGACTCAGACAGGAACGATAGACGGGCATCTCGAATTTTTGGAAATGCGCGCCAGTAGATACTGTTATTGTATTTCTCATAGTGTCGAATCTGCTCTTGAGGTCACTAGACCGAATCACTATAGCTGAGTGCTATGGATCGAGACAGAACAGATTTTAGCCATCCGGCCCTCGTCATTCTGGACAAGCCATTATCGAGCAAGAGAATCTTCCTCTCGAACCGCTGTTTTCTGCTGATTCAAACGGTGCTCGAATACGAGCATCGCCCCTGAAAATCTAGTAGTAAATCGGCACGACACCCGCTCCTTCGTCGGAAGTATCTTCCAGAAGCGAAACTCGCGAACCGGCAATCTCTTCCCGCCACTCGACTCAACCTCAACCGATTGCATCTCAAAATCTTCGCGCAGATGGGCTCCATACTCCAGATTCGCCCCTCGGGCTGATTCACTAAGGCATACGAGGGAATCTCCCAAAAGCACCAACCATACCGGCTTTTCTGCAGATGGTGACCGCGCACTCAATCCAATTTCATCATCACTTCGCTCCTCGACCCAAATTCCTCGAATAATCTGATGAACTGATAAATCTCGAGCCTTACCCGCAAATGCAAAACGACGAGCCGCTGAACGAACAGCTAAATATTCAATAATCGTTCTTGGTTTCAGTTCGCGCCACCGTTTCGAGGCAGCCCTCTGAAAAACAAGAGGAATCAGAATAATCGACAATCCGAAAATGAATTGCTCTCTAAGGCCCACCGAGAGGACAAGAAATACAACCATACAAAAGAGAACAGCCGAGACTCCTGAAGCATTTGATTTTGAGAGTATCTCGAACTTCTCTTCAGGAGGAATCCGCCGCCACATCTGATCTGCGTTAATTGTTTCCATTATCGAAAGGGGAAATTTTTGCCGAGTTAATTTGTCTACTCACACAAAAGGCACATTCCATTCCAAAAAAAAATCCCCAAAACTGACAACTTTCTTCCCGATGTTTCGATAAAAGAGAGGTTCATTCTAAATAAAGCAGAGATTACGACCCCGAAAAAAAACGTTCACAAATAGAGGCTTGAATGTTAGCGAAAGTTCTTACAAGTACGATTGTCGGTTTAAAGGCAGTTCCGGTTGAGGCACAGATAGCGGTTCGGTCGGGAAAATCGCTTTTCACCTTGGTCGGTATGGCAGATTGTGCAGTACGTGAATCGCGCGAACGTATACTCTCGGCGTTACGTCACCTCTCAATAGCTGTGGATAAACAGGTGCTCGTTAATTTAGCTCCTGCAGAGGTTCGTAAAGAAGGTTCGTCGTTTGATGTTCCAGTCGCAGTTGGGCTTCTCGCAGCTCTCAAACTAATACCGAGAGATTCCCTCACTTCCCGCTCATTCCATGGAGAGCTTGCACTCGACGGCGAGCTGCATCGAATTCGTGGAGCCGCCAGCATGGCGATCACCGCAATGGAACAGGGCGCGACCGAGATTATTCTTCCGCACGAAAATGTTTCGGAAGTTCGACTACTCCGCGGAATCGAGCCAGTTGGTGCCCGTTCAATCGCCGAGGTTCTTCTTTATTTACGAGATGGAGTTCGTCCTCCACAACCCGATTCAAATCGCAGTAGCGAAAATTCGGGTGTTTCATCAATATCTCTCGACGAAGTCATCGGTCAGGAAAGAGCCAAGCGAGCTCTGACCATCGCTGCGGCCGGAGGGCACAATATCCTCTTTATCGGCCCACCGGGATGCGGCAAATCGATGCTCGCACAACGGTTTGAGGAACTTCTACCCACGGTAACTGAGCGAGATCTACTCGATATTGTAAAAGTTCATTCAGTTGCAGGATTTCCTGTCGAGGACTTTCTTCGTGGCCGCCGCCCATTTCGAGCGCCACATCACTCGCTCAGTGATGCCGCGCTCGTCGGAGGTGGTGTCCCAGTTCGCCCGGGAGAGATAAGCCTCGCACATGGCGGAGTCCTCTTTCTCGATGAATTCCCCGAGTTTCGCCGGACTGCGATAGAATCGCTCCGCACCCCGCTGGAGGAGGGCCGTGTGTTAGTCAGTAGAGCGAGAAGCTCTGCGGAGTTTCCCGCCCGATTCCAGCTCATAGCCGCAATGAATCCCTGTCCATGTGGGCGACTCGGTATATCGAAAGACTCCTGCTCATGCAGTCAGATTGCGCTTCAATCATATCTAAGAAAGCTCTCACAACCAATACTGGATCGAATAGACCTACACCTCTACCTCCAAGCAGTTCCGATTCAATCAATACTCCAGCGTGAAACAACGCCAACCCCAGTTACCGTGTCAGCCAAGAGCCTGCAAGCAAAAATTACCGAGGCTGTTGCTATTCAGCTTGAAAGATCTGGTGCTCTAAATGGTCACCTTCCAACTCCTGACTTTTTAGCTGACAACGATCTTTCTCGCCCAGCCAGGGATCTAATAGAGCGCGCGGCTCTTAAACTTCAGGTATCCGCTCGCGGAGTTATGCGGATCATGCGTGTAGCTCGCACCGTTGCCGATCTTTCTGGCGATTCCACCGTAACCGAACATCACGTCGCCGAGGCACTAGGATTTCGGGAACTCGATCGTATGATGGTGTTTGGGGGATTGTATTCCTGACGAGTTTTCAGTCGAGATCAAACGGACAAACCTTGCATAAAAGCTCTGTATACCTCATACTACAAATACTAGAAAAACCCTAGAATCCGAATTTATGAATCGAAGATACGGCGCCCTCTTTCTCAAAAAACCATGAAGATAGCAAACCCAATTTACGACGCCGTATTCAAGTATCTTCTTGAGGATAAGAGAGTCGCAAAACTTTTGCTTTCAACGATCCTCGATGAAGAGATTTTAGATATTAATATTCAACCGACCGAGCACTCTATTGAGCTTGAAAGACCACCCGTTACTGTTTACCGAATCGACTTCTCGGCAAAAATTCGCTCAGGATCTGGAGAACAGCTTGTTCTTATCGAGCTACAAAAAGCAAAGTTCGCGCAGGATCTTTTCAGATTTCGAAGATACCTCGGGAACCACTACGCAAATAGAGAAAACCAAACAATAGATCCAAAAACTGGAAGAACTGTTCCAATTCCGATAATCACAATCTATTTTTTGGGTGAGGCGATCTCTGACCTTTCGGCTCCCGTAATTAAGGTAAACCGAGAATGCATAGATATCGCCACTGGTGAAAGATTTACCAAAAAGGTCCAGTTCATCGAGTGTCTCACCCACAACAGCTTCATAATTCAGATACCTCACCTAAAAGAAAAACGAAGAACAGAGCTTGAAAAGCTTCTTCTTTTCTTTGACCAATCAAACGCTATCGAGGATAAACACACCCTCTCTATTCATGAAGATCAGATCCCCCAACAGCATCAACTTCTATTAGATCGACTTCGAAGAGCGATAGAAGATCAAAACATTCGAGGGGCGATGGATGTTGAGGACGATATTGTTCTTGAGCTTGAGGATAAAGATAGAGAGATTCAGAGGCATCGAGAGAGGGCTGATCTGGAGAAAGCCCGAGCTGATGAAAATGAACAAAAATTAACTGAGGCTCTTGAACGTCTTCGAGAGCTCGAGAAAATGTCTCCGGAAAAATCGTGAGAATCTTTAATTTGCAATTTCTGTGCGTATAGAGGTGCAGGTACGGGATTGTCGAGAGTTCTCCATTATTTACCCCTTGTTCATCTCCATAATCGCATAACATTTTACTCAACTGTTTGACTTAATTCATCAAGACTCACGCCCCCTTCTCGCACAATTATTGGACATTCGCGCTATCCTCCTGACAACACTACGATTATCCTTCACCGCCAGCTTTTGAGTGTACTTTTTGATGACCAGTTCGATAAGGCAAAGACTTTTTCATATCCCCGAAACACCGACTCTTCAATGCCTTTTAATTTGAGATAATTCATCGCGCCGGATTGTCATAACCCAATCATGGAAATAACAACTCCCACATCTGGACCTAAAATCCTTCCGACCCCCGCCGAGATGATCGCCTATCTCAACCGATTTGTGCAGGGACAGGAGCAGGCAAAGCAGCTGCTCAGTCGAGCCGTTTACTTTCATTATCTTAATCTTGCGAACCCGACAGCCTCTACTATTCTTGCAGAGCGAGAGCACTGTTTGCTTATTGGGCCAACTGGCTCGGGCAAGACCCTTCTCGTAAAGAAATTAGCTGAGATGCTTGCGGTACCGATGCTATACGTGAACGCTGCAGGATTAACCTCTGAGGGCTACGTCGGAGAAAATATCAGCGACGTCCTGATTAGATTTTTTAAGCTGTGCGGGACAAAGGAGCGAATGGCTAGAGGGATCCTCTTTATCGATGAAATCGACAAGATTCGTTTAAATCAAAGTCATCAGGAGGATATTCGAGGGGCGATGGTACAGCAGCAGTTATTAGCACCACTCGATGGAAATATCGTCACCCACACCCAAAAATACTCGCTTAATGAATATACTGTCGATACCTCGAAGATTTTATTCATCGCAGCAGGAGCGTTTGCGGGAATCGAGAAGTTTATCGGAACGCGCGGGGGAAATCTCGGCTTTCATAGGAACGGGGATGCTCGTGAGGAGTCGTCATATGATACTCAATCAATACTCCCCGAGGACATAATCTCTTTTGGCTTTATGCCGGAATTCGTCGCTCGATTTCCGAACATCGCGGCGCTGAAAAAGTTATCAAGAGAAGATTTAGTTGCTATTCTTGGTAGTACTGTTCTCTCCCCCATTACCTACTATTCAAACATATTCCAACTCCACGAAATTGAACTTACCTTCACTCAGAGCGCTCTTGTCGCCGTTGCTGATAGAGCCATTTCGCAAAAGCAGGGGGCTCGGGGCTTGAGACAGATCATATCATCTGTAATTGGCCCAACGGCGTGTCGAATCGCGGAACTTGCTGAGCAGGGAGTTAAAAAAGTAGTTATCGAAGAAGGTGTCGTATACGGTCAAGAAGAGGCGGAGATTCATCTTGGAGAGAGAAGAGTTGCGGGATGTATTGATGATTTGCGACGGACAGTTTTTCTTTGGAACAACGAAGACGAGCGGAGCAGAAATCAAGGTATAAGCACTCTCTCAGGGAATTCGAATGGATCAGCCGTCGTAGACGAGGGTGAGACTATTACCGTTTCTTTTACGACAGGATGGAGTGATCAGCAGTTACTTGCTCGGTATGGTTACGTCAGAACCAAAATACGATACGAACAGGCTAAAAAAAACGCTCGTTCATGGTGGGATTTATTCGAGGCAGAAAATTGGGGGAAAAAGCAAATCTTAGTCCGACTTATAGAAGACCTAGCGTCACGAAATGCGACCATAGATGATCTCTTTCAGGCATACCTTTACAGCAGCACCGACGATATTGAGTCGAATTTACACTTCCTCGATTACACCAGAGCTAGAACCCGTTTTATCTCCGATAAATCGTGGAGACTAGAATCGAAATTCTGCGGCAGATCCGGCGCAACGCCTGAAAACGCCCGCTCCTTAACCTTTTTCGAGCAAGGAAGCAAACCTGCACAATTTCTCTGGCGCTGCTTAGAAGCTGAAGCGTCTTATAACGGTGAAATGTTAACCGGCGCAGCGATTGCGCTTAGCTCAGCAGGTGTAAGCTCGGTCGATGATTTTCTTGATGCATCGATATGGTGCGGGGTGTATGACCCTGAGGCCGTTATCGCAAACATCAACTTTTTTAACTCGTTCTTTGCCAAAACAGGAAGAGTACCCTCTGGCGTGTTACCTCTTCGGCGCTCGATAATGGATTTAAACTTAAAGGAACCTCTAAGCCCGAGTGATCAAAAAAATAACTTTTTACGTTCGATTGCTGCGGCACTTTTTTGGGAAAGGGTCCGTCATCGGTCTTCATCAATATCGCTAGCGGCGATCGACTTTGATATCGGTCAATTTGAGGCAGCCTTCGTGGGTAGTCGCATAAAATCTCGCGCACTACAAGGTATTCGGTCTAGCGGATCCTGGCGAGCGGAACTGCAGGGGTGGTGCGATGCGATCAGCTCTTACCCCGGTGCTGTGCATGAAGAAATGGCCATTCCTTGGATCGAAGGAATAATCGCAGAGCTATCTCCCATACTACAACGAGATACATCATGGATGACTCTCGAGGATATAAATGAAATCGTTCAAAAACTAATTTCCGCGATTTATCATTTCGGCGGCACAAAGGTGGTAGCGGCACCACTGGTTCTCTACACTGGAGAGCGTCTTGATTCAGAGTGGAAACATCTTATTGCTCAGCTTCCTGTTTCAACTTTAGTTGAGTCAGAATTGGCAGAAATATTGCGCACCACCTGGCAAAACTTTCAAGAGGGAATAAGAACGCTTCCGCTCTTTGAGCTTGAGGAAAAGAGCTTGGAGTGGAAAAGCGGAGAAGAATTGCAGTGATTTATGTTTCAAACAATGCTCGATTATCGATCTTTTGATAGCTTGGCCGATTATCCCGAGCTTGCAAAAAAGTCGTCTTTGGCAGACACTTGTCGTGCTAGAAAAAAGCTAGAATAGCAAAGGCTGATGACACTAGAATCTCCGAAAACACCATGAAGATCGCAAATCCCATTTACGACGCCGTGTTCAAGTATCTCCTTGAAGATAAGAGAGTCGCAAAACTTTTGCTTTCAACGATACTTGATGAAGAGATTTTAGACATCAACATTCAACCGACCGAGCACTCTATCGAGCTTGAAAGACCACCGGTGACTGTTTACAGGATCGATTTTTCGGCAAAGATTCGTTCAGGTTCGGGAGAACAGCTCGTTCTTATCGAGCTACAAAAGGCAAAGTTTGCTCAAGATCTTTTCAGATTTCGAAGATACCTCGGAAACCATTACGCAAATAGAGAAAACCAAACAACAGATCTAAAAACTGGAAGAACCGTTCCAATTCCGATAATCACCATCTACTTCCTCGGTGAGGCTATCTCTGACCTTACTGCTCCCGTAATTAAGGTAAACCGAGAATGCATAGATATCGCCACTGGTGAAAGATTTACCAAAAAGGTCCAGTTCATCGAGTGTCTTACCCACAATAGCTTTATCATTCAAATACCTCACCTAAAAGAAAAACGAAGAACAGAGCTTGAAAAGCTTCTTCTTTTCTTTGACCAATCAAACGCTATCGAAGATAAACATGCCCTCTCCATTCATGAAGACCAGATCCCCCAACAACATCAACCTCTTTTAGATCGACTTCGAAGAGCGATAGAAGATCAAAACATTCGCGGCGCTATGGATGTTGAGGACGATATTGTTCTTGAGCTTGAGGATAAAGATAGAGAAATTCAGAAGCATAAAGAGAGAGCAGAGCAAGCTCGACAAGGAGAAGAGCAGGAGAAAAAACGAGCTGATCAGGAGAAAACTCGGGCGGAACAAGAGAAAGCTCGAGCTGATGAAAATGAACAGAAATTAGCTGAGGCACTTAAACGTCTTCAAGAGCTAGAGAAGATGTCTCCTGAAAAATCGTGAGACTTTTATCATGGCCACCAGCCCGTAATTTATAAGGCCCATCTGCTGAGTCAAGCTCTAACCATTGCAAAAATGTCACCCATACAAACCGTTTAGCTTCCCCTCTCCGACCGAAATTTTCTCATGACTAGATGGTTTGTAGCTGGTGAACGTAGTATTTATCCCTAGATCCACGATCCTCTGAGTTTTAGATCCGGCAAAATGGACAAGTTACTGTGCAATATCTTACTTAAAGAATAACACTATCAGCAATGAAATAATTCCAATTGTCACGACCCAAAGAAATAACACCAAGTTTTTTGTCAGAGTAATGACGATCCGCTGTAAAGAATGACATTTCTCGTTTAAATTAGAGATGGTATCACAGAGATGTTTTAACTGTTCCTGATTTTTATCAAAATGATTTTTCAGATAGGTTATCCCCTGCTGCCGTTTTTTTTGGAAGGGGGTATTTTCTACGATAGTTAGACCGGTAATATCGCCTTGGCCGCTGAAATATTTGTTCTGTGTATCGAATGCATCTTCTTGTAGCAAGATATCATCAGCAAAATCGCTATATTCATAGTTTTTATCTATGATGTCCCATCGAAAACCGGGAACTAACTGTTCTGGTAGCTCTTGCTGTGGCTTCTTAGCACGTATCGGTTTCTGGCAATAATTCGTGTGGAGTTTCTCTGCAAGTTCGGGATTAAAGGAGTGTATTGATTCTGGTACAGGCCAAGCATGACAGGATTCTCGGCCAAAAAAATGGACCGCTATCTCGAAATTCGACGGCTTTTTTTCTGCTATTTCAAAGATCGTACTGTGAGGTACGAAACACCTCAAGAACCAACGTCCTCGAGGACTCTCTGAGAGTTGCTTTTTTGGATCGCCTTCCGACTGGCCGTTCTGCACAAAATACAATAAGGCACTATGTGGACGAACATCCTTGTCATAGGCCGTATAGAAGAAGTGTCTTAGATCTCGGTTGGGGTCTCCGATTTGTTGACAGCTGGCAAGGGTCTCTTTGATTCGCGCTCTAATAAATGTCTTATATTCATCCCACCTCTGAGTGCGTATTGTTTGCTCGCGCTCTGTAATACCAACTAACTTTACAGCAATCGAGGGACACCTGGCGTTATGCCCTAGGCTTTTTATATTATTCAGTTCCTCGCTAAAACCTTCCCCTTCTACGACATAGTAAGGGGGTGATATATTGTTATCACAATCTTCACAATCCGTGGGCATGTCGATCGAAATTCGCTTCACCTTGACGTCTAGCCGAAGATCGCTATGAGATTGGCGATAATAGTTAAAATCACCCCGACGATGACCCCGATAAGCCGACTCTCGCAATTCTTGATCTGCGCCTCCATCAGACCCGCTTTTCTCTGTCGTGAATTTAGAAGATCTATTCATAAGTATCTCTCTACGGAATAAAAGCCGCCTAAGAAGTCCGTAATATCCCGCCTGGGGGATCAGAATTTAATCCTATCAACCAAAGAGCGTAACCGTTGTAGTGAACCGTTTGTAACAATAGCTGCCGCGTACGCTGAAAGTGAGGGTAAAATACTTGAGCTAAGAGGTCCAGAGGGAGTTCACTTGGCCTTACTCGGGTTCATACGGGAAGGCTGCTCTGAACCGATTAGCCCGAGCTTGCAAAAACATAGTCTTTGTCAGACACTTGTGGTGCTAGAAAAAAGCTAGAACAGCAAAGGCTGATGACACTAGAATCTCCGAAAACACCATGAAGATAGCAAATCCAATTTACGACGCCGTATTCAAGTATCTCCTTGAGGACAAGAGGGTGGCAAAGTTGTTGCTTTCAACGATTCTTGATGAAGAAATTTTAGATGTTAATATTCAACCTACCGAGCACTCAATTGAGCTTGAAAGACCACCGGTGACTGTTTACAGGATCGATTTTTCGGCAAAGATTCGTTCAGGTTCGGGAGAACAGCTCGTTCTTATCGAGCTACAAAAGGCAAAGTTTGCTCAAGATCT
>JBIJBT010000088.1:0-10094 GCA_044345055.1 Bdellovibrionota bacterium
AGCTTTACTGTTTCGGCTGGGCCTTTGGGGTCTGCGGATCTATCAAAACTTAAAGTGCCTGATGGCCAAGCACCGCCCGATATTCCAGGTAGGAGTGTTCCGAAGGCAAAGGCTGCACCCCCGGATGGCTTAAACAACGATCCCTGGATCGGGAGTCTGAAAACTTTTTCTGAGCTGCGCTTACCTTATCCTTCAAAAGACCCTCTTTCATCGCTCACCCCCCCTCCGATCCTTCCCATCTTTTCTATATCTTCCCAACCAAACGAAGAGAAACCTTCAAAGGTATCTTCGACAACTGCCTCATCTCAACAATTACCGCCAAGAGTAAACAAAAGAACTGCTCGGATTGAGCTCCAAAATCTTATTGAAAAACAACTTATTGACCCCGATACGGCGAGAACGGTACTTGGCGATCTCAGAAGTGGTAAAGTATCTCCCTCAAAGATTTTTCAGATGGCAAACGCTATTGGGAAATTTTATCGCGGCGAGGTGGGCAAAACTATCTCTAAGTCAGAAATTCAGGCAGCCGTCTGGCTCGGATACGTTGCCGGAAACCTCGCTCAAACGGGAGAGCCGCCGGTGCGAGGACCAGAGGGGGTAGTTGGGTATCTTCGAGGAATGGATGAGAGGATCGAAGAACTTCGGAAAGGGAACGATGTAGTTATAGATCCTCGGGGCCGAAAAGGTTTCCGAGAATACTATCTATCTATGGGAGCTCCAGCTGTATTGCGTCTTAAGAAGGATGGCTTAGTTGATTCAGTTCCACATTCGGTACAGCTAATACTTTCATTGCCCAGCCAGCCTTGGACTGAACGAATTCGGAAGCTTGTTGAGACCGATCCAGGGCAGTGCGTTACTGCCGTAATTCTAACTTTGGCGGAGAATAAAATCCCAAACCCTTTCTCGACGATTCTAGAGGAGGGAAATAATCCGGCCGGTCTTGCAGCGCAGCTTCTCAACCAATTTGGCTATAAATCGGTAAATCCACTGGACGGTAAGGACAGACCGCTCAAGTTCAAAACGAACTATGGAGAGGTCAATGTTACGATGTTGACGCCGAAGGAGTTTATAAAAGCGGCCTATAGTAAAAAGATTCCCTCTTATTCCTTGGTATTTCAAACAAGACACCCGAGCTGGACCACACCACCTAACGGCTCCGAAGCACCCCGCCCCGCAACATCTCCAGATTCACGTGGCTTCGATGCCGCAGTTGCAATTCCATCGTTTGATAAAAATGCTCCGTTTGCTCTCTGGAATGGACGAAGGAACGGGCTTCTCATTTATGGTGAAGCAACTCAGTGGGTATTCGTTCTCACCCCCCACGACCACGGTTTAAAGCATAGCGACCCGATTCAGGAACTTCTCATTGCGGCACGTGAGAGACGTGAGAGAAATGAAGGACACAAACCGCGCTTGTCCGGGATGGAAGTTGCTCAGAGGTAAATCTGCCTGTAACTCTACAGGCAACCCCTCCTTCAACCCGGAACCAAACCATAAAACACCGCTAATCCGACCCAGCTCAAATATCAAGATTCCGGGTCTTTAACGCATTATCCTCAATAAACCGCCGGCGAGGCTCGACCTGGTCTCCCATAAGCACCGTAAACACCCCATCTGCCTCTACAGCATCTTCGACCCGCACCTGAACCATTCGGCGATTAGATGGGTCCATCGTTGTCTCCCATAGCTGTTCTGGGTTCATCTCGCCAAGACCTTTGTACCGCGTTATCGATAGCCCTTTTCGGCCACGTTCATCGATAATTCCGACGATATTTTCGATCTGAGCGAATGAAGCAACCGTTTTGCCAGCCTCATCAACAAGCTGATATGGACCAACCCCGAATTTGTCTGCCTGTTCTAGCAGTCCGACCAACTGTTTAAAATCAGAACGATGGAAGAGCGTTCTGCCGACTGTAGTTGTACGGGCAATACCCTTTCGCCTCGTTGTAACTTCAAGCCGGAGCTCTGTGCCTACCGAAACCGTCAAAATCTCCTGTTCGGTGGTGGAGATTGCAGCGAGCTCTGCCAAAAGGGTCTCTTTGAGTGATTCGAGAGCTTCCGGCGTTTCGATCGTTTCGGCTGATTTTCCCTTCACCCACTTTGCAACCGCAAGAATTATTCGTGGGTCGAGCCGATCGTTCGCAAATTCATGGAGAAGGTGGGGAACTCGATTAAGATTTACTACCCCCTCACGCAACGGCTCACCGGAGCTCACTATTCCATCGGTTAAAGATCGCAGCGTAACGTCGGCGACCCCACCCGAAATAACCATATCTCCAAATTCCTGATCGTCCTTGAGATATCTATCAAGCTTACCTCGCTTCACCCTAAATAGTGGTGGTTGCGCTATGTATAGATACCCTCTGCTGACGAGCTCATACATCTGCCGATAGAAGAAGGTAAGAAGCAATGTACGAATATGGCTTCCATCAACATCGGCATCGGTCATGATGACGACCTTGTGGTAGCGAAGCTTTTCGATATCGAAATCATCCTTTCCGATTCCGGTCCCAAGAGCGGTAATAAGGGTACGTATCTCCTCAAAGGAAAGCATCTTATCGAACCGAGCCTTCTCTACGTTCAAGATTTTACCACGAAGCGGAAGTATCGCCTGATTTTTTCTGTCCCTTCCCTGCTTTGCTGAGCCACCCGCCGAATCACCCTCGACGATAAATAGCTCGCAATCTGCGGGATTTTCATTTTGGCAATCAGCGAGCTTCCCCGGTAGAGAGAACGATTCAAGAGCTCCTTTCCGACGAACCAACTCGCGCGCTTTACGGGCCGCCTCACGCGCTCGCGATGCTTCAAGACACTTCTCAACGATCGCCCTAGCGACTGATGGGTTTTCCTCTAGAAAACGGGATAGACCCTCGCCTACTAAAGTTTCAACGATTCCCTTTACCTCACTATTGCCTAGCTTTGTCTTTGTTTGCCCCTCAAATTGAGGCTCTGGAATCTTTACACTGATAACCCCCGTTAAACCCTCACGGGTGTCGTCTCCCTGGATGCCCTCTTTCGCATTTTTTAGAAGATTATTCTTGGTTGCATAGGAGTTGATCGATCGAGTCAGCGCTGCTTTAAAACCAGCAAGGTGGGTTCCGCCCTCTATCGTGTTGATGTTGTTTGCGTAAGTGTAGAGATTTTCCTGATACTCTTTGTTGTACTGAACAGCGACCTCAACCGCTAGACTATCCCGCTCACCTTTTACATAGATAGGAGATTCATGGAGTGGGCTTTTTGCTCGATTTATGTGCTCGACAAAACTTTTAATTCCTCCCTCGTAGAAAAACTCCTGCGTTTTTCCGATCCGCTCATCTACAACTATGATTCGAAGACCTGCATTTAAAAATGCGAGCTCTCTGCATCGATGAACTATTGTGTCTAGGCTATAGGAGCTCGTCTCTTTGAAGATTGTGTGGTCAGGATAAAAGGTTACGGTCGTTCCCGTTTGTGAAGCTTCGCCAATAACCTCAAGTGATCCAACCGGTTCGCCTCGACGGAACTCCATGAAATGACGCTTTCCGTACTGACAGACCTCGACCTTCAACCATTCTGAGAGAGCGTTAACAACAGATACTCCAACACCGTGCAGCCCGCCTGAAACTTTGTACGCCGACTTCTCGAACTTTCCGCCGGCATGGAGTTTCGTCAATACAACCTCAACACCGCTGACCCCCTCGGTCGCGTGAATATCAGTCGGAATACCTCGACCGTTGTCCTCGACCATCACCGAACCATCGGAGCAGAGGGTAAGAACGATACGGGTGCAATAACCAGCGAGCGCTTCATCGACTGAGTTGTCGAGAATTTCATAAACGAGGTGGTGGTATCCTCGATCAAATGTGTCACCGATATACATGCTCGGACGCATCCGAACTGCCTCAAGCCCTTCGAGGATTTTTATCTGACTTGAATCGTAAACGGGGAGGATTTCTTGAGAGGACATACACACCGAATTGATTCACACGTGAAGGACATAACCGAGGAAAGGGCACTCAGTTGCCGAAAAAACGGAGGGAGGAGGAATTTTAAAGGGAAAACAGCACAGATAATTCTCCCAAAAACTGCGAAAATATAGAAGCTTGTAGCGTATCCCCCCCACCGATAATCGTCAAGATTATCGAATAGCGGCTTCATCAAAGAGCCGATCCTCGCACAATTCCCGAGACAACCTCGAATACCGTAACCGCGGAGTCACTCTTTAAAACGCCGTGATAAGCATCCGTGGATGTCACGAGCACCTGTCTTCCCTGATCCATCATCAATCGAAAAAAATGATCCGCCCGATGAGAGTCAAGTTCAGCATCCACGTCATCGAGAAGGACCACTGGGCTTTCGTGGCGAGCTGCCTCAAGCATCTCGAGAATGGCGAGCTTGAGGGCAAGAACCATGCTGCGCGCCTGGCCCTGGCTAGCAAATTGCCGAGCCCCCTTACCGTTCAGGGATAGATTCAGATCGTCCCTGTGGATACCGAGGCGAAGAGAGCGTGAGGAAATTTCAGAGGAAAAATCTCGCTCCAGCGCTCGGAGAAGCTCCTCCTCGGATGAGTAACCAACTACGGAGGAGCGATAGCTACAACCAAATCGCTCCCCTTGCGTACTCGAAAACTGCTCGTAGCAGAGCGCAGCTCGGGGTGCGAGCTCTCGAACAAAACGATCTCGAGCAGCGGTTATAACCAACATCTCGCGGGCGAGAATCTGATTCCAGGGCTCGATCGCGCGGTACCGCACCTCCCCCTGCTTAATAAGCGCCGCCTTGGCCCTCAGGGCTCGCGAATAGTTAATGAGTGACACCATTAGGGGGGGAGAAATATCGACGCTGTGGCGGTCAATCAGCGCCCTTCGCTCAGCTGGCCCTCCCCGAACCAGCTCAAGGTCCTGGGGTGAGAAGGTTACCGTTATGAGTCTTCCCAGATAATCCTGAGCTGATTCAACCCGCTTACCGTGGACGCTCGCCTCTTTTCCTTTCGCACCGACCACCAGCTTTAAGTTTAAAGAGCCTGCCTTGTCGCTGATATCTCCAGATACCGCAAAGGAACCCCCTCCCCAGGCTATTGCCTCCCGAGATCGGGAGGTGCGGAACGATTTTGTAGAGCCGAGAAACACCACCGCTTCAAGCAGATTGGTTTTGCCCTGACCGTTTTGCCCCGTGATGAGATTTAGGCCCGGCGAAAAGGTGAGCTCCGTGCTCGCAAGATTTCTAAATCCATGAACCCGAATTTTTTCTATCTGCACTATCGCTCACCAATAATCCGCTCACCAATAATTCAGGGCATCGCTTCGCCGATATTAAGACCGCTCAGCAAATCACAATTCTGAACTCTCGTCCTCTCCCTGCTCTCCCCGCTCTTCTTCTTCCTTGTTCAAACGCATCGGCATGAGAATTGCGAAAGAGCCAGGGTCGGTTGCTCCCGAGAATTTTCCGGGGAAAGTCCCACCATACAGTTCAAGGTGAAAATCTTGGTCCTCACCGATAGCTCCAATAAGCTCAATCATATATCTGACATTGTATCCCACACTAAAGGGCTTCCCGCCATATTCAACCCCCAGCTCTTCGGATGCATCACCAAGGTCGTTACTTGAGGTCGACAATCGAAGACGGTCATTGAAAAGATCAAACCTCACACACTTCCAGCTGTCAGCTGCAAGGAGCGAAACACGCCTAAGAGCACGGACCAGCTCGCGACCATCCACCCGTATGAGCGGGCACGGAGTTGGCGAAAAAAGACGTTGATATGGAGGAAACTCACCATCGATAAGTCTCATCGATAGCTCTACATGCTTTGCACGAACCGCAAAAACTCCCTCGACGATATCAAATTCAACCTCTGAAATCGGTTCCTCATCAAGAATTCGTCTCAGCTCGGCAAGCCCTTTTCTCGGAACAATCACCTGTTCGCTCACAGAGGGGGGCAGACACGGTCGGCTTACAACAGCTAATCGATGCCCATCGAGCGCGATGGCGCGCAGTTCAGTTGTGTGCCCACTCCCTTGCGATATCTCAAAGCATATCCCATTGAGGTGGTAACGGGCTTCATCATTTGAAACGGCATAGATCGTTTTTGAGATCATCTCGGATAGATGATGAGCAACAATACGACCCCGAAGCGGAAGACCAATTCCGCGCAAACCGGGGAATTCATCTCCATTCACCCCGACCAACGTTAACCGAGCAGCACCGGCGGTGACCGATACCCGCTGATTCTGAGTTACCTCGAACTCAACGGCACCCTCCGGAAGTTCTTTAACGAGCTCGCTAAACATAGCTGCTTTAAGGCAGATACTTCCCTCTTTCAAAACGCGACACGGCAAGGTTGCCAGCGCAGTTACCTCAAGATCCGAGGCGTATATTTTTAACACACCGTCTCTTGCTGACAGCAAGAAGTTGGTCATGATCGGAAGAGAGCTTTTTTTACTAACGATGTTCTGAACAAGAGCTGCGATTCTATGTAATTCTGTTTTGGAGCTTAAAAAATGAAGCATGAGAAATCCTCTAATTAACTAAGATATTAAATATAAAAATTAGTAGTAGTAATAGCCCGAGATAAAGCTGGGGAAAAATGAAATAAACATTTGATAATAATAAAATTTTTCTGTTGAAAACCTGTTAATTCACCACGGAGAATAAATTGGTTTGTACCGCCGGAAAAAGTTTTCCCCAGAAGCATTTTGGAATTATTGTGGTTATCCATAGGTTTTCCACAGGTTTTACCGGAAAAAAATAGGCAAGATCAGTGGCTTAGGTTCGTTATTAACAACCCATAAATCGTGTGGAAAAGTATGTTAAAACCCGGTAAAAATAGCGTAACTTATTAAAAAAGATATTACTTTTATAGTAGCGCTATCGGTAAAACCGTTTTCATTGTCCTTACCAGAGCCCTTTATCGGTTTTGAGCTATCTTTTAACAGCCCCCATCGATAAATAAGGCTCCATCAAGGAGTAAGTAGATTTCGCTCTATCCCCTCGATCATCTCTTTTACTTTGGCATCTGAAGCCACCTTGCCGGAGACCACACTCGCCGCATGAATGACACTTGAATGATCTCGCCCACCAAACTGACCTCCGATCTCGGGATACGAGCAGGTGGTGTGTTTGCGGCACAGATACATCGCTATGTGTCGAGGAAATGAGAGATTTTTTGTTCTTCTTTTCGAGGTCATGTCGGCGACCTTGAGGTTAAAATGGGTCGCTACCGCTTTTTTAATATCGTCGATAGAAACATTGATCGTTTTTGGCTGAAGAAGAGGCTCAAGGGTTGCTGAGGCAGATTTGAGCGTTATCGGGACATTTTGGAGACTACTAAGGGCGTGAAGCCGGGTAAGCGCTCCCTCTAATTCGCGCACATTTGATGAGACCCGCTCTGCGACGAGGTGAGCGACCTCCTCCGGGAGCGCGACCTGATCGACGGCAGCTTTTCGATTTAAAATAGCGACTCTGGTCTCGAAATCTGGAGCCTGAAGGTCCGCCATCAATCCCCACGAAAACCGAGTCTGTAACCTCTCTTCAATCCCAGGAATCTCGGATGGGATTTTGTCTGATGTAATAACTATCTGACGCTTCGCGCTGTAGAGAGCATTAAAGGTGTGAAAAAACTCCTCCTGGGTTCGCTCTTTTCCTGAGATGAACTGAATATCGTCTATAAGAAGAACCTCAATATTTCGCATCCTTTTTTTAAACTCATCCATTTTCGCTTGGCGAAGGGCAAGAATAAGCTCGTTGGTAAAAGCCTCGGACGAGAGATATAGGATCGTTGCTTTAGGATTTCGGCGAAGAACTTCGTTGCCGATACTGTGCAATAGATGAGTTTTTCCGAGACCGACGCCGCCATATATAAATAGCGGGTTGTAGCTGTTGCCCGGACTTTCAGCGACCCGCAATGCTGCGGCATGGCAGAATTGATTGGAGCTACCAACAACAAAATTATCAAATGAATATTTTGGGTTAATCGCTGATGAGCGACCAAAACCTGAGAGTGAATCTCCGCTATCGATTATCTGATCGCGTTGAGCGATAGGAGATTGGCTTGTAGCGGGATTTGTCTCAGCTCGGGCCACTGCTGCCGAGCGGAGGGAAGAAGATTGCTGGTTAGAGGAGATTGATTGCGATGATGAGCCTTGCCGAGATTGAGAACCGGTGTTTTGAAGTCGAGCTTGAGGCTGCTGCGACTGCTCGGAGACAGAGAAGTTTACGTTAACGGAATCAGAACCAAGAATCGATCCCAGTACGCCCGTTAATTTGTCCCGAAAATGGCGATCCAGCTGAGAGCATATAAAACGATTAGGGGCTCCGATTGAAAAGCAGTCGTCGTTCCCCTCAATTAATTCGAGCGGTTCGAAGTAAGCGGAGAAAATCTGCGGATCTATTTCCTGACTCAACCGCAACAAGCACAAATGCCACGCATCCTGGGCGGAGATTGAGGGGGTTGATTGTTCGACGTCAGCAAGGGGGGTAAGCATGGGTAAATTTCTAACCTAAGTTTCAATCTGGCGGAGCAGAAACAGATACGCTGTTTTAATTAATCGTTCCGATGAAAAATCGAATAAAAAAACAGAGAAAACAAAATTAAACTGAACGTCAAAAAATAAAATACAAAAAACTTAAAAATAAATGCATCGAAAAATACCTAACCTGCATCACAGGTGGTGGACCAGAACGTTATAGTAGGAAAAATAACCTTTACAAGAAAAGAAAATGAAATTTATTGAAAAAAAAATATAGCTCGATTTTTCGATGAGTTTCGGAGTTAGATAACCGGGTTATTATAAGTTATTTGAAGCAGAAAATACTTTTTTTTAAAAAGCTAATTTTTCTATTTTTGAATTACGAATTTTTTAAAGAGGTTTTTACTCAAGGTGCACTAACCCTTACCCGCTTCCCTTCCGTTTGATTTTTTTGGCTAACTGCCGTAAAAAGGGGGCGCAAAATTCCAGTAGGTGCGGAGCCCCATGGCAGATTCTACGATTCTCTCTCCTTTTATTAGCGATCCGAACATTCAAAAGTTCGTTACTGGCGGCGCGATCGGCGGAGGCTTACTTTTTTTAGGCTCTCTCGTTAAGGGGCAGCTCAAAACGCCCGAACGACAAGAGCATTTTGTGGTGCCCTCCTCGAAGGTGAGTCTTGTCGGAGTTTTAGATCTTGTTGTTGAGGGGCTGGTAAGTTTAAGTGATTCGGTTCTCGGTAAGCACGGGAGAAAGTTTATTCCCTTTACCGGTGCGGTGTTTCTCTTTATTTTCCTCTCGAATCTTCTTGGACTTATCCCTGCAATGCCGGCGGTTACAACTACCGTATGGGTTAATGTAGGAATCTCCCTCGCCGTGTTCCTTTACTTTAATTACTGCGGCATACGAGAGCAGGGTCTCATTTCATATCTGAAGCACTTTGCTGGGCCGGTGTGGTGGTTGGCGTGGTTCATATTACCGGTCGAAATAGTTAGTATAACTCTTCGTATTCTTACTCTGAATCTGCGCCTTTTCTGGAACATAACAGCAGATCACATGGTGCTTCACAGCCTCACAGGGCTGTTTAAGGTATTTGCCACTCCGGTTTTTCTGTTGGGTTCATTTGTTTGTTTCATGCAAGCCTTCATCTTCACGATTTTGACGATGTTGTATCTCCTATTTGCAACGGAGCACGATCACGGAGATGAGGGAGCGCACTAGTATTTTTGCGGAGTTTTTGGACTATTCATCGCAAAGTAGGATACCATGCCGCGGTGGGCGCATCAGCGCGGGGAAGATTTGTTTAGTAGCGGGGGCTCTTAGTCTCGGGAGCGGGTTTCGTGTGCGAGAAAAGCCGTCGTTGTTTAGGATTAACACTCAGAATAAACGGAGAAAAGAGATGAGTGCTCGTATACAAGGTATGATGGTTGCAGTAGCCCTCGCATTAGTGCCGACCATGGCGCAGGCTCAGTCGTTTGAGGGTTCGTCAGGGAATTCATTAATCGGTTTGGCTGCAGGCCTCGTGCTTGGAATTGCTGCTTTTGGCGGAACAACCGCGCAGGGCAAAGCAGTTTCCTCAAGCGTGGAGGCGATAGGTCGAAATCCGAGTGCGGCCAAGGGCCTTTTCGTTCCGATGATCCTGGGTCTTGTTTTTAT
>JBIJBT010000089.1:0-10079 GCA_044345055.1 Bdellovibrionota bacterium
CGAGCAGCTCGCTCAAAAATCCCTCGAGCACGCAGAAGTTCGCCTTATTCCGGAGAATCTTCTTCATCGCCCAGTCAAGAGAAACAAGCTGTCGGCCCATGGCAGTGCGGTCGTTCTGGTTTACGGGTTTGGTTGAATTGGTGTGGTGATTCTTTCGCTTCATTGTACTCCTACTGAACGATTTCGTCACCGGTGGGGTTAGCAGATTACGGTGACTCTTTCTTATCGTTCGGAGGAGCAGGATGTTGCGTGAAATCTTTGGTTGGCGGCGGGAAATTTGGCGAAAAGTGTGGTAAGGCCAGATTCACGTCTCTGATGTAAAGAGCTTGAGTAGGATAGTTTATAACCCATTCTCGCCGATCGTCAGCGGAACCGACTTAGACCTCTACACCTCTAAGTTGGATGCTTGCGTCAGCGAAGTTTCCGTGAATACTCCAAATTACTAGTTCTCTATAGAATTTAGTATCGGAGACCTCTCGGAAAAATGGGCTTTTTTCAAGCTTTCGGAGGAAGAATCGTTATTTCCCGCTCCAGCCGTCGACATCCTATAATTTCGGCAGCTTTATGGTTTCGGTAGAAAAATAAGACAGGTCCAGTTCTACCTCCTTATTTAGGAATGCGCTCATTAAGTACTCTTTAATCGGAAGCGGCGATGGACCGACCATCGGATCGTAGACTAGACCGTCGGACAGGCAAATCACGTGTGCACCAAACTCAACCGCCCCATCGTATCGTCGCGGCTGGAGAGGTTCTCTTTGAGAGCACCCTCTTTCATCAACCACTTTACCTTTTATCACTCTTATAGTCGGCGAATCGCCTGCCTGTAACAACATCCCTGAAATATCCAACGCGATAGCAGTACAGCTTTGAGCGAACCGGACATCTTGGGCGCGATAGTTATTTTTGAGCTCCCCGTAAGTGCGTTGCAGGTAAACTTCAAGCGTCTCTTGAGCTTCTACGATATAGCTTGATTTATTCTGCTTATGATCCAACATAATTCAGGTCCTCGTAGCGTTTGCGTAAATTAATGATTTAATCAAATGTTGATCTATTCAACGATAAATATCTAGATTGGATTATTACTAGATCAATAACCTCCTGCGATCAGATCAGGCGAAATAACCCGCCCTCTACAAAGGGCTCCACTACCCCCGATTCATCTTTCAAACCAAGCTAACGCGCACCACTCCCCTTACGACATCGAACGGCTTATGAAGCGGGGTAGGAATCACGAAAGCTGCACTTTTCTTACCATCAAAAGAACTCGACAGGAAAGGGAATACACGCCTTCTGAGCGAGCCGATGGGGACGGAACTTATTTCCTGCTATTACTTAAGACCTCTTTGCCTCTGAGCTAAAGAGTCTGCCAACCAAGTTTATTCTAAAAAAGTGCCGAAAATATCCATTCCTTCTTGCTAAGCGACCCAACCGAAAGTACTTTACCTAATTAAACTTCAATTACATCCAGTATGTCAGCTATCACCGTCTCAAACCTTACTAAACATTTCCGCCGCGCCTCCCACCCTCGCCATGGCATCTTGGGAGCTGTCTCACAGTTTCTCTCCCCCTCCTATGAACTTGCCCATGCTATACGGGGGCTTTCATTCTCGATTGAGCGGGGTGAGCGGGTAGCTTTTTTGGGGCCTAACGGTGCAGGTAAATCGACTACTATAAAGATTCTAGCGGGTATTCTGCGTCAGTCGGCGGGAGAGGTCTCGGTTTTAGGACAGCGGCCGATCGAAGATCGTGGGAAGCTTAGCTACCGCGTTGGGAGTGTTTTTGGAAATCGGACGCAGCTTTGGTACCACTTACCCGCTATCGACACCTTCCGGCTCTTTGCGAAGGTTTACGCGATGGAGAGGCAAGTTTACGAGGAGCGGCTGCGCGCACTGATTCGGGCTTTCCATATTGAATCGCTTATGGATCGCCCAGTTCGGACACTGTCTCTTGGGGAGCGAATGCGGTGCGAGATCGTTGCGAGCATCCTGCACAAGCCAGAGGTGCTTTTTCTTGATGAGCCGACGATCGGACTCGATGTGACAGCGAAGGGGATTATCCGCGAGATGCTTATCGAGCTGTCAGAACGAGAAAATATAACTCTACTTTTTACGACGCACGACATGGGAGATATTGAGCGGGTGTGCCCGCGTGCGATCGTAATTAACGAGGGCGCTGCTATCTTTGATGGAACGGTGACCGAGCTTAAAGGGAGATATGGGCGAGAGCGGATTGTACGGGTTCACACCTCAACCGAATCGTTTGGGATCTCAATGCCAGGAGTTACGCCGACTGAAACAGCTCCTTATTCAGTTACCCTCTTAGTAGATGGCGAGATTATGCCGGTACCACGTGTGCTTGCAGAGATTGCAGCACGACCAGAGGTTATCGATATCGCAAGCTCTGAGGCGCCGCTCGAGGAGGTGATCCGATTAATGTACGGAGAGGTCGGCAAAAATGCGGGGCAAGAAACGTCTGAAGCTACCACCATTTAAAACCAACAATTAACACCGTTAATCAGATTCAGCATGAGAGCTTCAGTATATCTTTCACTTTTTCTACTTGGGTTTCGCACCGAGATTCGGCTCTTTGTGTCAATCGTGATGCGGAGCAGCTTTTTATTACTCCTTCTCTTTGTGTTTTCCCGCCTTTGGCAAATTGTATCGCCAGGAGGTTTATCAATGCCACAGCTGCTCTGGTACCTGCTGATGACTGAACTAGTCGTTATGGCAACGCCACGGGTATATCGTGATATTGAACGCGATCTTAACGATGGGACCTTTGCTGTTTTGATGCAGAAGCCCCTTAATTACGGCGCGATGCGGGTTGCAGAATCGCTAGGGTTTCTTTTTGGGCGCTTCCCCGCCTTTGCTGCGATCGGCGGAATAGGAACCCTCATCTTTGCTGGAGAGGTAACGGCTGGGCTCCGCTCGCCGCTTGCCATGGGAATAGGATGTCTTCTCGTTTTGCTCTCTGCATCGGTGATGACGATCACTTATACCGTTATTGGGTTGTGTAGTGTGTTCCTCCGAGATACGAGAGCTCTCTCGATGGTTTGGGACAAAGGTGTTTGGTTGTTCGGCGGAATGATGGTGCCTCTTGTCTTATATCCACCGTGGCTACAAGAGATCGCTTCGTGGACACCCTTTTACCACATTCTTTTCGGGGTCGCGCGAATTGCGCTCGATGGTGTGACGCTAGCGTGTATTCATTCAGCGCTCACTCTCTCTGAGTGGAGCGTTGTAGGGGTTGTTCTTATCGAGCTGCTACAGCGAAAAATTAAAAGCGACATTATCGGAGAAGGCGGATGAAAAACATCGTCGCATGGTACGCCACACTCCTAATGACCAGCTTTCGCTCAGCTGCATCGCGCAGGCTCGCTTTTTTGTTCTCCGTTTTAATGATGGTGATAAATAACCTACTTTATTTTGTAACGTGGTGGATCATTTATCAAAAGGTGCCATCGATCGGCGGGTGGGAGTTTCGGGATATGCAGCTCCTTTTTGGGATTTCGGCCTGCAGCTTTGGCTTGTGTGCTCTCTTTTTTAATGGCTCAAGAACACTATCTGAAGAGATCCTTCAGGGGGGCCTTGATACGTTTCTGATGGCTCCGAGGAATGTGATGTTTTCTGCTTCATCCTCGAGGTGCGATATCACCGGTCTTGGGGATATTATATCGGGCATTATTCTCTTTTCGTTCGCCATTAATTCGCCCACCGATATCGTCCTATGCACCCTCTTTTCGATCACAGGGGCAATAATAATGTTTTCTTCAGGCGTACTATTTCATTCGATAGCGTTCTGGATAGGTGGATTGCGGGAAGTAAGCGATCTCGCCTCCGAAATATTACTCATCCTTCAGTCACAACCAGGCTCGCTCTTTACGGGGATGGTTCGTTTCATCATGTTCACCATAATTCCTGCTGGATTTGTGGCGACCCTTCCTGTTCAGGTAATAAGAACCCTCGATCCAGTAGGAGCTCTTCTTGTAGTAGTAGCAGCTATCGGCTACCTAGTCATTGCCTCCCGGATCTTCTCCCGTGGTCTTCTTCGGTATGAATCGGGCAGTCGGATTGAGTTAGGGGCGCATCGCTAGCAGATTTGGGCCGATTTTTGAGGATTCAAAAGAAAAAATGATTCAGATAACTGTTCAACGAGCAGACCAGAAAAAACAGTCATAAAACTGCTGACGGAGGAACCAAAAAAAGGCGTGCCCCACTTAAGACCTAAAACCCCACACTCATTCCAACAATTTAACGCATGGAGCAATCAGCCGCGAGATCGATAATCTAGCAGCATCTCTATCCCACCTCCTACTCCCCTGCAAAAGGATCGGCATCGGGTAGATTTTGGATTAGTCTTCGTTTTTTTTCTTCTAATGACTCTGGTTGCTTGCTCGTCGAGTCTCCTTGGGAAGTTGATTTTTTTAGTGCCTGTTCACCCGAAGTTCCCTTCTTGCTACCCGCTACAGCTGTCGGTGTTCGCATGGATGAGGCTTCTTTTGAGATATCGATCATCCGCTTCAGCCGCTCTCCCCGCTCGCGATCATCATCCTCAAGATAGTCTAGCTTTTCCTCTACATCCCGGACTGCATGTTGAATCGCCTCAATAACATCTAACACCATCGAGCGCAGCATCGTGTCCTTTATACGAGAAACGCTATCCTCTCTCACTTCACGTAATGCATCTGGCTCATCGCGACGACGGGGAGGTCGGATACTCGCATTTGTTTCTGAAACATCGCTCGGATCAGCGCTTGGATCCTGCTCTACGCCAGAGGCTTCTGGACCAACCGGATCAATCAAGTTTTCTCTATCCGCATCGAGCTCCCGATCCTCGTTCTCTTTAACTGAATACCGGTCTGCAGCTCGATCATCCTTAGCCGGTATTTTCGCTACTTCCTTACGAATACCACCCTTCGTAGATGTCGTTGAAATCATTCTTGTGATTACAAATCCTCCCACAAGGGCAAGGCCAAGCCCTATTCCCAGAATATCCTGAGTTCGTATAGCCACACGCGAGGCTGGGGCAGAAGCGAGCAGCTGAGGTTTCGGAGTTGAGATTGATGTCGCCTTACTTGCAGACGGCTTACTCCCTGGGGTTGCCTGCGGAGTGAGCTCAATAGCGACTGGTCCACCCGATCCCGCAGCACTGGAACTTTCCGCTGCATCCTCGCCGCGGTTCGAGCCGAGCTTCGCGCGGAGGAGGCCTCCTGCGGCGGCACCAGATCCCACCTCTTTCTCTTGTTTTCGCTCCTCTATTCGCTGAGTAAGAGGAGGCAGCCGTCTCGACAATGGGGCGCTTCCCAGCGCTGCTGACGGCGGCAATCTCTGAGCTCCTCGCCCACCCGAAGAGGAGGCCGCCGGCGCTGGTGGTTTTAAACGCTTCCTCCCAGCTTTCGCCGTCCGAACCGAGACCACTTCTCCCTCGTCATCTCGCTCCCGTAGATCGAGAAGCTCGCGACCAGGAACTGCAACTCTTACCGGCCGCGAAACTCTGTCGGCCCCTCGTTCCGCCCGGATTCGGCCCTTAAGAGGGGCCGATCGCCGAGCCGTGCGCGCTGACGGAGCTTCCTCGGTAAGTGAAGAGCCATTTGGCGCAACGGCAACCTGCCCACCGGATCGAATTTCCCGCTTGCCGACCTGCATCAACACAGCGGTAATGTTATCGTGACCTCCCCGCTCATTGGCCAAATTAATCAAAAGGTGCGCAGCATCCTTGATTGGGTGCGCCATAACGAGTGCAGCCATCTCTTCGTTACTAACCAGGTCGTGAAGACCATCAGTGCAAAGCAGAAAAATATCACCTGCCTGCACAACAGCTGGGTGACTAATCACTTCAACATCTAGCGTTGGCTTTACCCCAAGAGAACGGGTAAGCAAATGAGATTTTGGTCTGAGATCAAGATCGGGCGATGGTTCAATCCCCTCCCGCCGCAGCTCTTCAACAACTGTATGATCATCAGTTAACTGAGCAATTTTACCGTGCGAAATCTTATAGATTCGAGAGTTTCCGACGTGTGCGGTAAAAATATGATTATTGGCAATTACAAGACCCGTAAGGGTGGTTCCCATCCCGTGAAGGGTTTTACTAGCTGAAGCTTTTTCAAAAACATCCTTATTCGCCCGAACTACCGCATCACCGAGAATCGAGGGATTATCAAATGTTGAAAATTCTTTGAGGGCGATACGCACCGATGAGAGAGCAAGATTCGACGCAACAGCACCACGCTTTGGGCCACCCAAACCATCTGCAACGAGAAAAACCTGATAGCCCGCCTTCTCAAGAATAGAGAAAGCATCCTCATTAACCTCTCTCTTGATACCTTTGTTGCTAACACCAGCCGAGGTGATAGTTAGTTCGCTCGTATCAGACGTTGCGGCAGTTCCGTCGGGTAGCATGGCGGCTTGAGGAAAAAGGTGGTTGACCGAGAACGACAAAAAGAATCCGTGAGGCAACCGGCGGTCTCATGCCTCACAAGCGCGCGCTATTTTGACCTTCTCAAAAATGGATCCCCTTTCAGCAACCGCTCACGTTTCACCTGCTCAACCATGCGGAGCGCAGGCTCACGTTCTGACTCTGGACCCACCAAGATTCGATAATACTGTTTTTTCCCCATTTTAACATCCTCTATCACTACCGGAAAGCCAGAACTCACTAGCTTCTCCGCCGCCGAATTAGCCTCGCCTTCAGTGGTGACCGCTGCAGCCTGAACATACCACCCCCGAGGTACTGTGCCCTCTTTGAGGAATTTCGACCCCGGCTTGGTATCACCCTCCCCTTCTCGCACTTCAGCTATCGCAGTTGGAGTGAGCTTTAAGCTTGTCGCGCGATCATTTAACACCTTTTCCAGTGGATCAATCGGCTGAGCCGAAGCAGGCTCCCCTTTTTCTTTCACTCGAGCTTCGCCCTTTTTAGCAACCACCTTTTCCGCCGACTGCGCAGCTTCCGGCAGCTCAAGATTAAGCTTTGGTATCGGCTGCAAACCATCCTCGTCCTTTTTCAACGGGACACTCGGCTGTGGTGACGGTGGCTTGACCGAATCTAGACTCCTTGAAGCCTCAGATACGCTCTTAACCTCCTCAGCAGGAAGCTCTAGAGGCGGGGCTATCGGCAATTTTGGAAGAGTTGCCGCAGTACCCGAAAGCGCCGCCTCGACACCAATAGCCTTCCCCGACACGAATCCAAGGTAGTACGACGAAACGATTATCACCCCCACCAAACAGGAAACGACGAAAAAGCTGGCTCGCGACAAACGCAGCTCCCACGACAAATGTTGTGAAGCTTTTGAGCCAGAGGCTGCTCCTGCTGACTGAACTCGTTGACCAGGAATCGCTATCATATAAACAAAAAGTAACTATCGTAATTGTCAAAAATTGAGATAAAACCCCACAGCCCTCATAGAGCTTGGAAGACTTAAGTCCGACGGCCTAACTCATTATCCAAAAATCTGATTAAGACCAGAACATACCGACATCACGAGCCCCCTGATAGCCGCCTCTTCAGCAACAAATTGGTTTCCCCTCGGCGGGAATGAAGCAATCCGATGTGCATCTCGGGCTACATCCCGAAGTGCCTCAACAAAGAGAGGAACCGCGCCAAACAGAACCGCATCTCGGCGAAAAGCAGCTGATAGAAGTGCCGCTCGACTTTTCTGGTTAATTACGGGGTACCACTCCGAATCTTTCACCTGCTGACCCGATCGACCGAGCCGCTCAACCGCGGCCCGAATACTCCAGGGAAGCGAATCGAATTCGGCGAACCATCCCACATACTGATCGAGCTCTCGCGCGGATTGTCCCCCAGAAAGATGAAGCGCAAGCCCCCACAGCCGTTCATTGACTCTCGCCTCCTCTTGGTCTTTCCCAAGAATGCCCAGATCAAAATCGTGATGCGGCGGGTCTATAAACCACCCTCCGCTCGGACAGCAAAGATTAAAGCCACCCGAGTCTATCCCCGAGCTACGATACCACCGGCGAAAGACCGTATGAGAGAGAGTTGCTGGCAAGCACCAGAGCGATACCTCCTCTTTTAATTCCCGGGCTTCACGACAGACGCGCTCCACCAAAGAGCGGACGCTAGCAACAGAACGAGCTCGCCCTTGCCAAGGCCAAGCGAGTATTTCTCGCAGCTGCTCAGCCGTGCAGGATTGGTCACATACGAGACGACCTTCATCGCCAAGCCAAACCTCGCTCGCCTCTCCTGATACAGCCGAAAGGTGTGCCTGCACCGCAGCAGCAGCTGCCGTGCGCATCGCCAGCCAACGGCTTGTCCCCTCCATCGGCGGCGCGACTACTACTATTCTGCGCTTCCGACTCAGCATCACCCGGGAGGGCGCGGGCAGCTCACGACACGATACTGTTACATACCCCTCGCTCGCTCGAATATTCATCCCCTCCGCGACCAAACCGGAAGCGCCGACAACCGCCGCCACTAGCTCGTCAGCAAGAGGGCGCGGATCGCACCGCACCACCTTTGCTACATCAAGACACCAATCAGACCACCACTCTCCCCGCTCAACCACAGGTTGCGGCCGAAAATCGCACGAAGGCAACGGCAACGACTCCCCAAACCGCTCCCCAACGACCCCCTCCAAGAAGCGCGCCACCCCCGATAGACCTCGAAAAGCGCCCGATTCATCCATCTCAAATACCGCCGCAAAGTTTCACAAAAAATCGAGGGGAGGTTACCACAAGTTTTGGCAGGTGAAAAAGGTGACGGGCTTTCAAGATATTGAAGTTGCCCAAATAGCTTAAAAAGGTGCCAGGCAACTTTTTAAGCTATTGATTTTTCCGAATGTTCACCTTCTCCGTACTCCCTTCCTCTACGTCTCTGAGACGTAGAGGAAGGAGGTGAATTCGAATCTTTGAATTACGGAGTCCCGAATGAACTCATTCTTCGGCTGCGCTACGGGAAGAGCAAGCGAGGCTACCGCCTTTCCTAAGTTCTCAGGTGAAAGAGCCATTTCCTCGCCCTCAGTGCAGAGTATTTAAACAGCGGACCGACAGTGTGCAAGCTTTATTTAGGATAGGGTATCAAGGTTTATTCCAAACTTCTATCCCCCTAGCTCTAAGCATTAGAGTGTAGAGGTAGGGGGTGAGGCGGCAGATCAAATAAGTTTAGAAAAACGCTAGTGATAGTACCCAACTCTTTTCAAATCCATCCTTGGGGTGGTCCTCCAAGAGAAGTGGTTGAATAGAGCTGAACCTAGTATTCGATGGTTACTACTGCCCTAACCTCAACGTCTCAAAGATGTAGGGGCAGGAGGTACATAGGTACCCGTTTCTTCAAGAGCCCCTATTGCGCCGATTACTAACAGACTGAATTGCGGCGAAAACACACGCCGCATCTCCATCATTGACCTGTCTCTCGAAATCTTGTCCCCCTTCGATGTCGGCTAAAAGTTCGAAATTGACTTGATTCGCGAAATCACCTAGAGCTTCAATCCAGCCTTGTTCTGTTTTAGGAAAATGCCCTTCCTTCAGAAGTTGCCGAGAAATACCGACAAAAAAGTTGTTCTGATTAACGCAATTTCTTTCTAACCCGACCGGTGATAGATCGCTTAGGTTGGTTGGTTGGTTGGTTGGTTGGTTGGTTGGTTGGTTGGTTGGTTGACATCGTTAAATCCTCCTGATCCACAATTTCTCGCTGAGGTATGCCATCCTCATCCCCAAAAGCAACCTAATTCTACAACATTTCGGGAAATTTTCCCCAGATCTCTTTATCTCAGAGCCTTAGAGGCTCCACCAAAGCTATTCTTTCAAAAAGTAGAGCGTTAATACAAATCTTCCATTTACATAGCAGAAACGCTCAATAAACGACACGGTCGCATCGACCAGCGACGTATATAAGTGATGTCGGTCGAGCCCGTTCTCTTGCGATTCCGGGCATTACACAGTTCGCAAAGCTGGTTCGTACCAGAGAGATTCTCAAGAAAAACACCACGACTACCGAGAGGACCTACCTCAGTCCTTCACCCTCTACGACTCTGAGACGTAGAGCCCCCCTAAACCCCTCGCTTTACCTCCCCCACCCCCGAACCCGCCATATCCCCGCCACCACACCCACCCGCCTACTCGCCA
>JBIJBT010000090.1:0-10066 GCA_044345055.1 Bdellovibrionota bacterium
GGATTTCTCCCCCGACGAGGTTCTTTATAGTTTACCTCATAGGAGCCAAATCCAGAGATCATTACCTTCCCATCTTTGGCAAGTCCTTCTTTAATCAGCTCTATATAATCCTCAACAATAGCTGCGCAACGCTGTCGATCTATTTCATCCTGCCATAGGAGGTCATAGAGCACGTTCGTGAGATCAGCTTTGGTAAGGCATTTTTTCTCGTCTGACATAACGTTTCTTCTCTGAAAAAATCCCACTTCTTTGGCTTAAACTGATATACTGAAGATCGATATTGACACTGATAACGACTGCTGTGGGGTTATTGCGGAAAAAAGCACCCACCCAAAGAACCCGCAGATTCGGAGCATAATGTAGAATTATGAACTCCTCATCGTAGGTTAGTCGATCACCTTATTTGATGGAAGCAGTTTGTTTTAAAAAGTCGTTTTTTCCTATTTGGTTCAAGGCGCTCCTGATAAGGGTCTAGTCATGACGAATGTACTTGTTCATGATGGAAAGGTTGTATCGGGGGTTTCGACAGGGGCGAAATGGTAAAGTCACGAAAATCAGTGTCAGATAATAGCATCCCGGCATCATCAGAACGATCGTGGATACGGGCCCGAGAGATTTTGGAATCATGCGAGCCTGTTATTTCGCCGATACGGCGTATTTGCGAAACAACGATCGGAGATTCGACGAAGATTTATCCCATTCTTGAAGGCGCAATTATTCCACTGAGGAATATTGTAGTGGCCTGTGGTCAAGACAGTATCCTTGCTGCTGGAGCCACTGGTGAGCGAGCTAGGTTATCCGCTCGAGAGGTACTAGAGAGTATCCCGAGTGATGTCATAGCCGCGGCGCTTGTTCTTCACAGCGTGAGTCGACGTGTCGGCCATCGCCACCTCGAGGCTATTTGGCGAACATTTCTTGATGAAGCGCTGGATCGCGCTGCGATAGGATACGCAGTGGGCCGAGGTAGTCCGGAATTCGGAGCAGGAAGAGCGATGTTGGCTGGCTTTTCCAGCCGGGCTGGTTTGGCGATGATAGTTGCTGATGGTAGTGAGGAACAAGCTTCTCACCTCCTCGAAAGATTGCGAAATGGAACAAGCATTCGAGATGCATGTCTTGTCGTTTATCAGGTCGACCCAGTCCATCTGGGTGCCTTGGTAGTATTAGCTGCAGGGTGTGGTCCGAGCGCTTGCATGGGAATTCGGGGTTGCGCCGATTTTCAACCGAGGCCCCCAGAAGATGAAGCTGAACTACTTTGGTGGGGAACGCATCTTCTTATAGACCAGCTTGCAACGAGAGAACTTCAAAATATATCGCCGATTTTGTGGGACATTGTAGGAATAACAGAGGAGCCCGCTAAAAAGGATGTTTTTGATTTTGTCCAAAGTGTGTCGAGGGGGGAGCATTCCTGGAGCTGGTTGCTTTAATGCTGCGCTTTACTGGTTCAGTACAAGCCGAAGAGATTTAAGGTCGCCGAGATAAACAATAAACGGCAAAGAATCTAAGGTCCTCCCGAAACTTCGATCGCCGGTTTGTTATCAGCACCAATGTCGTACAAAGGGCTCTCAAAAAGGAGCTCTAGCTCACGACTCGTGAGGGTAAGAGGGGAGGTGCCGTTCTCATTTACAAGAGCATCAACAAGATGGGCTTTTTTCCGTTTTAGCTCCATAATCCGCTGCTCGACTGAGTGTTCAGTGACCAGCCGATAAACGTTGACCGTTTTTACCTGACCGATTCTATGCGCGCGGTCGACTGCCTGACTCTCAACCGCTGGATTCCACCAAGGGTCATAAATAATCACAGTATCGGCAGCCGTTAGATTAAGTCCAGTTCCGCCCGCTTTTAAACTAATCAGAAAAAGTCTGATTGATGGGTCGGTATTGAAGGTATCAACGAGTGATTGTCGATCTTTGGTCGAGCCATCAAGATAGAGATACGGAATAGTCAATTCATCGATCCAGCTCTGCATGATAGAGAGCATTTCTTTGAACTGACTAAACACGAGAATCTTTCTATTTGATTCGAGCGCTTCGAGAACTAGTTCTTTAAATAGGTTGAATTTTCCGGAATCAAAACCCTCGATCGATTTGAGTGCGCCGATTGAGTTAGGATGGTTACACACCTGCCTAAGCCTCAGAAGGGCCGTGAGAATCGAAACGGTAGCCCCAGAAACCCCTCGCTTCTCTATAGCATCGAAAACCTTCGGTTTGACCTCCTCGAGTATCTGTGTGTAAAGATCTCGCTGAGAGTGAGTCATTTCGACGTGAAGTACCGACTCGATCTTCGGAGGTAGGTCCTTTTCCACCTCGGCCTTGGTTCTTCTCAGAATAAAGGGGCGAACTTTCGCTCGGAGAAGTTCTCCGATCTTTCCGGATGGTCCCTCCTCCAGTATCGGTTTTTCTATGTTATTGCGGAAAAACTCCGCAGTCCCAAGATAGCCCGGCATGAGAAAATCCATTATCGACCACAGCTCAAGGGGGCGATTCTCTGTTGGTGTTCCAGAAAGAGCAAGCCGCGAGTGAGCCTTAAGAGCCTTGGCCGCTTTTGTAGTCGCTGCTGAATGATTTTTTATATTCTGCGCTTCATCAAGGACAAGGGCGGAAAATTGGTAGTGAGAGAGTTCGTGACGATCGAGCCGCAAAAGAGCGTATGAGGTTATGACTAAATCATATGAAGGGATCGACGAAAACAAACGCTTTCGATGAGGGCCTTGTAAAATAAGGACGCGAAGATCGGGAGTAAAGCGTCGGGCCTCGTAGAGCCAGTTCGTAGTCACCGAGGTTGGCGCGATGATAAGAGATGGAGCGATTGGGCGCGATGCATTGAGATGAAGATTCTGCAAAAATGCGAGAGTTTGAACGGTCTTCCCGAGCCCCATCTCATCGGCGAGAATCCCAGCGAGTGCGCATTCATTGAGAAAAGAAACCCAACCTACACCCTCCGCCTGATATGAGCGGAGTTTTCCCTTAAAGTTTTTGTGAGGGGTCGCAGCTGGAATACCTTCCGCACTGAGAAGATGGCGCCGCATCGTGACAATTCGATCATCGAGCAATAGCGAACAAAAAGGGCCTGGCGAAGAGCTAAGACTGAGAGCCTGAGCAGCGCTGAGCTTTGTTTTTAATCCACCACTGAGCTTGAAGTTTGGATCCACAATCCCGAGCACCGATTTCAGTTGGGCAAGGCTGCCAGTAGGAATCGGCGCAAACGCGCCAGAATCAAGCCGCACCCAGCGGGCATCTTCTGCCATTGGCCGTTTAAATAAAGAGCTGAGCGGCACATCGGCGTTGTTTTGGAGTAATTTCACCTGGCAATCGAACCAGTTGTTACTCGGTGTAGTCTCCGCGATAGCTCCAGTTGCACTACCCTCAGAGGATGCTGTCAAAGATATCGAGATCGAGAGGTCTGAGAACCTCATCTGAGCACGAGCTTCGTTTATTCCGTTAATAACCCAGTCGTCAGGTATCTGCTTTTCTGACGAGTGAAGAAAATCGAGGACGTCATCGCCGTGCAACGAAAACTTCCGTCCTTCTCCTTTTTGCTGAAAGCCCGTTCCGATTAAAATTTCTGACGCTTTTTCTTCAAAAGGTCTATCGGGTAAAAAGACTATATTCTGTTCAGATGGTGGAGTTGGATAGTCGAATTCGAGTGTAGCAGATAGCTCTAACTGATCATTCGAAAAAAAATGTTCAGAGCCTGTGGAGCGAAGTGTTACGGTGAGTACCGAACGGGGCTGACAGATCTGGGAGGTAGGTTTGTGCTCAGCGCCTCTTACTTGAATGAGAGGCGAACTTTGAGAAAGTGCCTCTAATACCGGTCCGACCTGATATCGAGGAAGCCACACCGTTGGTCCGTGAGAGAAAAGCCGTATTATCGGGGCACTTTGCGGAGAGACGGGAAGAAGGGCAGATTCGATAAAGACCCAATATGGATCAGAGCCGATAACCGAGCCTGCTGCGGCTGGGGTTGGAGTCTGAATCCTATCTCCAGAACGCCTCCACTCCATCGAAAGCTCGAGCCCAAGCTCGGACCAGTGACAGATTAGGGATGCATCGATTGAATCGCGCGCGAGGGAGAGAGGTTCCTCGGATAATCCGTGTGCAAGTCCTTCGTACTCTCCAGCAAGCCCAAGAATGATCCGCATATCAGAGGAGCTTGTTACGATCCAGCTTTTGCTCTCTTCGAGCCACCGCCCTCGTTCTGTGAGGAGTTGAATCAGCATCGCATCAAGTGCTCGATCGGTGCTTAGAATCGCCTCGGAAACAGAATCAGGGGTGGCCGTGACACTATCAAGGAAGAGTCGTACGCCGAGCGCACCATCGAGTGGCCATAGAGCAAGGCTTAGGGTTGGGGGCGCTGCGGTTCGGAGAGGAGCAAATGTGTGTGTGGTCGAGAGCGATTCAATAACCCGAGCAACCTCGCTCGGAGGAGTTGTGTAGGTGCGGCTCAGAATCCCATAAGGCGAGCGACCCTCCGAGCGGGAGAGTGAGGCTACAGAGTTGGAAAAGAGGGTTGATTCTGTCGGAGCAGATAACTGCTGGTCGATGGCTCCGTTTTGCTCCTGAGAATACTGCTGCGCGGTTGGATTGCCTACGCTAGTGATTTGCTGCAGGCCTTCCTCCTGATGAGTTACGCCGAATCGGTCAGAAGGGGAATCCACGAACACTCCGCTTTGGTATAACAAGGCTGACTAACAACTACGACTAAGCGAGGCGAGCCGCACGATGCGAGCGCAATGAGAAAGTTGCTCTCCTATTGTGAACAAAATCATAGGGAAAGAGCAACGGCCCCAGCAAACGATCCTCCGGGGTAAGATGCCGAAGGGATGCGGGAGGGTGCGGTTTTGGGGGGATAGGTCAGGGTTGGAGTGCGGGGAGTCGTACTCTAGAGAATTGGACGATGTTGTTAGCCGCATAATGGATTGGGTTATCCGCCATCACACAGAGATTAGTTTTCAGACTCAACTCATTACCTTGGAGGGTCGGGTTACGGATTTCTGACCTATCAATTACGGTATCTGAACGAACAAGGCCGAGTTGAGAGAGGGTCGGAACTATCAAATCCCTGAATACATTTTCAAGTCCGATCAAAGTATTGGCGGAAGGGATAGTAAGCTTATCTAAGCCCGCATAATGAATTCCAGACTTTCGGTCAGCGCCAAACATACTCTTCTTCCAGCCCACCCCCGAGTTCCACGTCCTGTACTCTCGAAGGCAATAAAATTGTTCCTTCCACTATCCTTATTTCAATCCGAAATTACCCCACCGCTAATCGCTTCGCAACTCCTAACACTAATTTTTTTGCCCTACCTTCAACTTTTTTTAACCGATTCCCTGCCTCCCTGCCATTAGCCCCAAACCCCCGTCTCGTGCTACCCTCCCCCTGTTAAGTATCCCCATGATAACAATATCTTGACCCTATTCTCACAACCCGTAATCGTAACTAGTCCGAAGTTATAGTAATTCCCATGAAAGAATATTCCTATCCACCTGAAAAAGTTAAGATTCTCCTCCTCGAGGGGGTTAGCAAAGAGGCTGTTGAGCGTTTTGAATCGGCGGGATACGCCGTTGAAGCGTTGTCCCGTGCGCTCTCTCCAGATGAGCTTGCGGAGCGAATTGGTGAGGTGCACGTTCTCGGAATCCGTTCAAAAACAGAGGTTCGGGCCGAGGTGCTTCAGCATGCCAAGTCTCTTCTTGCGATTGGCTGCTTCTGTATCGGCACGAACCAGGTCGATTTAGATGCAGCGGCACTCAGAGGAGTGCCTGTTTTTAACGCGCCTTTCAGTAATACAAGAAGCGTCGCGGAGCTCGCGGTCGCTGAAATAATTATGCTCGCTCGGCGCGCGTCTCACAAAAGCGATCTTCTTCATCGAGGAGTGTGGGAAAAATCGGCGACCGGATGCACCGAAGTTCGTCAAAAAACGCTCGGCATCATCGGTTATGGCCATATTGGTCCGCAGATTGGATTGCTCGCAGAGGCGTTGGGGATGCGGGTGCTCTTTTACGATATTGTGCCGAAGCTCCCACTTGGAAATGCGCTCTCTGTTGAAACGCTCGGCGAGCTGCTCGCGGAGAGCGATTTTGTAACGCTGCATGTGCCCGAGACCGAGCTAACCAAAGATATGATTGGTGATGAGCAGCTTCGTCAGATGCGTCGTGGCTCGCACCTATTAAATCTCAGCCGAGGATCGATCGTTGCGGTTGATGCTCTGGTTCATCATCTTCGTGAGGGACATCTTGCGGGAGCGGCGATAGATGTATTTCCTGAGGAGCCGAGTTCGAACGATGAGCCATTCGTATCCCCGCTATGTGGACTCCCGAATGTGATACTCACACCGCACATCGGGGGAAGTACGGTTGAAGCGCAACGAAATATCGGGCTTGAAACGAGCGCTGCATTGTTGAAATTCATCGAGATTGGAAGCACGACCGGAGCGGTTAATTTCCCATCAGTCGAGGTGCCGGTAGTTCACGGAAGTCATCGAGTGCTGAATTGCCATCGTAACGTGCCTGGTGTTTTGCGCGCCATAAATGAGATTGTTGCGGAGCTCGGAGTAAATATTCAACGCCAATCGCTCGCAACCCTCGGTGATGTCGGTTATCTCATAATGGATGTCGATAAATCGCTCTCTAGTGAGGTGAAAAGTAAGATAGACGCACTCCCAGATAGCATTAAGACTCGGCTGTTGTTTTAGCGTAGAAAGCGAAGCGTAGAGGAGGGCGGTGAATGAATTCGGTTGTCCAGGATTGCGATGAGTACTGATCTCGGGGATGGTGATGTTGCGGTTATTGGAGGAGGAATCGCGGGGCTTTCCTGTGCCTGGGAGCTTGTTTCGCGCGGTTGGACGGTTCGCCTCTTTGAGCCTGGTGTCGTAGGAGGACTTATTCGCTCAACGCGAGTAGGGGGCTATCTCGTGGAGCAGGGGCCTAATGTGCTACTTGGAAAAAAACCGCTCGTTGATTTTCTCGGTCGAGTGGGTCTCGCTGGTGAGATTTTAAATCCAATTATACCTAACTATCGACAATACGTTTGGAATGGTACACAGCCGGTCGCCGTCCCTCGGGGGCCCGCTGCGCTTGTGACGAGCTCACTCGCGACGATGACGGAGAAGGTTGCTCTTCTTAAGGGGGTGTTTAGCCGCGGGGCATTAGTGCCAACGGCCGAAGATATGTCAGTTCAGCAGTATCTTTCGCCAGTTTTTGGTGAGCGTATAGTGCGGCATATCGCGGATACAACCCTCAAGGGAATCTATGGAGGAGTGGTGGAGCGGCTTTCGGCACGCTCGCTCTTTCCCGGATTGTGGGATGCAGGCGGACGAGGGCTCTCATTCATGCAGTATGCAAAGGAGAAGCGAGCCGCTTTTGGAGCGCCCTCGATCCTCACGATGCGTGGCGGCAATCAGCTGTTGGTTGATCGACTAAAGCAGCTACTTGGCAACACAATTGTTTCATCGGCGGTAGAAGGGATATCACCTCAGCGCGACGGCTTTATGCTTTCCACAAGCAGCGGAGAGGAATGCTTCGTGAACGGTGTGGTTGTTGCGTGTCCTGGTTTTGCGGCGGCCCATTTGGTGAAGTCGTGTCATCCCTCTGCAGCTGCGGCGCTCGGTTCTGTACAGCGAGCACCACTTGTCGTAGTTCATATCGCCGCACCGTGGTCGGCAGGATCACTTCCAGAAAAGGGGTTTGGAGTTTTATTTCCTCGCGGCGAACCATCGCATCTCCTCGGTGTGATGTTTAACTCTGCAATATTTCCGCAGTATGGCTCGTCGGAGGGGCACCTTTTAACGGTGTGTCTTGGGGGTGTTGGAGGTGAGGGGATACTTGATGAGGATGATGCGAAGATAGCAGATCGGGCGTCAAGACTTATCGAGCGGCGGTTGAATCTCAAAAGCCTTAATCCTCTTATGGTGACACGTTGGCCTGCTGCCATTCCGCAGTATGCGATTGGCCACTGGAGAGTTTGTGACGCAATAGCCGAGATGGAGCGGGAGTATCCTCGATTACGGTTCATCGGCGCAGAGCGGGGAGGTATTGGTGTTGCGGATAGAGTTGCCGAAGCAATTCGTGTCGCACAGCTGGTGTGACGAGTGGTGCCGTATTGTATTTCGTCTAGTTTTTAGGCATCAGGCGTTTCACTAAATAAGCAAAGAACGGAAGCGGAAATTTATTATGGTTGGAAACTTTGGTTGTCGTCCGCACGGCGAAAAAATAGGAATTCTTCTTGCCCAGCTCGGTACGCCCGATGAGCCGACAACGGCGGGGCTTAGGCGGTATCTTGGGCAATTTTTAGCCGATCCACGGGTCATCGAAGTGAATCGGATCTTGTGGTGGCTATTACTGAACGGAATCATTCTGCGCACGCGGCCGCGTCGTTCGGCAGAGGCGTATAGACGAATCTGGACACCGGAGGGTTCACCGCTGTTAGTGACATCGCGAGCGCAAGCAGCGGGGCTGCAAGAGAGGCTGACTCGCCGATGTGGGGAATCTGCTCCCGTTGTCGTGCTGGGGATGCGATACGGTAATCCATCGTTAGCCTCTGCACTTGATGAGCTTGAGCGTGCGGAGTGCACTCGGGTGTTAGTTTTTCCTCTATATCCTCAGTACGCGGCTGCTACCACTGCGTCTACCTACGATGAGGTATTTCGGCTACTGCTGAAACGTCGCTGGGTGCCCACAGTGTCGGTCATTGAACCTTACTACAGACATCCAGCGTATCTGTCGGCATTAGCAACCTCGGTAACTGAAGGTATCGCCGCGCTTCCCTTTGAGCCAGAAATGCTGCTCGTTAGTTATCACGGCGTTCCGGTTCGATACGTTCGTTCGGGGGACCCCTATTGTTGTATGTGCACCGAGACGACCCGTCTTTTGAAGGAACGGATCTCTTTCCCCGCTGATCGCATCGTTCAAACTTTTCAGTCTCGATTTGGACCGGAACCGTGGCTCACTCCTTATACCGATGAATCGGTGGAGCGGTGCGCTGAGCATGGGATTAAGCGGCTTGCGGTTGTTTGTCCTGGCTTTGCAGCTGATTGTCTTGAGACGATCGATGAGATCGGCAACGAGGCGCGCCACGCATTTCAGGAGAAAGGTGGTGAGGAGTTGGCGCTGGTGCCGAGTGTAAACGCTAATCCCGCATGGCTCGATGCAATGGCGACAATTGTCACAGAGGCGATCTCGCCCTGGTTAGATGCGCGACCAGCGAGTGTGGCTTGCACAGCGGAACGGTGTCCCGCGAGTCAGAAGCTCATTTCGCTCGGATCAGGCCGGTAATTGGGGATATTTTAAGAAATTGGTGGGGGAACTATAGATTCCAGTTGCCCCCCCAGCCCGCATCACCCCTCTCGCACCCCAACCCCGACCTCCTTCCCGCGAAACACAATTGCCCACTGGACCACTCGCGAGCATCCCCGTGCTTGCAGCTCGGCGCCGTACTTTTTCTCTTGCATCTGCCGATGGGCGCTCTCGAGAGTTTCTTCGATTGTGCTGTCTTTTGAGACTATCTTGAACTCTATCACCACTCCGGGATATCGCGTTGGATCTCGCGGCTCTACCATTACATCGTATCGCCCGTAGCCGCTTTCGCGGTTACTCCGGACCTCGTGGGTCGCGTTTAGATACACGAGCATTCCGATGACAAATGCGTGGTAGAACGATTCTGCCTTGTCGGCAGTTACATCGTGAAAGCTCAATGTATTGGTGACAAGCTCTCGGAAGGGGCGTTCGAACCGCTCTTGATCGCCCTGTACTAACCCATCTAGCATATCGGCAACGCGTGTGTCGCTGCCGACGCGGCGTTCGGTCCAGTCGCGGACTAATATCTCGTATGCACTTTTTACCTCTTCATTTGGAAGCCGAAGCTCGGCGGTGAGAACTCGGCCATGCATAACCGGGCGGGTTTTTGGAGAGAGGTAACCCGAGTAGAGAAGAAAGCTCCAGATATCTGTCGGACGAATACCACCTGAATGATACGAGACGTGGTCATCAATCGTCCTCTCAATTCCCTCCCCCTGCAACAACCCCTCAAGCTCGCGGTGCAAAATCCCATCACCATCTGCAATAGCTTTCCCCAA
>JBIJBT010000162.1:0-10059 GCA_044345055.1 Bdellovibrionota bacterium
TGAATGTCACTTTGTAGACAGTAGAACGCTACTTGGATATGGATTTAGTGTCGGATTTTAGGGGGTTATGTTGGTTGGGGCGGGGAACTTCGGTCTAAAGGGGAATCTTAACAGTTAAATTGAGACGTAAGCGGTCATTCCACCCCGTACTCCCCCCGCACCCTCAAGTATGCGACAACCTCCAATAGACTATGTGATGGCGGGGAGTCAGCTTGATCTGTAATCGACTCTTCTCCCCGCCTTTAGCTCGAGGCTGATTCCCTTCTTACCTCTATACCTCTGAGATAGAGAGGTAGGGATAGGATCTCCGAACGCAACATCTACACCGAAGGGCTGCCCTCCACCTCTTCAGCTCAGAGCCATCGAGGTCCGGGGCAACGACCTTCTTAGTTGCCCAGAGCACCGGCTCTTCTCTGTCTTCAATATCTGAGGGACAAGCTCGTTTGTTCAGCTATCCCCCTCTCCCTGACCTTGCAATAAACGGGCCTGCGCCCGCGCGATTGACTCATGCAATTTTGCCTGTAGCGTTTCACGTGGAGGTAGCACGGTAAGGTACTCGGCAACGTGAATCCCGCTCTTGTCGAGCTCGAGTAGCTCGATCTGCTCTTGCTTCTTGCCGGTGCACAGGATGATGCCGAGTGGTGGGACCTCATCAGGTTCTTGCTCGTACTTTGCCAACCAGCGAAGGTAAAGCTCCATCTGCCCCTTGTACTCCGCGCGGAATTCACCCACCTTGAGCTCGATGGCAACCAAGCGTTTTAGTTTGCGGTTGTAGAGCAGCAGGTCGATATAAAAATCATCGTTGTCGATCTGTACGCGCTTTTGGCGGGCGACGAAGGTGAAGCCTGCCCCCAGCTCCAAGAGGAATTGCTCCAGCTCCCGCAGAATTGCATCTTCAAGGTCTTTTTCCAGATAGCGGTCCTGCAGGCCGAGAAAATCGAGGATGTAGGGGTCTTTGAGCAGGAGGGCCTGCGATGGTTTTTGCTCTTCCCGCAGCACTTGCAGGTCGTGGCGAATAGTCTCGTCCGGATGTTTGGAGATAGCTGCCCGTTCGAATAACAGCGACTGGATGCGCTCCTGCAACTGGCGGACGCTCCAGCGTTCGAGCCGACATAAATCAGTGTAAAAATCGCGCTTTATCGCATCGTCAATGGCGGCGATTAGGCGCAGATGCGACCAGCTCAATTCGGCACACAGCGTGTGCACAATCGCGGGATCGGGGTAGGTTTGGGCGAATCGGATGCAGAGGCGCAGATGGCGCGCTCCCCAACCTCGGCCAAAGTCGGCGGTCAACTCACGCGACAGCGTGGTGACTATCTCCTCGCCGTAATCGGCTCGCTGGCTTCCAAGAATCTCGCGGTGAATGCGGTCGCCGATGCGCCAGTACAGCAGAGTCAACTCGGCGTTCACCGCGACAGCGGCGCGCTGCCGGGCACCCTCAATTAGTTGCCGCAGTTCGGCCACGAGCGCGGTATTGGTCGTTGGTAGAGTGCTCATAGTAACCACTTCATTTTCGATGAGTAGTGTGATTTATCGGTTTGACCGCGAAACGATCCTGCCACTCCTCCCAAAAAACCTCCACCTCCGTCACTTACCACGGCAGGATCAATTCAGAGCAAAGACTCGAACATTAAAAATGCTGAATCAAACTTATTCTTCATCTCCACCCCCATCGTCCACCAACCCTGCCGATAGTTCTGCCTCTAGCTCTTCGATGCTCGGCAGGCAAGTGTCCAGGGGATCGGGCAAAGCCCTTAACAGTTGGTACTCAGCGATGCCAATCGGTTTATTCATACCCGACAGCGCATATTCAGCGACAAGGCGCTTTTTGGTCTTACATAGCAATAGACCTATGGTCGGGTGGTCATCAGGGGCTTTTATCTGCCGATCTACCGCCGCAAGGTAAAAGTTGAGTTGACCGGCATGCTCGGGCTTAAAGGCGGTGGCCTTCAGTTCAACCACGATATGGCACTTGAGGCGGGTGTGGTAGAAGAGAAGATCGAGGAAGAATTCGTCTCCATCGACCTCCAACCTGACCTGGCGACCGAGGAAGGCGAAGCCTTGACCGAGCTCGAGCAAGAATCGAGTAATGTGGCGCATGAGCGCCTGCTCGATGTCGCGCTCGTGGGCCTCCTCGCCGAGACCGAGGAAATCAAGCCGATAAGGGTCCTTGAGCACCGCAGCAGCCAGATCGGCATGCTCAGACGGGAGGCGCTCAGCGAAGTTAGTCAGAGCGCCCCCCTGGCGCAGGTGCAACTGACTCCGGATCTGACCGATGAGAACATCGCGGGACCAGCCCCGGGCGACGGCCTCCTCGGCATACCACGCGCGCACCTGAGGGTCGGCCACCTGAGTGATCAGGGTGACAATATGGAACCAAGGTAATTGGGCAGCGGCCTGCTGCCCAATTTGGAGGTCGGGGCACTCTTGCGCGAAGTGCTTCATATACTTGAGATTCCGGCTCGATAGCCCCTTCATGTCGGGGAACGCGGCGCGCAGGTCGGCGGAGAGGTGGTCTATGACCTTGGCGCCCCAGCCCTCTCGGCTTTGACGGGAGAGGATGTCGCGGCCCAGGTCATGATAGAGAGCAATCAGCTCGGCATTGGCGGCGAGGGCAGCTCGAGTGCGAGCACCAGCGATGCGCGTCTTGAGGCTGTCCAGCCAGGTAGCGTATTCGGCGGGGATAACGGTGGTCATAGCTGGCAGCTCGTTTTATGAAGTGCCCGGCTCCAAAGCTCTGAGCTGAGGCCACGCGGGCAGTGATCGTGGGCAGTGGTGTTATTAAAGCAGACTTCACCCACCTCGAAAAAACACCGCAACTCATGCTGCATGAGAATAAATATCGGCGCAATCTCGCCTTAAACGAGGCATAGCTGTGGGTGATTTGATACGTTCTTAGCGATGAGGCTCGGGGTGAGGATTTAGCACTTGAGACTATCCAGCAAAATGTCGTATATTGACAGTATACAAATGTCGTATTTTGACAGACTTAAAGCCTATGCCGAAGCGAACCCTAAAGCAAAAAATGGAGACTCGTATCAACCGGCGAAAAGGCGACGTAGTGCTGCGTGCTGACTTTGCTGATCTTGGTGACTATGACCAGGTGGGGCGGGTTCTGCGGATTCTTGTTAAGGAGGAAATTCTCGTTAAGCTTGGCCAGGGAATATACGCAAAGGCAAAACGCTCTGCCTTGACGGGAGAGTTGGTACCTCAAGGAGGAATAATTCAGGCGACTCGAGAGGCTCTCACAAAACTCGGGGTAAAGGTTCTTCCATCATCTTTAGAGCGCGCCTACAACGCCGATTCATCAACGCAGGTCCCTACTAGTAGACTCATCGGCACAAACAAACGAGTCCGGCGGGTGATTCGGTACGGCTCCGTTCAAATGAGCTTCGAGCATATTATGACCCGATAGCCTGGCGAGTCCCGCTCAGCGAGCAAAGGTGAAGGGAGCAGAGGATCCGAACCGTCCGAATTAGCTCTCCACCATGTCGAGCACATCCATTTCCTGCGGTACGAACAGATGTCCGCGGGTAATCGTGTTCACCTCAATTTTTATCTGTGCGCCCGGAATCTTCTAAAGGAACACATTCATCGCAGTGCCACCTTCTGGGCGTGGTATGTGGGTGATATCATGGTTGCACAAGCTCTTGCGGTACGGTGATGGCAAATTCAGCGATATATGCGCCGCCTTTTGTAATGGTACGGTCGCCACTGCCGAGCGTTACTTTGCCGCGATCGAGTCGCTTCAACCAGCTATGCCCTGCTCGGCTAGCGAGATAGAGAAACAGACGTTTGACTTTGATCGAGGTACATTGCTCCAAGAGCTGTTGCACCAATCGAGGGCGCAGGGTCGTCAGACCTTCCATCACGTGAGCGCATTCCACGATATCAATCGCATCTGGCGAAAGGAACAGACACTCGAATATGGCGCGCTCGGGCGCGGAGATGCGGATGGAGAAGGTTTTTTCCTCAAAGTCCGTCAGCCCCAATTTGTCCGGCAGGATGGAGGTGCGGACAAGCTGAATGCTCGTATTCCAGTCATGGCTTTTGAACCAAGCGGGGTATGGAGTTTTGGGCGGTGCGAAGAGGAATACCTGTTCTGACCCCATGCGGACATAATGCGCAAAACCCGTCATCGAGAGCGCAGTCAACGCCCCAACATGAATTGGTAGGCTCGCCTGCTGTTGGAGCGCATACAGCCCACCCTGCCAACCAACCGTGTCGTGTGGCCGAATAAACGCCCCCCGCCCAATAGCAGTAAGCCAACCACTCCGGCGATAGTAAGCCTGTAGGTCACGCGATATCTTGGCCCGCTCAAGCCATGCAGCAAGGCAAACCGCACCTTGCGTCTGCAGCGCCAACATTTTCTGTAGTTTATGCTCAGTATCTGTAGCCATACTACAGATAATACGATATATAAGCTGAAATGCAAAGCGGAATCAGGCTCAGGAGTTTTAGCTGTGTCCCCGAAATATTGGTAAAAACGCAAATTCGCTCATTTTATTTTAAATTTCCTACGAATAAGGTCGTATATTTGTAGGTAGAGAATGTCGTATGTTTGCGCACCTATTCCAATGAGACCCTCGAGAACAATCACTGATGCAATTCGTCGCCGCCTTTCTCGAAAAAGAGGGAACGTTTTCTTGCGCGCCGATTTTGAAGACCTCGGTGGCTACGATCAGGTAGGTCGATGCTTGCGAAACTTGGTAAAGGATGGAGCTCTCCTAAAGATTGGCTACGGCCTCTATGTAAGGGCAAAAACCTCCGCTCTAACGGGAGAGATCGTCCCCACAAAACCTCTGCCCGATCTCGCCCGTGAGGCACTTGCTCGCCTTGATGTTCCCGTTGTCCTGACCAAGGCTGAGATAGACTACCGAGATGATCTGTCCACTCAAGTTCCTACCGGCCGGAGGATAGGGGTACGAGGGCGCATTAGCAGAAAAATCTCTCTTCGTAATGCCGAAATATCGTATGAACGAGTATCCCTTTGATGCGGCGATCCTGCTCCATTTACTTGCTCCTCTCAAGCTCAGAGGCGGAGAGGTTTGGGATAGGTGTTGATAATTTCTGAGTTTCCTGCCGTACGCGGAAAAAGTTGCCTGTGGTTACAGCCAATAGCCTACTGTTGCGGCCTTATCCGGACGAAAGCGATTGACAATCGGCTTCTGCATTAATATCTTCGTGAATGTTTTAGGTTGGGAAAAATGTGCCAAGCATCTCCATTTCCGCCTCTGGCGTGGCAAGCAAACCTATCGCCCATGAGGAGCTAGAAAAATGATCGAGATAGAAGATCGCTGGTTATCAGTGGACGAGATGGGCAAGTACCTCGGCGTCAGTAGCGATACCGTTTACCGCTGGATTGACAAGCACTCGATGCCCGCTCATCGCATGGGCCGTCTTTGGAAGTTCAAGAAAGACGAAGTCGACGAGTGGGTGAAAGCTGGCGGCGCGGCCGATCGCAACAAGAGGGATTCGGGCGCATGATTTCGGACTACCATGCAAGCTACTACGCACATGAATTGAGCCGGGTCGGTGGAACAGGTATTGATCGCCTTGGCCGTGCGTTGTTTGATGCATGCGTAGACCTAAATCCACACCAGATTGAAGCAGCTCTATTCGCCTTACGATCGCCCCTTTCAAAGGGTGTGCTGCTCGCCGACGAAGTCGGCCTCGGAAAGACCATCGAAGCAGGTCTTGTGCTATGTCAATACTGGGCGGAGCGCAGACGAAACATTCTAGTAATCAGCCCTGCTTCGCTCCGGAAGCAATGGGGGCAGGAGCTCTCCGAAAAGTTCAACCTACCATCCATAGTTCTGGATGCAAAAACATACAAAGAACAGCGAAAGCTGGGAGTTTCGAATCCCTTCAGGGAGAAGCAAATCATCATTTGCTCCATGCACTTTGCTGCCAGCCGCGCGGAAGAACTCAAAGAAATTGCCTGGAATCTTGTGGTTATTGATGAAGCTCACAAGCTCCGAAATGCCTACCGGGAAGGTAACCGACTGGGCCAGCGCATCCGTTGGGCAATAGAGGATCGCAAAAAGCTGCTTCTGACAGCAACTCCGCTCCAAAACTCCCTTCTCGAACTCTATGGCCTTTCGACATTGATCGATGATCGGTTGTTTGGTGACTTGGCATCTTTCCGAACGCAGTACATCAACTATGGCGTTGATATGACGGGCCTGAGGGAACGCCTGGGCGCTTTCTGTTGGCGTTCCCTTCGCAGTCAGGTCATGGAATTCGTGCGCTACACTGAGCGAAAACTCATTACCCGACCGTTCAAGCCCACGGAGCAGGAACACAAACTATACGAGTCGGTTTCCAGCTATCTAATGCGTGACGAAACCTATGCGCTCCCATCGGGGCAGAAACACTTGCTCGTACTTCTCGTACGAAAAGTTCTAGCATCCTCGCCTCACGCCGTTGCCGGAACTCTTGAGATCATGCGTGACCGACTGCTGAAGCTGAGGGACGAATCCAAGGATAATACGACCGCTCTCGAGCAATTGATTTCCCGTGAAGAAATTAATGACGACCTTCTTGAGGAGATTCTTGAAGACCAGGAGGATGCATCTCTGGAGGATGAAACCCAGATGCCAGAGCAAGCGCCTGAGCCGCAGGTGAACAAGGTCGAGCTGAAAAAGCTCGATGCCGAAATAGACGAGCTGACCGACTATATCCGCTGGGCCAGAAGTCTCGGAATAGACACAAAAACGAGAGCCCTTCTGACAGCCCTGGATATCGGTTTCAGCGCCATGGAGGAAATGGGCGCGGCCAAGAAGGTAGTCATTTTTACCGAGTCCCGTCGAACCCAGAGCTGGCTGAAGGATTTCCTCGAGGGAAATGGCTATGCTGGTCAGGTCCTAATCTTCAATGGCACCAACACTGATGATGCTTCCGGCCAAATTTATCAAGAGTGGCTTGACGCCAACAAAGACTCAGGTCGGGCGACCGGTTCTCGTCAGGTTGACCTTAGAGCGGCAATTATTGATCGTTTCCGTGACCGGGCGAGTGTGTTGATCGCGACTGAGGCCGGTGCCGAAGGACTCAACCTTCAGTTCTGTTCGGCCATAATCAACTTTGATCTACCCTGGAACCCTCAGCGCATTGAACAACGGATCGGTCGATGCCACCGTTACGGCCAGAAACACGATGTGGTCGTTATCAACTTCCTTAACGAGCGCAACGAGGCTGATCGGCGCGTCCAGGAGCTGCTCGAGCAAAAATTCAATCTGTTTACCGGCGTATTTGGGGCCAGTGATGATGTCCTCGGCTCCATTGAAGCCGGTGTGGATTTTGAGCGCCGCATCCTGGAAATCTACCAAGGGTGTCGGAGCGAAGAAGAAATTCAGTCGGCTTTTGAAAAGCTACAGTCGGATCTGGACGAACAGATCCAGACCAGGATGCGCGACACTCGGAAAATGCTGTTGGAGCATTTTGACGAGGACGTACACGACCGCCTGAAAATCAATCTGGCCGGAGCACAGGAGCGGCTAGACCGTATTGGCCGTTTATTCTGGGCCGTCACCCGCCATACATTGGAAAAGCATGCCGAATTTGATGACCAGAGCTTGTCCTTTATCCTTCAGGACAGCCCAATCGCTGATGTCTCACCCGGACGTTACAACCTGATTTCTAAAACCCAAGAGAACGTCCCCGGCGAGTTTCTGTACCGCCTGAGCCATCCACTAGGAGAACACGTCATCCGTGAAGCTTCAAAGAGGCCTTGTGCGCCCGCCGAAGTCGTTTTTGATATTTCGGCCCATTCTACCCGCATCTCCGTGGTGGAAAGTCTCAAGAATAGATCCGGCTGGCTAAGCCTCCAGCATATGCGCATCGAGTCGTTTGATTCCGAGGAGTATCTCCTTTTTTCGGGAATCGATGATGCGGGCAACAATATCGACCAGGAAACCTGCGAAAAGCTGTTCAATTGCAACGGTAAGGCTCGAGTAATCGCAGCGATTTCTGACTCCGCCAAAGAACGCCTCGTGCGTGAGCAGGAGCGTCATGTCAAGGCGACCCTGGCCAAAAACCTTGAGGAGAATCATCGGCACTTCTCAGAGGCCCGCGACCAGCTCGACAAATGGGCCGAGGACATGGAGATGACGGCGCAAAAGGAATTGGATGATACCAAGCGCCAGATACGCGACCTCCAACGGCGTAGTCGCCAGGCTCCCACCATCGAGGAGCAACACAAACTGCAGGAGGAAATCGCCATGCTCGATCGTAGGAAACGCACCTTGCGCGAGAGGATCTTCACTATCGAGGACGAGATTGCTGAAAAGCGCGACCACCTCGTGGAATCGCTCGAAAAACGTATGCAACAGAAAACAACTGTCACGCCGGTGTTCACCATTCGGTGGAGCGTGGTTTAGTAAATCAGGAGATAATCATGCCATCTGCCCAACAGCTTCGTAGCCGCCTTTTGAAGAAGCTTTCCGAGCTATTCCAGCTCGACCAGCCGGACCTTGATTTCGGCTTTTACCGCATTATGCACGCCAAGGCTCATGAAATTCAGGACTTCATCGGTACCGACCTGCTTAAAATCGTGGCGGACGCCTTCGGCGAGGGCGACGAGGCCCGCAAGGTGGAGCTGAAGGCCAAAATCGACAGGGAAATCACCGCCGCTAAGGAATATGGTGTCATCGATCCTGAAAATTCACCGAAGGTCAAAGAAGCTCAAACGGCTTACGATGCGGTCAAGGATACCTCGAGTGCCGAGGCTGATGTTTATGACCACCTGTATCGCTTCTTTGAGCGCTACTACGATGACGGGGACTTCATCTCCCGCCGCTATTACGCCCGGGAGACGTCCGGCAAAGCCGCGCCCTTTGCTGTGCCTTACAACGGCGAGGAGGTAAAACTTCACTGGGCTAACGCCGATCAGTACTACATCAAGAGCGCCGAGTATTTCTCCAACTTCACTTTCGATTTACAGCAGGCGCAAGAGATCCGGGCCGTGCGGAAGCAGACTTTAGTCGGCCTACTGCGCGGTGCAGCTGATGAATCTCCGCTCAAAGTCCATTTTCGCGTCGTCGAGGCCACCGAGGGCGAGCACGGCAACGTCAAGGCTTCCGAAGCCAGTAAACGATTCTTCATCCTGCATGGCGAAACTCCTCTTTTTATGACCGAAACCGGTGAGCTGGTCGTTAATTTCGAATACAGGCCCGATGCGGAAAAAATCGGTCAGGAAAACTCCTGGCGGGAGAAGCGCAACGCAGAGGCGGTGGATATCATTCTAGAGCGCCTCGAGGCCATGGCTGCGGCCGGTGGCGAACACGGCAAAAAGATCGGGGAATATCTGCGTCTATTCAAGGTGCCTGCTCCGACCGAAAGCGACAAAAAGCGGCCGTTACTGGCAAAGTACGTGAACCAGTATACCGCCCGCAACACCATGGACTATTTCATCCATAAGGACCTGAGCGGTTTCCTCCGGCGTGAGCTCGACTTCTACATAAAGAACGAGGTCATGCGCCTCGACGACATCGAAAACGCCGAAGCCCCGACGGTCGAAAGCTATCTGGCCAAGATCAAGGTGCTGCGCAAGATCGCGGGCAAGCTGATCGACTTTTTGGCCCAGCTTGAGGATTTCCAGAAGAAACTTTGGTTGAAGAAGAAGTTTGTTGTTGAAACGAACTACTGCATAACGTTGGACAGGGTTCCCGAGGAAATCTACGCGGAAGTGGCTGCTTGTGATGCGCAATGTGACGAGTGGATTCGGCTGTTCGCGATCGATGAGATTCAGGGTGATATGCACAGTCCGGGATTCACACGACCGTTGACAGTCGAGTTCCTCAAGGCCAACAACAAGCTGGTCCTCGATACCCATTTCTTCGATGACAGCTTCAAGGCACGGCTGGTGGCTTCGATTGAGAACTTTGATGAGCAGTGCGATGGGCTACTGATTCATTCGGAGAATTTTCAGGCGTTGCGGATGATGGGGGAGCGATATCAGGGTGAGGTTCAGTGTATTTATATTGATCCCCCTTATAATACCGGGAAAGATGGTTTTAACTATAAAGATAATTATCAGCACTCAAGCTGGGCGACAATGAT
>JBIJBT010000091.1:0-9867 GCA_044345055.1 Bdellovibrionota bacterium
CCCACCGATCTACCTTTAAGAGCAGCTTGTCTAATCTGGCAACTATGTTTGGATCATATGCACGGTGTCCAAAGCCCTGGAGAAAACGGTAAAACTCTAATGTTCCGCGCAAACCAGAGAGTAAGTGGTTGATAATTTTGAAAGACTCCAATAGATCGTTGTCTGATTTCTCAAGGGCAGAGGTCATCGCAAGCAGTTCCTTAAGTTGAGAATCAACGGTCAATAACATCTGATTGAGCGGTCCTAACTGAGGTTATTCATCGGAGGAGTCGCTCGTCCGCTTAAGCTATTAGGCGAAATGAGTCCTTCGAGATCACCAAAAGGAAAGCCGTTCTACTTTTTCTCAATCAATTGGCGGTAGTCCTTTCAATGCGTTAGTCATTGACACAAAAATTTTACACGGCTCACTCATCGTCCCCTCTCGACATCTACCGGGAAATAGACCACAACATATAGTAGTTGGGCGGTGTAAAATACTACATGTAGTGTTTGGATGTAGTATTCGAGGGAAGGCAGAGCAAGATTTACCGATAAAATCGACCTTAATCAAGGATGGATACAATCGGTCAGGTACCGCAAGAGGCTATACAGTACTCGCGGAGGAGTCTATTGACAATCGGCGCCATTACAAGCATTGTTTTTAAGCTATTTTTTATATAGAAAAAGTGTACTATGCAAGATTCAACGACCGGCACAACAGAAGTGTTAAAAGTAAACGTTGGAGCGATACGAGATAGCCTTGTCCGCTCTGCGGGTGCTGAGCACACCATCGATATTTCCCTTCGTTCTGACCAGCTTATTACTGTAGTCAAACGCGATGGCCGGATTGTCCCGTTCCGTCGCGAGCGAATTGCAGCCGCTATTGAGGCAGCGTTCCGCGATGTAAAGGGTATCGGTAAAGGGGAGGCACTGAGTGCGGAGATTGCCGAGCAAGTCACAGAGGTAACCGAGAGGGTTATTCTGGATCTGATTAGCCGGGTTGTTGATCGAAGAGAGCCGGGCGGCTCTGGCAATAGCGTGACCGTAGAGGGAATTCAGGACCTCGTTGAAGTTGCCCTAATGCGATGCGGTCATTATGACGTTGCTCGCGGGTACATCATTTATAGAGATGAGCATAAGCAGCTTCGAGACGATTCCCCGAGAAATTTAAGGGTGCTTCGCCGAGATGGAAAGACGCTAGTTCGGTTTAATCCGATGCGAATAGCCTCATCGATAGAAAAGGCGTTTAGGGCATCGCACAATCTTGAGGGACAAACTCCTCCTGATATGGTTGAAGCAGTCAATCGGGTAACTGATTTAGTTGTCGAGCGATGTGTCGAATTGGGCAAGGGGGCTGCTCCTCTTACCGTTGAGGGGATACTCGACGAGGTTGAGCGGCTCATGATGATTTCCGGTCATTATCAAGAGGCAAAGGCCTTCATTATCTATCGAGCGAAACGAGGCGAAGCGAGAGAGCAGGAGCTCGGTGGTGAAGAAACGAGGGGCGAAGAAGCGATATCAGAATCCCGAGTAAGCGAGCCAAGAGTATTTCATGCAACCGGACCAGATGGCTCGGTCGTAACTCTATCCGAACAAGATCTTCGTGAGCGAATTGAGTTCGCATGTCGCGGATTCGGAGATCTAGTCTCTTCTGAAGAGGTTCTTGCCGATTCGTTAAAGAATTTCTACGAAGGGATTCGTCTCGATGAAATCGATTCATCGAACATGTTTGCGGCTCGTGCCCGCATTGAGCGAGATCCAGCTTATTCCCACGTTGCTGCGCGGCTTTTGCTCGATGTTATTTATAGAGAAACCATCGGCATCGCTGCCCACTCTCCTCGTATTGATGAGGCTCATCGTGGCTATTTTGAGCGCTTCATAGAGCGGGGAATCGCAGTAGAACGGTTGAATCCAGAGCTGAGAAATTTCGACCTAACTGCTCTTGCAAAAGCGATAGATTTATCGCGGGATCTTCAATTTGATTATCTCGGTCTCCAAACCCTCTACGATCGTTATCTCCTTCATGAAGCAGATGTTCGGTACGAGACGCCTCAGCTCTTTTGGATGCGCGTTGCAATGGGTCTAAGCCTCGGTGAGGGGGAACAGCGAACAGCGCGAGCTATCGAATTTTATAACGTTCTCTCCCGATTCCACTTTGTATCGAGCACGCCGACTCTTTTTAATTCCGGAACTGTACACTCCCAGATGTCGAGCTGCTACCTGTCTACTATTCAGGATGATCTATCCCACATCTTCAAGTCGATCTCTGATGATGCGCAACTCTCCAAGTGGGCCGGCGGTCTTGGTAATGACTGGACCAGTGTGCGAGCGACCGGGGCTCGAATAAAGGGCACGAACGGTCGGAGCCAGGGAGTTATTCCGTTTCTTAAAGTTGCCAACGATACTGCTGTTGCGGTTAATCAGGGTGGTAAGAGAAAAGGAGCAATGTGTGCGTATCTCGAAACGTGGCATCTCGATGTCGAGGACTTTCTTGAACTTAGAAAGAACACTGGAGATGAGCGACGTCGTACTCACGACATGAATACGGCAAACTGGATCCCCGATCTATTTATGAAGCGGGTCGTGGAAAATGGTAGCTGGACCTTGTTTAGCCCAAGTGACGTGCCCGACCTTCACGATCTATACGGAAAAGCTTTCGACGAGCGATACGAGCATTATGAGCGGATGGCCGAATCGGGTCAGATAGCGCTGTCCAAGAAGATCGAAGCGATTTCTCTGTGGCGAAAAATGCTCAGTATGCTTTTTGAAACAGGTCATCCGTGGATTACTTTCAAGGATCCCTCCAATATTCGATCTCCCCAAGGCCATCAAGGAGTGGTTCACAGCTCTAATCTGTGCACAGAGATACTTCTCAATACCTCCATCGATGAAGTCGCGGTTTGTAATCTTGGTTCGATCAATCTCGCGGCTCACATGAAAGAGGGAGTGCTCGATCATCAGCTACTTCAAAAGACCGTTCGAACAGCGGTGAGGATGCTCGATAATGTGATCGACATTAATTTCTATCCGATACCGGAGGCGCATAATGCAAATATGCGTCATCGTCCAATTGGTTTAGGAATTATGGGCTTTCAAGATGCTCTCTATGAAGCGGGCATAAGCTACGCGAGTGCTGAGGCGGTGGAATTCGCCGATAGCTCGATGGAGGCTATATCCTATTATGCAATCCTTTCCTCCAGCGAGTTGGCGGCGGAGCGAGGTAGCTATCAGTCGTACCACGGCTCTCAGTGGGAGCGTGGAATTCTCCCGATAGATTCGCTTGATCTCCTCGCCAAGGAGCGTGGAGCGACATTTCTTGAGGTCCACCGAGGTGCCCGATTAGATTGGACGGTCGTAAGGGAAGCTATTCGTAAAAACGGAATACGGAACAGCAATACGATGGCTATAGCTCCAACTGCGACGATATCTAATATCGTTGGAGTTGCTCAATCGATTGAACCAGCCTACAAGCACCTCTACTCGAAGAGCAATTTGTCCGGCGAGTTCATCGTTCATAACAAATACCTCGTAGCAGAGCTAAAAGCCCGAGGATTGTGGGATGCCGACATGATAGATGACCTGAAGTACTTTGATGGGTCTATCGCAGAAATTGAGAGAATCCCCGATGACGTTAAGAGACTTTTCTTGACTGCTTTCGAAATTGACTCTGACTGGCTAATCGAGTGCGCAAGTCGTCGTCAGAAGTGGATCGATATGGGACAGTCTCTGAATCTGTACATAGCCGAACCAAATGGTAGAAAGTTGCACGAGATGTATATGTTGGCATGGAAAAGGGGGCTAAAAACGACCTATTACCTTCGCTCCGTTGCAGCAACACAAATTGAGAAGTCAACGACCGACGTCAACCGTAGGGGAGTTCAGCCTCGATGGATGAAAAATAAGTCAGCTTCATCAAACATTCAGATCGTTCGACAGCCTGAAGCCGAAGAGGTGCCGATGCCGAAATCGTGCAATCTCGATGGTGATTGTGAAAGCTGTCAGTAAGATTAAGAAATAAATATTCAGCACAACATAAAGGAAGGAGAAACCATGCTAGATTTTTCAGGCGAAGGGGATCAGGGCGGTCAAGAATCAACACCGTCAAGTGAGCAGATGACGAAGCGGGTAGATGTCACAAAAAAACGGATCATCAATTGCAGTGCCGTAGATGTTAACCAGCTAATGCCTCTCAAATATAAATGGGCTTGGGAGCACTACCTTAATGGATGTGCCAACAACTGGCTTCCCACCGAGGTGGCGATGGGGAAAGACATCGAGCTTTGGAAATCGAATAAACTAACTGCCGATGAGCGTCTCGTAATAATGCGCAACCTCGGGTTCTTTTCAACCGCCGAGTCACTCGTGGGTAATAATATTATCCTCGCAATTTTCAAGCATGTGACCAATCCTGAGTGCCGTCAGTATCTTCTTCGTCAGGGATTTGAAGAAGCGGTACACACACACACCTTCCATTATATTGTTGAATCGCTCTCCCTCGATCAGGGAGAAGTTTTCAACATGTATAACGAGATTAATTCAATTAATCGGAAAGATCAGTTTGAGATGCAGTTGACTAAGGATGTTCTTGCACCCGATTTTTCAACAGCAACAACGGCGGGCGCTCAGAAGTTCCTTGAAAATCTGATTGGTTACTATGTAATCATGGAAGGATTATTCTTTTATAGCGGATTTGTCATGATACTGTCGTTCCATCGACAGAATCGAATGACGGGAATCGGGGAGCAGTTTCAATATATTTTGCGCGATGAAACGATTCATCTTAACTTTGGGATCGATCTAATCAATAGCATTAAAGAGGAAAACCCCGATTTGTGGACTCCTGCGTTCCAGGATCACATCGTTGATCTAGTTCGGCAGGCCGTTGAGCTTGAGTACCAGTATGCTGTTGATTGTCTTCCGCGGGGAATTCTTGGATTGAGCTCGCCAATGTTTCGCGAGTACGTTCAGCACATAGCCGATCGCCGGCTTGAGCGAATCGGCCTTAAGCCTCAATACGGCTCCAAAAATCCGTTTCCATGGATGAGCGAAACAATCGACCTACAGAAGGAAAAGAACTTCTTTGAGACTCGGGTTACTGAGTATCAGACAGCAGGTTCTCTGCAGTGGTAAAGTGATTTACAGAGGGGAGGATTTACTTCGTCTCCTCTGTGTCCCCCCTAAAGTGCTCTCCTTAAAGTAGACCCCTCTAAAGTGCACGAAGCCGGGCAAATTGGAGGAGTAATTTCTTTGCTTCGTTATTATTATCGAAGACCACCGTAACTCGGACGTTCTTTGGTTTTTTCTCAAGATCTCCATCTATCTTTGTTACTGTGCCAGCCCCAAATGAAGGGTGAAATACCCTTAAGGATACAGATAGCTCATCAGGGGCAAGAAGGGGGCGAGAGTCGGTCTGTTCGATAGTGTCGGCGGATTGGACTAGGCTTTTAGCCGCAGCTTTTGCCGTATTTCCCGCTGTTTTATTCGGACTCCATTGCGGACGCACCGCTCGCTGAGAAGCTCCTTGCTCAAATTGTCCTCCAGGAAACCCGCTTGTTGCAGATTTCGTGGATAATCGGCTCGGTCTAAAACCAGCATCATCGATTTCGATCTCCTCATAGCGAGCCGCATTTAGAACGCTCCGCTCAGTGACTGCCTCAACAACTTCAGAGGGAATATCGCGCAGGAAGCGGCTTGCGAGTCTATAGCTTCCGGTACTACCAAACCCACTCCCTGCAGAGAACATCTCACGATGAACGCAGCGTGTGAGAAAAAGCTTCTTCATTGCGCGCGTAATACCGACGTAGCAAAGTCGTCGCTCCTCTTCGATCGCTGCTGGGTCCTCAAGTGAGCGATAGTGCGGTATTAGTCCCTCTTCTAGACCGGTAAGAAAGACGATCGGAAATTCGAGCCCTTTTGCCAGGTGAAGCGTCGTAAGAGAGACTGCTCCTGCTGATTGCCCTTGCTCGTCTCGTGGAAGATCTGCACTCGAGCTTAAAGCAGCTTTGTCGAGAAAGGCTCCGATAGTCTCAAGGTGGGTATCGCCCGCTAGATTATACTGAGATGCGACAGCTTGAAGCTCGACGAGGTTCTCTATGCGGGATTGTGCTTCATCATCGCCGATTGCCTCGAGCCGCGCTCGGTAACCCGAGCTCTCAACAATTTCCTGAATCAGGTGGGAGAGGGGAATTAATGATGCTTTCTCTCGTAAATCATCGTACAGGGCGACAAAGCGAGCGACCGCTTTTGATTGCGATGCGATCGCCCTAGCCGAATCAATCATACTGATTCCATGCGCCGTAGCAAAAGATTCAAGCTGAGCTACAGCTGATGATCCAATGCCGCGGGGAGGAGTGTTAATAACCCTAGAGACTGATTGGTTATCAAACGGGTTAATCAGTATGCGCAGATAGGCAATAACATCTTTGACCTCTTTCCGGTCATAAAACTTTAGCCCGCCGAAGATCTTATAGGGAATTCCGGCAGCAACTAGGGAATCCTCTATTGCTCGAGACTGGGCGTTAGTTCGATAGAAAACCGCTATAGATGAATAGGGGGTCGAAGATCGCGCGGCGTAATCTGCAATATTTTGCGCAACAAACTCAGCCTCATCTCCTTCGTCCTCTCCAACATAGAGCGAAATTGGATCTCCATCATCGTCGCTCGTCCAAAGATTTTTCTCTTTTCTGTGGTTATTTTTCCTAATTACCGCATTCGCAGCACGGAGTATTGAGCCTGTTGAGCGATAATTTTGATCTAAAATTACCGTTTTTGTGCCAGCAAAATCTTTATCGAAGTTGATGATAGTTGAGACTTTAGCTCCGCGGAATGAATAGATCGATTGATCATCATCACCGACCACCAGGATATTCCCCCGAGGTTCCGCCAGAAGCTTCATTAAATTGTACTGAACTTTATTCGTGTCCTGAAATTCGTCTACAAGTATATAGTGAAGATGGTATCGATACAGCTCAAGGATCTCTGGATGGAGATGAAAAAGATCGAGAGCCTTACAGAGGAGATCTCCGAAATCCATCGCCTGCGCCTTTAAAAGTGCGCATTGATATTTATCGTACAGCTCTGCTGCCAGCGAAAGATTATAAGACCCCTTGATTAATGAGGCTTTTGTTGGGTCGATCCACTCATTCTTCCACCGATCGATGCAACCAAGAACATATGAAGGGGTTATTTTTTTGTCGGTGATGTTGAGCTCCTTCATCAGCTTCTTCATAACTGATGATGAATCGCTATCATCATAGACCACGAAATCATTCTGAAATCCTAGGAGCTTTGCGTGTCTCCGGAGTATCCTTAAACATGCCGAATGGAAGGTGCTAACCCACAAACCATCCGCGTTATCGTGCAGAAGGGCCCGAAGCCGATGTTTCATTTCGTCGGCCGCTTTGTTCGTAAAGGTGACGGCGAGGATCTGATGAGGCTTGGCAGCACCTGTCGCAACGAGATGAGCGATGCGGTGAGTAAGAACCCTTGTTTTACCACTACCAGCACCTGCTAGCACTAGTAATGGCCCCCTGCCATGAGTAACGGCTTCAAGTTGGGCAGGATTCAGAGAGGTCCCGACGCGAGAGTCAATTTGAGAAGATTCAATCATTGTGGAGCAACAAACTAATCAGCGCTAAACGGTCGACGATCGTTTAGCGAGTCGCGACCCTCTGTTACAGTACTGGTCTTCAAAGCAAGAGGCAAAGGCCGAGCTATTTTTAGGAAGATTTCTTTATGGCCTATTATCGGCTTATGAAGCGCTGAAGTTGCTTCGGTAGTGATCTCGTATAATATCAAGAGCTTAGCCCATGTCATCCCAACTTATCCCCAACTTATCCCCAGTTTTCCACAGAGTTATCCACAGCTGTGAATAACTGGTACAATCTGGTAAAGTTTTGTTGAAAACTAACGTAACTATCGGAATATATTGGTTTATATATGTCAACAGACTATGTTCGAAAGGATCATCTCTACCAGAAGGCGAAAGATGAAGGGTATCGCTCCAGAGCCGCCTTTAAATTAATAGAGTTGAATGACCGATTTCATTTTTTGCGTCCTGGTCGATCGGTGCTCGATCTTGGAGCATGGCCGGGTGGTTGGTTGCAGGTAGCTGAGCAGCGAGTTCGAGGAGGAGTGCTTGTTGGAGTTGATCTAGTTGCGATAGATCCGCTCGGTGATGGGGTGCATCTTGTTCAGGGGGATGCCCGAGATGAAAGCACGCTCAACGAGGCACTCTCGTGCTCTCCGAATGGATTTGATATGGTTCTATCGGACATGTCACCGAAACTAAGTGGTATCCGAGAGCTCGACATGGCTGCGTCCGTGGGGTGTGGAGAGCTCGCTCTCTGGGTTGCAGGAAGAGTCCTCCGTCCCGGCGGGGTTTTTGTGGTGAAGCTTTTCAAGAGTAATGAGGCTCAGCTTTTTTTCCGATCAGCGCAATCTTCGTTCGATAAAATGCATCGGGTTGAGCTTAAAACAACTCGGAAAAGCTCTAATGAGTTCTATTGCGTGGGATTAGGATTTCGGTCGGGTAGTTGAGATTTGGCGGCGCTTCAGCGAGCATGAGTATAGATTCAGAGGATTAGCGTGGGAGGAGGAATCGGGCACAATAGCGTAGGAACGCTTTCGGTGGAGAGAGTTGGGCGGCTCGTAATACGACTCTCGACCCTTGCTCACCAATATATCAGCCTGTGGGGGGCCGCTTGGGTTTTTCTCGGTCGGATCCTGTATCGTTTGTTTCGCTATCGACCTCGATTTCATCTTCTCATCGTTCAGCTCTTTCAAATCGGCGTAAATTCAAGCCTGGTAATCGCATTGATCGGTCTTTTTACCGGCGCTGTGCTGGCGGTTCAGGCGGAATATACACTCACGAAATTTGGAGCGACTGCGTTTACCGGCTCGGCGGTTGCTCTCAGTCTGATTCGTGAATTGGGACCGGTTCTAACCGCATTGATGGTGATAGGTCGGGCAGGCTCTGCCATAACTGCAGAGATTGGGATCATGAAAATCACCGAGCAGATAGATGCCCTTCGCTCTATGGCGGTCGACCCGCTATCATATCTAATGGTTCCTCGGCTCCTAGCGGGCTTACTCGCGATGCCACTCCTTGCAGCTCTTTTTATAACAGTCGGAATTGCAGGTGGGTACGCCGTTGCTGTCGGTCTTTTGAATGTAAGTTCAGGGGTATTTATCTCTGAAATGGTTAGCTCGGTATCTGATGTTGATGTTTACTCTGGATTTATAAAGTCATCCGTTTTTGGTCTCCTGTTTGGCTGGACCGCCTGCTACAAAGGTTTTACCTGTAGCTATGGAGCAGTTGGCGTGAACAAAGCAACTACTCAATCGGTAGTAACTGCATCGGTTTCGGTATTGGTCGTCGATTACTTTTTGACGAGTATCTTGACGAGGATTTTTCTCGACTAGTGCTTAGTTGATAAAATAACGGCTATTGTTTCATCAATTAGCCGCTAGTAACGGTCTCATTAGGAGCGTATCTCCTCTCCGCTAATAGATAAGTTCCGATGATAATCGTTCGAAATCTTACAAAATCGTTTGGCTCACAAGAGGTGCTCCGAGACATCAATCTTGAGTTTGAAGATGGAAAGATCACTACCGTTGTTGGGCCGAGTGGAGTTGGTAAGTCTGTTTTGCTAAAAATTATAATTGGCCTCATTCGACCAGATGGTGGTTCGGTTCAGATCGGGAACGATATTATTACCGATTTGCGACGAGAGGCGGAGCTTAATCGAGTTCGGCGGAGGCTGGGAGTCTTGTTTCAGGGAGCAGCTCTTTTTGATTCAATGACGGTCTTTGATAATATCGCCTTTCCTCTGACGGCACGTGGCGGCGCCTCTCGTTCAGAGATTTATCCGAAAGTGCTTGAGATGG
>JBIJBT010000092.1:0-9822 GCA_044345055.1 Bdellovibrionota bacterium
ACCTAATAACCGCCCATTTTGTTAATGGTAGTACTTTACTGCTGAATGGAATTAAGAGCAAAGCGGTGCGGTTAGTTATTTAATTAACAGATTTGACGCACACCGCATTTACTTTTCTTATCAAGTAGATTCTGAACTTTCACATGTGAAGCTTCACATTCAATCTTTCGAGAAAAAAAGCCTTGGCAAAAGTTATAAGAAGCTGCGGCTCTTCACATAGCTCTGATTGTCTTACGGTGAACCAAGAGTGTCGCTCCAGCGGCACTTTTAAAAGGCACTCACCTGAAAGTTTTGTTAGTAGAGTTCCGCGCAGATTCCCTATCTCAACTGGATCTGATGAGTCGGGTCCGAAAGTGAGATCTTCAATCTCTCTGAACTCAGTTATTAGTCCAGCGTCCGCGGGGAAAAATCGCCGTGGATGAGGAACGAGTACCCGTAGTTCATAGCGAAGCTCATTTTTATCGCGGTATATAGCCTTTAAACCTACAAAATCGCCCGAGGTTGAGGTAAGTGGCTGACGCTCTACGAGGGTATACTCGAATGATGCGTTACCGATCCAGCCTCCGATTTTCGAATCTGCCTCTTCTGGCTTGGTGAAAAGGCTCCAGTATTCTCCGTTGGGAGCGACATCATCGGGAGGTGAGGTATTGGCCGATAATCCCCGTGACTGAAGCCTCTTTACCTCCTCTGATTCGGAGAGTTCGCTGAGCAGGTCGTCTGCCAGTACCAGTCGGGGTAGGCCAGAGATAATGGCTGCAATCAAGCATAGAAAGGAAATATTCAGTTTCGACCGCCGAACAAACGATCTATTTACTTTTGGCTGAATAGTTTGATTGACTTTTCTTTGCGCTTGCATCACGTTTGTTTAGTAATCTTTTTCGGAGCTTTCCGAGGCGACTTGCTGGTGCCTCTGAACACTCGATGAAATAACGCTCCATCGCAGCAAGATAACCCTCTTCACCCCCTTCGGCAAATGTGCGAGCTTGGTATACTGCCCTGCGAAGAGACTGTAGTGCACCTCCTACCTCTCGAGATGCGGTGTAGTAGTGGGTGGAAAGCTGTGCGAGTTCAGCTGCCCGATCAAGTGATGCGACTACTACGCTCAACAGAGCCTCGTTTAGGTCCGGAGCGTTAATAACGGCTTCATGTATCGGATCTCCCTTTGTCGCGAACTCAACCGCTTGCTCCACCAAGTCGACTGAGAACGGCTTTCTTAGATAACCTCTTACACCTTTTGTGACTAGACCGACGACATCGGGAGCCCTTGGTTCGCGAGATAATGCGATCACTATCGTGTCATCACCACAGATATCCATCACGCGAGAGGCAAAAATTTCTGGTGAAAGCGCCCCTTTTTTTGCTTCGAAAATGACGTGTGTGAATCTGTTGGCGGAGAGCATATCAATTGCTGCTGAATGATGATAACACTCAACTATTGTCACAAAGCCCAACGCTCGGAGTGATGCTTTCAAATTCGCTCTGTCGGCGGTATCTGTTTCAACCAACAGAATAGAGGCCCGACAACGTTCAGCTGGCGACATCGAATAGACGCTATAATCATGGTCGAACATAGAAGATCACCAGCAGATTATTCCGGAGTAGTCTTGGGGAGAGGTAACGGTTTCCCGCTGTGGTAAGTCAAATTCTGCGTCAGACTCCCCAAATTTTGCTCTTCACCCCGTATTTCATCCGTATTCAATTAATTAACCGGAGGTATCGTTCGGCAGTTTTGAGCAAAAACTTTACTATCGTGAACAGTACGCAAAGGTCGTACGAGGGTAATTCCCCCTATGAATGCCAATTTTATAGGAGTCAATAGTATTGAAGTAAAATGAGAAATGCAGAAAACTCGGGGTTAAGGTCTTTTTTTCCGGATTTTTAACGCACCTCTCTTTGGGCAGCCTCTTACAAGACCCCAAGAGCCTGGAGGGCGGCTTTTAGCTCATTTAGGCTAAACGGTTTTCTTAGTACGGCATCGGGCGGCGTAGATTCTCCGAGTAGCGAGTTTACGTCCTCATGGGAAGATACCAGAAGTATTGGAGGTTTAGGAGATAGAGATGAAGCCGCTAATTGGTTGATAAAGGGAGTAGTTGTACCCTCATCAAGGAAAAGATCGAGAAGGATAATAGAGGCCTCAAAGCTATTGACCTTGGACCATGCCTCGTCGACGGTTGTAGCGATTTGGGTCGTTAATCCGAGGTGTCGCAGAAGATCTGAGACCAAAAGGTGCATCACTGGGTCATCATCGACAAGGAGGGCGAATCGAGCACTCATACGGTTTGATCACCAGTCATGGAAAGCGAGCTTTTAAGCGATCTCTTCTTAAGTGGGTATCACGTGGTAAGAGATGAAGCTAGCTCTTTTTTGGAGGTGGGCGGTAAAGATGTGGTAAAATAGAAGTGCGTTTTAGGCTCACCTAGTTCGTGGCTGCCGATCATTCTTTTCTTTTCTTGATTGTATCGCATTTACGGGGAATACTTGGAGGGTGAGAGATTGCGGCCTCTTTGAGCTGGTTCGCAGATTTACTTTCAAGGGGTTTCAGTCGTGCTGGCTGACCATTATCACTTGATGCGGAGTAGTCCTAATACTCCGTAGTCTGGTAGTTTTATTATATTCGAGGAATGTCGACATGAAAAAATCTTCGTATCTTGGTGCTGCCGGCGTACTGTTGACATCGCTGCTATCACAAGCAGCACCGGTGATAGCTGAAAACGTATATCCGGCCGACAACGGAATATCAATTTATCACTCTGAACCCCGTTGGCGAGAGACAGAAGCGCACCCTCTTAGAGTTGCAGCCTACATTTTTCATCCAATAGGTTGGGTAGCTCGTGAAGTTGTATTTCGTCCTCTTAGTTTTTTTGCATCCTCAACGGTAGCCACAAGAAGTGTAATGGGGTTTCGGGAAGCGGGAGATTGGAGAAATCCTTCTTGCTATTCGAAAGACATATCGACCCCAGATTGTCGTGGAATGGCGCCCTTTAATTTTGAGCCAAGGGAAGATACTTCATCCCTTCAAGTCCCTGTTGAGGAGTTCGTATTTCCTAACGTCCTCTTTGAAGCTGCTCGGGCTGAGCTAAACGCTGAAGGACGGAGCCGAGTTAAGGATATTTCCGCAAGTCTAACCGCCAATCGCTCGGTGCGGGTTGTTCTTGAAGGACACACTGATGATCTTGGCTCGGAGGAGAGCAATCAAGAGCTCGGTCTTAAAAGGGCTTTGGCAGTACAGGCTGAGCTGAGTGAGCAGGGCGTTGACGCAGAAAGGCTCTCCGCGGTGTCGTTTGGTGAAACGCGGCCGGTGGATTTGGGCAAAACAGCTCAAGCACGAGCTCTGAATCGGCGGGTAGAGGTGAAGGTAGCACGGTAATAGGTATCTCTGTGGAGTGAGATTAAAGAAACTAATCTTCCATCTCACTCCGACTTCAACCCCATCTCATCAAATATGGGCTGAATCTCCCCGATTAAAGTGCGAGCTAACTAGTGTGCACCTTAAGATCTTGCTGGGTCCTCGTGGGTCTGCGTACCTTCGACTGAAGTGCCCAGTGCAGCAGCGCCTTCAACCAAATTTAATTGGTGAGAATCGCCTATCTGTTTCGTATCGCTGACTCGCTGAGAATCAGCTAGCCGCTGCGAAGAGGTAAAATCAAGAGAGAGGGGCCCAGGGGCGGGCATTGGCTCTTGAACGGGCACGATACCAAAAAATTCAAGAGTTGCGCGCAGCTTACTTTTTCTATTTGCCTCTATCGCGACCAGCTGTTTTATCGTGTGAGATTCAGAGAGTAGTAGCAGTCTATCGCGGTCGCTCTGTTGTTCAAGTTTTTCAATTCGTTGTTGTAGCCACGCACGCTGATTTTTCAGATCAGCTATCTCTGCATCTTTAGTCTCAATCAATCTTTGTAGCGTCGCGAGAACTTTCTTAAAAGCCCCCCGATCATCTGACTGAAACGAGGACTCCTCAACAACTTCTTCTTCAGGGAGAGGCGAGGAGATAGTATTTTCTGAATGTTCTGCGGTCTCTTCGACGGAGACCGATGGAGCGTTATCGCTTAACGATTCGGGCTGTTTGCGGGGCTGAAAATGTCGCGGCCTACCTACCGTTATTGAGAATAACCGCTCAATATCAGCGATCGGATAAGCGCGTCCCTCGGTGGTAACAACCGCAGAGAGAGAACCGACCTCTTCAAAACAGTGCAGTGTTGCGACCGAAACACCCGCACAATGAGCAGCCTCCTCCTCCCCGATTACTGCAGGAACTTCGGTTGCTTGTTTCTCCGCATCACTGGAATAAGAGGTTTGCTGCTGTGACATCATTTCCTCCGATTAGTAACTGTACACCGCCACAATTCGAATGACCTCCATCAGCCAGGCTTTTAAACCCGCCTGATGGATATAGCTAACTATTCAGCAAGAAAATTGCCGATGCACGATTAGCGAGTCAAACCACGCTTTTGACCGCTGATTACTTAATACTTACGATCTCAACGATACTAGTTGAGCCTGGCTGACTCACCGATAGCCCACTAATAACAACTGCGAGAGCCCCACTTTCGAGATCGTAAGCACCCTTAATCGCCTCTAATGCTCCTTCGACCTCCTGATGGTGGCTCAAGACCGCTTCAACGCGTATAGGGATCACCCCGCGATACAACGCCATACGTCGAAGCGATGTATCCTTTGGAGATGCCCCAAAGAGTGGTTTATTCGGGCGATACTTTGCGAGAAGCCGAGCAGAGGTGCCCGTTTCAGTACACGCAATAATCGCCTGTGCATTAATTTTTTCCGCTGCGGCTGTTGCGGCGTACGCGATTGCATCAGGAACAGGATTGATGCTGCACGAGCGGCGCTGCACGGAGTCTGGATCAAATTCAAGAGAGCGCTCTGCCTCTTTTGCGATTGCGCTCAGGTAACGAACGCTTTCAAGAGGATGCTCACCAATCGCTGTTTCATCGGAGAGCATTACCGCATCTGCACCACAGGTGACTGCGTTGGCAACATCGGTAACTTCAGCTCGGGTTGGCCGAACGGAAGTGACCATCGATGCGAGCATCTGAGTTGCCACGATAACGGGGATACCATTTGCGTTGCCGAGGTCTATAAGATTTTTTTGCAGTCTTGGGAGCTTCTCGAGAGGAACCTCAAGACCGAGATCTCCTCGAGCGACCATGATGCCATCAGATGCAGCCGCAATCTCGTCGATGTGATCGAGCGCTTTTTTACGCTCTATTTTTGAGATAATTCGTGTGTGGCCACCCTGTTTCTTGATTATCTCACGCAAATTGTGAACATCATCGGCCGATTGCACGAATGAAATAGCTACATAATCGACGCCGTGTCGAATACCCCACGACACATCCTCAAGATCCTTGCTTGTCGTTGCGCGAAGATCAATCGCTGAATCGGGAAATGCAATACCAACCCGCGATCGAAGCCGCCCACCCTTGATAACTTCACAAATTACCTCTTCTCCCTCAATCGAACGGGCTTCGAGCATGATAACGCCGTCGGCGAGTAGGATAGGTTGGCCGGGCAACAAGAAAGTATGAGGACGAAGCTCCTCAACATAAATGACATCTGCGCTCGATAGTTCGCCCGGACGAGGAGCCGTTCGCAGACGAATTGTCGCCATGTCGTAGATGGTAGCGTGTTCCTCTTTTATCGGGGTTATCCGAATCTTTGGGCCCGCTAAATCCTGCAAAATTGCAACCTGTTGCTCGAGCTCCTTGGCCTGTTCCCGAATGATTTTAAATAGCTCAAGATGCTGCTCGTGTGTGCCGTGTGAGAAATTAAGTCTAAATACATTCACACCAGCAATTATCAGATCACGGATCATCTCAGGCGTTCTGGTCGATGGGCCAACCGTTGCAACGATTTTGGTTTTGCGTGAGGGAAGTGGATTTGGTTTGGTATTTTGGGAAGTCATAGAGCGAAAATTTATAGCGTCGGAAGTAATGGCTCAGGATATTTCAGAATGATTAAGACACGAGGCGGTAACGCTCCCATAAATCTTTTACGGGGGACAACCTCCCTGAATGCATGCAAGCGGGAAGCTTTCGAGCCTAAGCAGATTTTGTCTGCATAGCCCAACGCGGCGCACGAGCATGCACCGAACGGTATCGTGATAGGACACGATTCGTCAAACGAAACTAGTGCTTGGGGGTAGGGGTGCTAAAACGAACCCCTAAAAAACACCTTCCGCTCTGGTTGCACATCTTGGTAATGTAAAGGCTGAAGATGTGTTGTACTCGCGGTTAAAAAGATTTTTCACAACGTCGTTCTGAGCCGTTCCGACTTTTGCAACTATTTTGGATTTACTCCTCCACCACTCTTAATGGCAGGGGGCTCTGAATTCGGGGTTGAACGGAGTATTGCTCAGACAGTGATTGCTGAACAGTTGTGTGTGTTGTGTACTCCTATGCGAGCAAAAACCAACCATGACCAAGGACAAAGAATCTCCCTATTTCACCAAGCTTCACCCTATTTATGGGATAACGCTCTACAGTATTGATGGCAATACTTGGTCAACAAATCCCTCAGAGCTGCCGGTGATTCAAGACCGATTGGAAAAGGGTCTCGTTGGATCGATCGATAAGCGGATGATACCGCCCCGTAAGCGGCCCGCTGGTGGTAGTACAGCGAGCGAGGGCGCCCCAAATCCGGTGCTTGCCGAAGGTGAAGATGAGGATGTGCTCGAGGAAGCCGATGATAGCTTTGATGAAGCCGACGAAGAGGGTGAGGGGACTTCTCGAACTTCGCCGACATCATCTCGTACAAAGCGCATAGGAGATGCGTTGCGGTCGCTCGGGGACGAATTGGGTCTTAACGATGATGATGATGACGATAAGAGAACACCGAAGGTTGTAAAATCGGCACCAGCCAATCAAGAGGAGAAAATAAAGGGGCGTGTCACCAAACTAGAGGCTGGAGCTGCTAAAGGGAGTAAGGCAACGAAGCCAAGTCAAAAGGTGGTAGTTCCAATATCTGCGAGAGTATCTCAACGAAAGGCGACTCAAGAGAAAGTCACACCGTTACCATTAACAAAAAAGATTAAGGCGCTCCCCTCTAAGACAACGATTGCTTCCAAAAAAACAGAGATAGCAACGAAAAAAGCCCCTATCGCTGCAGCTGGTTCAAAAGCCAAATCAGCCTCCTTAAAGCGGGTGGCCGAGTCTAAGCTGACGAAAAAAACTACTAAATCAGCACCTACTAAAACAGCTCCAGCTAAGGCAGCAACAAAAGGAGCTAAGACAACAGCGCCTTCCGCCAAGAGAACAGTTCCGCGAACCCTCAAGGCGAGTAGCGCGAGCACCAAGGGTGAAAAATCGCAAAAAACGACCCCTCAAAAAAAAGGGGCCACTAAAACAAGTCCTGCAAAAAAAGCAAGTGCTCCCTCACGGAGCTCAAAGCGCAAATAGGAAAGGTCCGGACTTTTCAGATAAGTACTGACGATCTTTTTTGGGATTATTCCTCTATTCATACGAAACTTTTCGGCCCAATGTCCGAAAAGAATGGGTATGAATACAATAGACCCTCGCATATCCGCCCTGATTCTCTCCCGTGCAACGGGCCGAGCCGCAGCAAAAGGCAAAGCCCACATTCTACGTGGAATATCTCTTTCTAATCCGACTCTGCTAATCGAGCTTGTCCCTGAGCTTTGCCCACTCTTCGAGCGGAGTGGGCAGCTGAGGGAGGCTGCATCGGCGATTGAGAAGTGGCAATCCGAGGGAATCATCCCCGTTTCTCTCCAGTGCCCCGCCTACCCCCGACGGCTCCGCAATCATCCTAACGCGCCGTTGTTGCTCTATCTGCGTGGTAATCGCCCACTCGAGGCGCTCGGCTCGATTGATGAGATCCCGACCGTTGCGATTGTCGGTTCCCGCAGCGCCTCACCCCAAGGGTGCGAGCTTGCATCTCAGATCGCCGCCGGTCTTCGTCGTTATGGAGTGTGTATCATCAGTGGCCTAGCTCTTGGAATCGATGCCGCGGCGCATGGAGGCGCGTTGCAATCGATCAACTCCGAAGAGTGTTCGACAATAGCAGTACTCGGCAACGGCCTTCACCAAGTCTATCCCGCCTCCCACCATCGCCTCGCACGCCGACTTATCGATGCCGGCGGCGTATTACTCTCAGCCTACGAACCGGGCACCCCACCCTTGCCGCACCATTTTCTCGAGCGCAACGGCATCATCGCGCACCTCTCTCGCGGCGTCGTGGTAGTGCAGGCCGCCCCCCGAAGTGGCGCCCTCTCAACCGCGCGCTGGGCACTCGATGCTGGCGCAGAGGTAATGGCAGTTCCGGGCTCCGTAGGCGACACCCGCCATATCGGCACCCACGACCTAATTCGCGATGGTGCTCATCTTGTCACCTCCGCAGAAGACATTGCCTCAATACTCGGACTAACCCACCAAAAAGAACCACTCATAATAACCTCCGCTCCATCCCCCTTAGGAAAAATGTTCGCAAAAAGCGGCGGCACCCTTCCACGCCACCAAATCCTCGCCCCCAACGGCCCCCTCACCGAAGCCGAGCTAATCACCTTAGAAATCCAAGGAACCCTAACCTCCCTCCCGGGGGACCTGATTCGCATCAACTAATTGCCGTTTAAGTCCTCCCTTCATTGACAGACGAGAAGAAGCTCTTTACTCTCTCAGAAGTCATCCCCAAAAGGGAAACCGCCTCTGAAGCGCCAAAAGGCCTGATGAGCAAGAGACCGGCTCTCAACCGAGCCATCAAATCTCTTTTCAAAACCAATCGTCCAACACGGTGGATGTAGCTCAGTTGGTAGAGCACCGGATTGTGATTCCGGTTGTCGCGGGTTCGATCCCCGTCATTCACCCCATTCGTCTCCCCTCTGGAGGCGGTAGATGCAGGTCTTTTCATTGATCTGCAAAAAGTCCCGAAAAACGCACTAGTCCTTTAATAACATTAGTGATCCTGGGTGTCGGGAGTAAAAACCACACTTTCTGATCTGCACAGAACATTTCACTACATTTCTGATCTTGGTTGCAAAACAGTGGCATCTGCCACCAAGGGCATTTTTGATTTTGGTGGCAATGGTGGCAGCTACTAATTTTCCGTAGTGCCGCCCATATTCTTGGGAAGTTGTTGCCTTATAAGGTCGAACTCTTCAGGCGTAAGCACTAGCTCTATATCGCCCCCTGCTTGCCTGACTTCCTCTGCCTCAAGGAGCTTTGCCTTGATGCTGCTCTTCAAATCAGTGAGCTTTGGTGATGCCAACTGAACGGGTCTATGACTGCTTGTATAGATATCCCAGATTTCTGAAAGCTGAACCTGAGAACGGTTCCTGATGCTTGTTGGAATGCTCTCCCAGAACTTCTCATCATCAGGGAATACACTCACGAAGTCTTTGATTACAGACCGCATACGGTTGCGGTCTAAATGGGGTTTGACTTCGTCTCTGGTGAGTTCAAAAAAGAAATACTGAGCAAGTTTATCAATGACGGTTGCAGAGGGAATAATCTGCGGTTGATTCACCAAACGAGACAAGGCGTTCTTGTCGCAACCACTTTTTTCAGCAATTTCCTTCAGAGTGATCTTTCGACCCTCTTTTCGCTCTAATTTCTCCAGTAATATCAATAGGTTAAAGCGTATCATTTGACCCTAAAACAGCAAAATAATGCTTGACAACAGCACCCCATATATGAGATTATATTAATATAGAGGTTGTTTATAAAGCAAATTATAATTCACCTCTAAGGCAATAATTACCCTTTCGGTAAAGATTGTCAAGAACTTAATAAACTTTGGAGTTTGCTTGTTATGGAACCTAAAGAGCTGATGACGGCAAAGGAAGCTGCCTTAATG
>JBIJBT010000138.1:0-4270 GCA_044345055.1 Bdellovibrionota bacterium
GGTCGAGCATTGTAGTCGTAATGATAATCCTGCAACTTGCAGTGACCAGCTTGATCGCACACCGTACAATCAAGTGGATGGTTCGCGAGGATGAACTCAAGGACAGAGGCCTGACCATCGGCCACCCCTTTGTCGGTTTCTTGCGTAAGAACCTCCATCCCTTCTGCGGCACTCGTGTTGCATCCAATCGAGAGACGGGGAGCACCCTTTACCTGGATCTGACACATCCGACAGTTGCCGGCGATCGAAAGATCCGGATGATAACAGTAATGGGGAATCTCTTTACCGAGGAGCTTTGCTGCCTCAATTATATTGGTGCCTTTGCGAACCCTTACCGGAACGCCATCTATCGTTACGTTCACTAACTGGTCCTCCGGCACTCCCGGCTGCGTAACGATCGGTGAGATTCCAGCTACAATATTTTCCCCCTCTGGCGATGCTACGATCGTCATATCACCTCCGACTTGGGACATCCATGAAGACCCTCCGGCATTTCGTCAGAAACTGATGAAATACGAAGATCCGGTTTTTCTTTTTCAATTCTATCGAGCATAGCTTCCAGCTTCTCGGGGTCGAGATTTTCGAAATAAAAATCGTTTATCTGGACCATCGGAGCTGTTCCGCACGAACCGAGGCACTCAACCTCTTCATAACTCCAGACTCCATCCGATGTGACCTCGTGAGCTTTTGTACCGAACCGTTTTTTCAAACAACCGGTAATTTCACCCGCTCCTCGCACCGCACAAGACAAAGTTCGACAGACCTGAACATGGTACTGACCAACTGGTTTCTTGTAGTACATGGTGTAGAAGGACGCTACCTCCATCACATGAACCGGAGGTAGTCCCAAGCGATTCGCTACCCACCTAACAGCATCATCGGATACATGCCCAAAATGTTGCTGGGCAAGATAAAGCGCAGGCATAATTGCAGACCGCGATTGCGGATACTGTTTTTTTACCTCAGCAAGCTTTGCCTCAAATTCAGCCGGAAGCTCAACATCCATAAAGACTCTTCAATAAACCCAATCGAAATTGAAAAAAACTAGCGGCACCTCGTAACGATGCGGACTAAGACGATCGCCCTCACCGGTCGCATTCTCCCCCAATCATGTTGATCATTCCAAAGGTCGGAACCACATCAGCGACTGATTGACCAACGAGCAACTTTCTCATCGCACCCATGTGGATAAAACTTGGGGCTCTCACGTGCACTCGGTAGGGCCGCCCCGAACCGTCTGATACGACGAAGAATCCGAGCTCACCATTTCCTCCCTCAACCATTTGGTACACATCCCCACGAGGCGGCTCGATCCCCTTAATTACGAGCTCAAAATGGCTAATCATCCCCTCAATCGACCCATAAACTTGATCTTTAGGTGCAAGAACAACATGAGGGTCATCAATCGAGATAGGACCCTCCGGCATCCGCGCCATCGCCTGCTCACATATCTTCATTGACTCTTCAATTTCACCCATGCGCACGAGGAAACGATCGTAGTTGTCTCCCTTTGAGCCGAGCGGAACTTCAAAATCAAACTCTTCGTACGATGAGTATGGGAACGCTTTACGAACATCGTAAGAAACCCCAGATGCTCGAAGAAGAGGTCCAGTGAAAGAATAAGCGACGGCATCATCTCCTGAGAGCACCGCAACATCGCACATTCGGTCGATAAATATTCTATTCTTGCTCAACAACTTGTCGCTCTGAGCGGTTTGAAATCGAACCTGCTTGAACGCTTCTGCTAATCTATCGCCAAAGCCCTCGGGTAGATCGGCTTTTAACCCTCCGACTCGTCCGTAAGAGATCGTAAGTCTCGCACCCGTAACCTCCTCAACGAGATCCCAGAGTGCTTCACGAGCCTGCATCAGATATAGCATTACGGTGAATGCGCCTAACTCCATCGCTGAGGCGCCAAGACAGGTGAGGTGATCGCAAATACGGGAGATCTCCGACATTACGACCCGAACGTATTGGCAACGCTTTGGTACTTCTATGCCGAGTAATTTCTCAATGGTTAAACACCATCCGACATTATTGATGATCGGTGAAACATAATTAAGCCTATCGGCGTAAGGCATCACTTGGTTGTAATCAACCGTTTCACACATCTTCTCAAAACCACGATGAAGATAACCAACCTCCACATCGGCATCGAGTATTTTTTCGTGATCAAGTTCAACCACCAAACGAACAGTGCCGTGCGTTGCTGGGTGCGCTGGCCCCATGTTCAGAATCATCGTTTCGGTGTGAAGATCGTCGCCGAGTGCTCGCGGCCGCAGGTGGGTAGTTACACCCCCTGCTCCGAAATCAACATTCAACAGATCTCTCATAGGGCCTCTTTTCAGCGAATGAAGGGAAATTAGGATACCGTTTTTTGCGGGCTTACTGGCGACGTTTTGGATTTATGGCAACAAGCTCTGCACGTTTCATATCTACTGCTGTATTGCGAACCTCCGGAGCTCTGAGAGGAATCCGCGGCTGCTTGCCATGAACCGGATAATCCTTGCGGAGGGGATATCCCTGAAACTCGTCATACATTAGAATTCTCCGAAGATTTGGGTGACCTCGGAAAACTACCCCAAACATATCCCACGCCTCTCGCTCCATAAAGTCGGCCCCGGGCCAGAGGTCCGCCACCGAATCAATCACGGCGTCCTCTTCAGGTACCCAAGCCCTGACACGTATGCGGGTGTTTTTCGCGATAGACAGGAGATGATAAACAACTTCAAACCGCTCCCGGGCTGAGTCAACCCAATCGATCACAGTGACCGAAATAAACATATTGAAGGAGAATGGAGATTCTGTTTTAAGTTTCTGCATCAGGGCGCGGAGATTACCTCGCTCACACCACACCTCAAGGTCGCCTAACCGAATCTGGGCCTCTGTGACCAACGGCCGCCCCTCGACCTCAAGCGCAACAACCGCAGATTGAATCTCTTCAAGCACCGCGGTGCCCCCCTCTTCTTTACGAGAACTCATCTTTGTCTCCTCGGGCCTAAGTGAAGCGCCCGAAAACGGTGGATGGAATCAGAACACGCTGAGTTCCTTGAAATGCTTTCCGAAATGCTTCCTTTTTATATGAAGCTGAGCGCGGAGGCAAGACAGCGTTAACTCGATACGGGACCCTTTTTTGTCAATAGGTACTTCAGTAGCAAATTTGACTCGACAACAAAGAGAGCACTCACCTCTAAAGTTTCAACAGAATACTGCCGACCTCAACCGTGGTTATAATAATTTCGTTCGCTTTTACCAGCGCGAAAAATGTGAGTGCTTTCAGATAAGGTTTCCATGAGTAATCCCCTAAGTGCCGAGGAACTCTCGATAATTGCTGAGGAAGAAGCAATACTCCGAACAGTGCTGTTTGCCCTTCAGTTACAACAAGCCGATCAAACTCGCCGGCTCACGGTGGAAACCGCCCGTGCACGAACCCTAACACACGAACTTGTCTCATCTCGCAAATTTGAGGAAAAGGTTTCTTTGGGTGATCAGGAGAGATTATCCCACGCTTTGAAGGATAGAAGCCAAGAAGAGGTTGAACGTCTCTACGCGCTGCTGAGTAAGCCATATTTTGCGCGGCTGATTATTCGTGAAGAGACTGCGAAGGGAAATGTTGAGCGTGAATTTAAAATTGGGCATCACCCAAACAGTGATTGTCGAATCGTTGATTGGAAGCGAGCTCCAATTTCAAAGCTCTACTACCATTATAAAGAGGGAGAGGAGTTCGCAGAGGAGATTCAGGGGGTCGACCGATTTGGAACGGTCGCCATGCGTCGACAGGTTGAAATAGAAAAAGGTGTGTTAAGAAAAATAATCTGCCCTCAAGTTACTCTTGTTTCGAGTGATACAGGTTGGCGACGTGCTGAAGATGACAACAGCAGTGCATCCGCTCTCAATAGCGCAACATCAAGACTACCTGATGTACTATCTTATATCTCTGCAGATCAATTCGATGCAATCACCCGAGAAGCAACTGGACCGGTGCTCATTCAGGGCATAGCCGGTTCCGGTAAGACAACAGTTGCACTGTACCGTTCAGCATGGCTTTTTAACGAATTATCAGATGAGCTTTCGCAAGATAACAGCGCTATCGTCGTGCTTAATCCGCTCCTTCGATCCTATATAAGCAATTCTCTTGAGAAGCTCTCTCTACCTCGTATGAAGGTGCATACATTTCCTGAGTGGACAGCTCATTCACTCGGTTTACCAAACTTGGCAAAGGCAGCAGGAATCGCATCTGGATCGCCTGCGCTTCAGCGATTAAAAGCTG
>JBIJBT010000144.1:0-3842 GCA_044345055.1 Bdellovibrionota bacterium
TGCTCCGGCGTCTCGAACAGGTGATAATTTCTCACCAATTCGGAGAGCTCTGCTCATCCGAATCATTCCTCGAAGAGGCCTGTTTGCTCATTCAAAAAGCGTTAATCGCCCCGTTCAAACGGGATGAAGGTCGAGGTCGAACAGCAGAGTTCTCGGAAAAAACGGTAGATGAAGCTAGAAGCTATTACTCAACGCTTTCTGCTGATGACTTCGATAGGCACGACTTAAATCTTGCCCTCTGGATAAAGCTCGAGGCGAGCCGAATTGGCACTTACACCGGAACTCATCCTCGCCGCTATGACGTTTTGATTGCTGATGAGGCTCAGGATCTAAATGCAGTGGAGCTCTCATGTATTGCACTCGCTGCGCGAGATCCTAGAGGCTTAACCCTTGTGGGTGACTCATCGCAGCAAACTGAGAGCGAATCGGAACTTCCTGGATGGCCGTTCGTTCAGGAATTGGTGCGGAAACCGGGTGAAGCAGATACCCCACTAATTAAACTCACAGTACCTTATCGCTGCACTCTCCCGATTATGCAATTTGCTGCAGCTTGTCGGGGAGATAAAATTCCTGCAGAGGGACGATCAGGCCCTCGTCCTCTTTGGGTGCGGTGTCGACGTGAGGAGATTGGTCACGCTCATATTATTCAATGGCTCACCGAGGCGCTTCGAGTTCATCCAGGCTCACTCTGCTCTGTTTTGTGCGCTTCCCGCGATGAGGCCCGAGTAGCTGCATCGATGCTAAAACCAGCCTTTGGAAATCTCGTTGAGCTGGCGGATCCGTGCGCCTTTACGATTGATGAGGGGATTTTGGTCAGTGACATTGCCCAGGCCAAGGGGCTTGAATTCTCATCAGTTCTCCTCTGGAATCCGAGTAAAAAGAAGCTGCCCGACTCCCCGCTCTCTGCCAACCTTCTCTATGTAGCGGCAACGCGCGCGCAGGATGAGCTGTGCGTTATTAGCTGGGATCAACCATCTCCTCGACTCCCAGGGTTTCAATCGCCCCTAGTAGATGCCTATACTACGGATAGTGATGAACCTGCGGAGCGACAACCCGATGATTACCGATGATGTATTGAATCTTCTCGTTTGCCCTGAGTCAAAGCAGCGACTCCGCTTTGCTGATTCGGCTATTGTTGAGCGGCTAAAAAAGCTATCAATCAGTGGAGAGCTGGACACGATAGCGGGATCTCGCGTTAACGGAGATTTTGAAGCTGTACTACTCCGAGAGGATGGGGCTATTGGCTACCTTGTAAGAGGCGGCATTCCGATTCTTCTCGTTGAACAGGGCGTGGCGATAATCTAGCTGTGTAGAAAGCCTGACCCGTAGGGCGAGTCAACTGTTTGTGCCTATTGCCTGAATACCGCAGCAGGGTTTAGTCTAGCTGGGCGATCTGTATTTTGAGCCCTCGATGCGCTCGTGCTCGGGTTCCCTTTCTCTGCCTCACTCCCTTCCACCGACGAACAGGCATCATGATGATACCGCGTAAAATTACACCCTGCACAATTATATCACCCAGACGCAACACGTTTTTGTCTCCTATATTCCGAGCCCTCCAACTTATCCTAGTGGTGTGGCTGAGCGCCTGCGCTCCTTCTGCTGGTCCTGATAAAACAATTGGTGGTGCTGTCGTTGGTGCCGCGTGGGGAGCGGGCGCTGGAGCTGTTGTGGGTAATCAAATTGGCAGTCAAGGCGATGGTGCCATCGTTGGAGCAGGACTCGGTGCGATCGAAGGAGCAGCAACAGGTCTCGGATTCGACAACGCTGAGGCAGAGCTTCTAGATCAAAGGGCGGTACTGAGCGACCTGCAGGTGCATTCCGCAATAACTGAGCGCCAACTCAAACGGATTCAGGCCCAGCTCGATTTTCCGCCGGCAGGTGCGGCAGCCCCCCAGCTCTACCAACTCTTCTTCGATCACGATGGCACAAATCTTAAACCAGGCTCAGCGGCGCTCCTTGAAACGATCGCCCGATCAATTCAGGAAAACCCATACGCTCGCACCATAGTGGTCGCTGGACACTCCGACGATGAGGGCAACAAAGATTACAACGAACGTCTCTCGGCCTCTCGCGCTCGCGCGGTTATGGGTTATCTCGGCCAACACGGCGTCGCTCTGGATTCAATCAAGATCGAAAGCCACGGCGCTAATAGGCCGATCGTATCGAATGCGACTCCCGAAGGTCGCCAGCTCAACCGTCGAGTCGATATAATTGTTAAAGCTGAGCGTTGACATAGAACCCCTTATTTCGCGGCCCCTAAGCAAAACGCCCGCGCTTAATCGATTTTTGACCGAAACTAGATGCCTCCTACTAATATAGCGCTAGTATATCCAAACCAACTCTTTGAAAATCATCCCGCTGTTGCGTCGGCGGAGTGTGTGTGGCTTGTTGAAGATCCACTTTTTTTCTCCCAATACCGCTTTCATCGCAAAAAGCTAATCTTTCATCGCGCATCACTACTCGCCTACCGATCGCAGCTCGAAAATGAGGGTAAAAACGTTCGTATCGTTCGAGCAGAAGAGCTGCACACAACAGAGGCGATTGGCAACCTCCTTGTTGCAGCCGGTGCCCGCCACGTTACAGTCGTGGAGCTTTGTGATGATTGGCTATCACGGCGATTACAGCGCGCGTGTGAATTTAATCAGATTAGTCTGACCCAACTTCCCGACCCCCATTTTCTTACTCCATTATCCGCGATTAATGACTGGCCATCTCTCAAAAAATCGCGTTGGTTTTTCTCGAGCTTTTATCGCGAGCAGCGGCTCACACTCGGTATATTGCTCGATAATAATCGCGAACCTGTTGGAGGCAGCTGGAGCTTTGATAACGAGAATCGAAAAAAACTCCCACAGAAAATCGAAATTCCAACCGTTTGGACTCCTGCGGAAACTCCATGGCTCATCGAAGCACGCCGCACCGTTCGGTCTGATTTTCCGAACGCACTCGGCTCTGATGATAATTTTGAATACCCAATTACAACGATTGATGCGAAGAAACAGTTAGACGACTTTTTGATCCACCGCCTTTACTTATTCGGTGATTATGAGGATGCAATATCGAATCGCTCCGCCACTCTATTTCACTCACTCCTTACTCCCGCGCTAAACGCAGGGCTCCTCTCTCCAATGGCAGTTGTTAATGCTGCTCTTGCGCACCAAGATAATGTCCCGATCAACGCGCTCGAGGGCTTTATACGCCAGATCATCGGTTGGCGTGAATATGTACGATTGGTCTATCACCGTTTCGGCAGAGTGCAACGAACAAAAAATTTCTTAAATGCGAAAAACTCGATCCCAAAAACTCTCTACACTGGTGAAACCGGAATCGCGCCGGTAGACCATGTTATTCGAAACCTTCTTAAAAGTGGTTATGCCCACCATATCGAGCGGTTGATGATTCTCGGCAATTTCATGTGTCTCTGCCGCATCGATCCCGATGCCGTATATCAATGGTTCATGGAGTTTTTCATCGATAGCTACGATTGGGTGATGGTTCCGAATGTTTACGGAATGAGCCAGTACGCCGATGGTGGGTTGATGACAACCAAACCTTATGTGAGCGGTTCTGCGTACCTAAAAAAGATGAGCGATATTAAACCGGGTCCTTGGTGCGCCACATGGGACTCGTTATATTGGAGCTTTATAGCTGATTATCGGCCCGTTTTTTCGACGAATCCCCGCTCTCGTATGCTCTGCAGTCATCTCGACCGCATGGGAGAAGAAATTAACGAACACAAAAAACGGAGCTCTTCCTTTCTCGAAACTCTCAAATAATCGCCACTTTTAAAATCTACGGAATCCAGATAGAAGCGCTGAGGGGACGATCTTGTTGCCGCCACCTTG
>JBIJBT010000045.1:0-22586 GCA_044345055.1 Bdellovibrionota bacterium
AGCCCCACTTCCCTGCATCGACGACCCACCACCTTGGTGATTAGTTCGACCAGCCTGACCAAAACCTCCCTGAAATCCGCCCGAGCGCATCCCACAAAACTTATTTAGCGAAATCTGCGGCTTCTTCTCTTCCTTCTTTGAACCATTCAGAAGCTCTTCATACGTGGCATTCGACTGTTCAATACGTTTGCGCTGCTGTTCCTCACGCTCCTTTTTTTTATCCAATTCCAGCTTCTTTTTTTCCTTGGCCTTAGCAAGATCGTCCGACAAACGCTTTTTGTCATCAGCAAGCCGCTTCTCTCGTTGCTGTCTATCTGCTTCGACTCGCTTCCGGTGCTCTTCATTTTTTTTCTGAGCTTCCTCCCAACTATCCCAACCCATCGCTCCCTCCTCGATATCGGATCCGCAATATCAACTTTGCCCCGTAAAATTTTACACTTCATCAAGCACGTTTATCCTAGCCTCAATCATAAACGTCCTCTTCCTTCTTTAATTTTTTTAGAAGTGATGAAGGTATCACCCGGGTAATCGAATAGGTGTTGGCTTCAGATGTTGCACCATCTTCCACTCCCTGCGGATTACCCACTCGTGAATTAGTCATGAGCCATCGCGAGAATACGACCATACCGATTAGCACAGAAACGGCAACATAAAGAGCAATTATCTTTCGCCCCCCTCTTACTGCTCGGGACTCCTGGGTCGATATCTCAGTTATCTCAGATTTGTCCTCTCCTCTTGCACCTAATCTGCTCGACTGATGGATTCGTTTCCCACGAATCGCTCGGGAGCTCACTGAACGAATTGCCCTATTAAACTCAACCGCGGAGCGGAATCGCTCCTGCAAACGAGGAGATAGCGCTCGCTGAATAACCTCTGCAAGCTCATCGGATATCTCATTCTCAGATTCGCGGGGATCGGGAGCTCCTCCATTTACCTTTGCTTCTATCGCCTCGTAAACCCCAAGCCCTCCGAACGGTGCTGCACCGGTAACCAATTCATAAGCCACAACTCCAAGTGCATATACGTCACCCTGAGCACTCACTACCCCCTTTTCAAGATATTCTGGACTAAGGTACTGAATAGTACCCACCAGTGCCCGGTTAGCAGTCAGTCGGGATCCAAGTCCACAATACGCAACCCCAAAATCAGATATTTTCGGATGCAGCTGAGGGGTGAGTAGAATATTTTCTGGCTTTAAGTCCCGATGCACCACCCCCGCCTCATGGATCGCCTCTAATCCTCTCGACAAGTGGTCAATAAATCCCACAATCCTCCATTCTTCAAGCGGCCAATTATCCGCAACATACGAAGCGAGATTACCTCCAGGGACATAATCCATCGAGTATCCGATGAGCCCCTCGTGATTTATGAACTGAAAAGCACTTACTACATTAGGGTGCGCCACCCGAAATATGGCCTCAACCTCCCGATGAAACCGACCATACAGCGGATTTCTCTCCCCCTCCTTGACAATCGACCGAGAGAGTAACTTAACCGCCACCAGCGGCAGCTTTGCCCCACCCCCATCCTCAAGCACCTCACAGAGGAACACCCCCCCCATCCTGCCCAACCCCAGACAACGAACCACCCGATACAACCCCCCCACAATACTCCCGGGGGTCACCAAACTCGCCTCGGAACCACCATCCGGCTCACCAGATGGATTTAATAAAGTATTTTCAGGAGTTACAGCTTTCACGATAGGCCATTAGAAAAATTCGGGTCATTCATCTTAGTTATTGTACCAATCAAGCAAAAAGTCGCACCGTGGGTAGGGCTGAATTGCCTCAAATTAAATGACTTTGAAGAGTTGGTGCTTGCAAAATGATAGAAGATGGTTTTTTCAGCAGCTTTGCTCGTTTCAGAGAGCCTATATCAGTCCCAGAAAAGAAGACACGAGCGTCGGGTTAAGGAAACTCCAGACGAATAGTTGGTGGGCTACTCAGTCCTATCGACGATACAGCCAACGCTCACATATCAGGCGCACCCTTGAAGCGAATATGCCAAGGCTCAAACTGATAATTGCCTTAATTTTTTTGGTCACAGCGAGAACTAGGATACTTCAAACCCGAATCGATCAGCGTTCTTCATGAGCCATAGCCCTTCCTCAAAACCTCTTGAGCTCATAGGCATAACGAGGGCGAAACGGGCGAATTGGTAGTGCCACAAAACAGCTAAAATCACCCTCAAACAAAACTCTTCTCACCAAACCACTCAGAATCTATCTAAATCTACAAAAATCACCCCCCAAAGCCGAAAGATTACCCCGAAATCATCAAATCTAAATAACAAAATATATTTTTTTGCTGGTTCTTAGCAACATTTGCCCTAACTCTTACGATACCCTGTTGTCGCTCAAAAGTTCTCGGAAGCTTCCACCGGTCACCGACTTCGGAGGCTCTGTCTTCCGATGACTAAATCTTCTCCCTTTTTCTCCCTGAGTACCCACCATGCTTCATATCGCCGCCATAGAGTTACACGCGACCGGCCGTCATGAGCTGGTGCGGAGGCTCAATGCGCTCGTTGAAACGGCGAGTTCGACTCCTCATCTGATTCCGCCGATATCGATTCGGCCTGTGGCGCCGGAGGAGGCGGCGTTTGTGCATGCGCCGGAGGTGGTTATTGTGGGGCCACTTATCTGCGAGGAATCACCCGATTCTCTGCGGCGGTTTCGCTCGCTCTTTCCTGATGCCCACATCATCGGGATGATAAACGAAACGGCTGACCAGCTCGGCCGCGCGGAGGCGTTGGCGAGTCGGGGGGTTAATGAGCTGATGAATGTGCTCATCTCGAGCGTTCAGTTCATGCAGCGGATCATCGTGCTGAATCGTTCACTTGCAACCTCGCGTCGGGGGAAGTTAATCCTTGTTGATGGCGCGAAGGGTGGAGTTGGTGCGAGCTCGGTTGCGGCTGGGTTAGGTGAAATACTCGCACTACGAGGGCAATCAACAGTACTAGTCGACCTAGACAACGAGACTCAGGACCTCTCTCGTTTTCTCGGAGCTCGTCCGTTTCTCAATGACACTCTGCAGCTCATCCTCAATCAGCAAAGTCCTCTTACAGAAGAAAATATGACGCAGGCACTCGTCCAGGTCGGGGATGATGCAGCTCCCTTCTGGATAGCGCCGCCAGCGATGACCCCATATGCAACGATCTCACCCGCAAATCCAACCGGCAAATCGCTCCTTGCATTCCTGCAGATGATTGATACGGAACACGACTACACAGTTATTGATATGGCTCACGCGGGGCCAGAGCTTCGAATGTCTCTCATAAGAGGAGCAGATACGGTCATTATCGTGACAAATGGAGTTCCCTCAACGCTGCACAGCGCGGCCCATAAGACCATGGCGATAAAGTCGATTCATGGAGATCTTTCTCGAGTACGTTTACTTGAAAACGGCGCTCCGCATTCACTTCCATCAACGATACTTCGATCCGAGTTAGCCAAAATGACAGGCGCTGGCCCTGAACAGTGGTTCCGATCGGCGATTCCACATTCAAGAGCAGTGGCATATTGGCCCGGGAGCCTCTCAACTCCTGCATCTATTGGCTGCAAGAAGACAAGAAAAACTTTTGAAGCGGTTGGATCTCATCTCATCGAGGGGAACGCGCTGGGTGCCACAGCAGTAACTGCAGAAGGCACTCACCAACCGACCAATCGACTCGGAGAAATCCTTGCGATGACGAGGCGAGCTCTAACCGCGAATCGCGATGCTTTAGCGGTTCCCGCTCTCACCTATACGCCATCAGCTGATTCAAGACCAATTTCACCCCCTCCATCGGGCAACCCACAAACACGAACACAGCCAGCTTTTAAACCATCGTAAAAAACAACAAACAACCAAAAAAAGGAGGAATAAATGGAAACTTTTTCCAACAGTGAACGATTATTGATTAAGCGTAAACGGAAAAATTCGGGATATACCCTGCTCGAGTACGCCGCAGGCGCTGCGCTCCTTATGGGTGTGCTGTATGTGGGACTTCGAGCACTTGGAGGAAGTCTTGAGGGGCTTCTTACGAGCATCTCGGCGTTTGCTGACCGCCGGAAAGCTGAGCTTGATACGAAAGCACCTGGCTAATTCTGAAGCCGTCCGCAGAGCCGTTCTGATGATATGTTCTGAGCCTTCCGGATTATTTAAAACCGGAACGGCGCGGATGAAAAAAATCGCGAAACGGCACGGATAAAAAAGGACAAATTCGCCAAAGAAAACCCTCAATAACCTGCTCGAAACCATATGGCAAAACGAATCTCTCAACATCGAGTAACGGCACGGCGCGGGCGTCGCATCGCGATGGTGGCGATCTTTGTTCTTGGTTCGATCGTGGGGTTGACTCCGCTATTTGTTCAACGAACGATCGAAGCATCAGCTCCTCCTCCACCAACTATTACAGTTGCTCAATACGACACGGTTGAAGTTCCCGTGCCGATAAAGCCGGTCGAAGCAGGTACGTCGGTCGGAAAGATATCATTCCAAACTGTGAGGTATCCGCGCCATCAGGTTCCCGAGCGTGTAGTGACCGACGTTACCACCCTCGCTGGGGCAGTAACTATTGCGCCTCTCCCGGCAAATCTCCCCCTTTTTCGCGAAAATTTCTCTTTCACCGATCCAAATAGCAATCCGGTGGAAAAACAGATCCCGCCTGCGATGCGAGCGATGACCCTTCGGGTTGATGCAACGAGCGCTGTTGAGGGATGGGCCGGATCGGGAGCAATGGTTGATGTTCTGCTCGTTACTCCGAACCAGACATCGGTTATTGCAGAACGTGTCAAGGTGCTCTCAGCTGAGCGCTCGACCGCACCGGTGGGAGCGAGCGATGCACCGATGGTACCGAGCACAGTGACGATTTTAGTAACGCAAGAGCAGTGCCTTGCGATAAATATGGCGATTCCGCTCGGAAAAATTGCGTTCGCGTTGAGAAACGGAGATGACATCGAGCCATGGACTGATCCGATGTTGGCGGCAGAGAAACTAAAACGCGCACCAAAAGTTGCGGCCGATGGAGGAAAAATAACTGGCTTTATCTCGGTTAAGGGCGATACGAAGCAATTTGCGTTACGCGATGGTGTCTGGGTCAAGGCGGATACTCTCTCTCCTAAATTTTCGGTTAGCCGGGGAGAGTGAAGAATGAATCGCTTTGACTTACCACTTAACACTCCTGCTTTACCACAATCTTCCTCTGTAGCAACGGGGAGCAAATCGGGTCTTTATCCGGCGTTGATGACGATTCTTGAGCAATTCCGGGCGAAGCTGCACGGTCTCTCATTTGAGGAGATGCATCCACGAGAGCGGGAGCGACTTCTTCGTTCAATCGGGGAATCGTTTGGATTCGAGCTCACCCCTGCTGAGGCAACCGAGCTGCTCTCTATCGTCGAACAGGAGTATCGCCCCTTTGGGGTTCTTCAATCACTAATCGATGAGCCGAGTATCTCGGATATAATCGTCCACGATTACGCGAAGGTGGCAATTCAGATAGGAAGAAAAAACTTCCCTACCGATATTCGGTTTCCATCACAGACAAGTTACGAGGCTTTTGTCGAAAAACTGCTTATTAAAGCGGGCACGACTTATTCAACTAAGCAGCCGATAGCTGACGGAATGATCGGCGGTTTGGTTCGGATTCACGCAGTTCATCGCTCCCTCTGTGCAGGTGGTCCTTACTTGACGATTCGGGTGAATCGGTTTGATACAATCTCGCTCTCGATGCTCGCAGATGCTGAGCTCGCACCGTCACCGATAATCGAATACTTCAAGATTTTTGGGCAACAGGGACGCACGATTCTACTCGTCGGAGAGGTGGGTACCGGAAAAACTACTCTCGCGCGAGCGATCGCTGGATCTATTCCCGCCCACGATTCGGTCCTTGTTATCGAGGATACTCCCGAAATTCGAATAGAGCATCCGCACGTTCGCTACCTCTCAACCCGAGAAGAAAATGCTGAGGGAGTGGGAAAGATCGCACCTAGCGCGTGTATTCGAGCTGGAATGCGCATGGCGATGAATAGAATAATTCTCGGTGAGATAAGAGACGCTGAGGCTGCTGAGTCGTTCATCGATGTATGCGCATCGGGACACCCTGGCCTCTCAACGGTTCATGGACGGAGCGCACAGGAGGGGATTGCGCGGTTAGAGCTATTTTTGGGGCGTGCTCAACCAGGGGTTTCTCGTCACACAATTCATGAGCAGATTGCAGGCGCAGTACATTCAGTGGTGCATCTTGGAGTTTGTCCGATTTCAGGTAGACGGCGGGTCTTCGAAGTTCGTGAGCTAGGAGCAGCAGCGGATGGTGCGATACGTCATCGGACGATTTTTCAGTACAAGCCTGGACAGGTTGGGGAGTGGAAAGTTGCCAATAAGGTCAGCTATCACCGAGACATTCTCGAGCCTGAGCTTGTCCTTAGTTCGCTGCCCGATACACTTCAACTTTCTCGAACCAAGTCCTCTGATGGTGAACGGAGGGTCGCATGATTCGCTCGATGTTGTATCGTCACGCCCTCGCTTCACTTCGACAGTTGATGCCCGCTTCGGAAAACGAGTCTCAAGCTGATTCTGAGCAATCCTCAATCACTCACCAGCGGGGCAGTCGGCGTGAGGCGCTTCTTTTTGAGCGAGACTACCCTACCTTTTTGCTCTCCCTTGCCTCATCGGTTCGTGCGGGCCTTGATCCTCTCGCCGCAATACTGACAACCCGAGATATTTTCCCTCAATCGAGTCCAATTAACCAAGAGATTGCCCGAACCGAGGCTCTAATTCGTGAGGGTGAGCCAGAGCTTGATGCGCTCGAGCGATTTGCCGAGATGATAGCACACCCAGATTTACCTCTTTTTCGCTCAACTCTCACTATCGCCATACGAGAAGGTGGTCCTATCGGCCCATCGCTTGAACGGCTCGCGCGAGTAACCCGAAGAAGACAGGCTTTTCGGCAACGAGCACGAGGGGCAGTAGCGATGCAACGGCTCTCAGCTTTCGGAATAGTTGGATCAGCGATCAGCATCCTTGCGTTTCAGCTTGTAACTGCGCGTCAACAGATACTTCAGGCAGTTACTCACCCAATCGGCTCTATAGCATACGGACTTGGAGGGACGCTGCTCTTTTTCGGAATCTCATGGCTTCTACTCTTAACGCGGAGTCGAGTATGAGCGGTGTTCTTCTACTTGGAGCATTCTGCGCCGCTGTCCTCGTGGCTCTGCCATACCTTCTTCGGCGATTTGCGATAGCTTCAAGCCTTAGCCTCGTTGAGACGATATCCGCAATCGATAAGATCGAAACAGAGTCTGAGACTATGGAGACAGGAGACGCCTCTGAATCTTCAAAGAAATCCGCTCAGCGACTCCCGATGATTGGCGCAGTGAGCGGAATCGTAATTGGATCTATTTGTGGAGTTATATCACCCGATCTAGCTGTCGGGGCGATAGTGATTGGCTTATCGCTTGGCTATATAGTTGGAAGGGTGCTTTTAAATCGTGCACTTCCAGATGAGCAGAAAGCGATCCTTTTTCACCTCCCGATGAATCTTGAAAAGCTTCTCATAGCGATTCAGTCGGGGCTCGATGTGGTTCCTGCACTCCGAATATCGTGCGCTGATACCGGACCGATAAACCCCGCATCTCGAGCTTTTCGTACCGTTGTCCAACTTATTGAGCAGGGCGCAACGGTTGAAGGGGCCCTCGAGCAGGTTGCAGCCAGTGTCCAAAGCGTTCCGCTGAAGCACGTACTGCTGCATCTCAAAGTTGCCCACAACAGGGGAGGAGATCTCACATTTCCACTTCGCGAGCTCGCCGATGCAACTCAGGTAACTTATGAGCAAGCAGTAGATGAGGAAATAGCAGTTTTGCCAATAAAAGCGACTGCTCCGCTACTCTGCACATTTCTCGGCCTTCTTATAGTTTTTCTTACCGGCCCTATCATGGGTGTTATCCAGGCATCATCTTCTGGATCTCAGGAAATGACCACATCGAAATTCCATTCTTCAAATCGAGGTGAGTGACTATGCGCGCGAATATGATTGAGATATCCAATAAAGGAGCTATGCGAGGCGGAATTTTTCTATTCGTCGCCCTTCTCATGCCGATACTTATTCTCGGTATTATTCTTATAACCGAGATTCCTCTTTTATCTTTTAACTCCAATTCCCATCAGGCCACCCTTGACACTCTAGTCTTATCAGCGGCTCAGCAGCTTCCTGATGATAAAGCGGCGCGACTAGCGTTTGAGGCGAACTCTCCCTTCTCCGCTGATTCAACGAGCCTTGTTGTAACCCCCGAAAGCATCGAAGCAACTGCGACCTCAAAGCAAACTCCTCTTCTTTTAAGCTACTTTGGGGTGGACAAGGAAATTTCAACGACAGTTCGGGCGAAGGCTATTATTCCACCACTGAGCGTTACTATCGCACTCGACACAAACAGCTACACTGCACCAACTGGAACAAAGGAGTGGGCAACAAACAGTCCTGCTGCCGCTCTTTTTTCGTTGGATAAAACAACCGGCTATAAGTCACAGCTTTCTTCAATTCGCCAAACGCAGGGGTGTTTTAATGAGCTATCCCTCCCGATGAAACGTATCGCGATTGAGACATATCGCTCTCTTTCTCGAGTTCCGCGTTATCGTGTCAGCGCAGCGGTAATGCCCACGAGTATCGACAGCTTAAATTCTTCATACGTCGGCGTAACTGCCGTAAAAACGTTCAAAAAGACACCCCTTTCGTCGGCAGATTGGGTTGAGTATCGTGGCCTTCATCACTCCAACAGCAGATGTGCATCAGCCGCACTTCACGAAACACTTTTTGTCACCGATTCACCTTATCGATTTCCTCCGCGCGCTCTAGGAACTACTCCAGGAGTTGGGCCTAATGGTGAGCTAATTGTCGATCCTGAGCATGGCACCTTTAACTCCTCCTATGCTCCCTACCTCACAGTTGAGGAGGTCTTTTGGTCACAGGCGGCAAACGAGAACCAGCGCATTTCCTCTATCGAATCACTTTTCTCCCTTGGGGCGTTCGCAATCGCCGAGGATCGAGCTATTGAAAAAACCGTAAGCTCGTCCCTTCAGAACACCAATACGGTCGTCGCGATCGTAGTGGCAGGGGATCTTCCCCGCTCTCTTAATGGGCGTTTTCCAGATGCAGCAGCAAAGAAGGATTTGGCGGGTGCTATCACAAAACTTGAAGAACTGGCCCTTGATGCGAAGGTAAATCTCCATATCCCCTACATACTATTCAAAAACAGGACAGGAGTTACCATCGAGGAAGGAGCTGAGTTCAGCACATTTCTTAATTCTTTAATCAATTCTTCAAACATCAAGCATGTTCGGATTACACCTCTGATGACCGAGAGCGGCGAGAAACTTGAACAAACCCTTCTTCCATTTCTAAAAAATCTTCGTCAGCCTGTGGTGCTCTCGCGATGAATAGGTCTCTCACTCTGCATCGCTTTCGTACTCACTCGGTCGGCTTCGCCGTTCTTGAGATGGCGCTTTGTTTGATCTTGTTTGTCACGATTCTTCTCGCCTCGCTAGCTCTGTCGTGTTACATCCTCAACAAGCAGATAGTTGAGCATGCAGTGTACGCGAATGCGGCAAAGATATCCGCGGTGCCTTATCGAATAACTACTCAAAATGGCTCTGTCGCATATTCACTGGATGAAAGAGGCCTTCAAGCGGCCATAGATAAATCATTAGGCGAACTTTCAGCAGCCCTTTCATCAGAGCTTTTTCAGGTTAAAGCCGACGATATTTCGATACAGCTCGGATACCTCGAACTATCAGGTCACGCAAAAAATCTCTCGGTGAATAGATCTTTTTTCAAAACGCGAGGAGCCCCGTCGAATACCGCCGACTTTGCGACTATTGCGCCAAACCGACTCAATCAAACACTTGCTGGCATCGGCATCGATTCTGTTAACGGCCTATCTCCAATAGTTTTGCGAGCACGAGTACGGCTTCCGACCGATTCGTTCACTAGGTTCGATATACTCAATATAACAGCAAATGAGCTAACGGCAGATTTCATCATCCCGCTTCGCCAACAGGCTGGCCTTTTAGCTAGAAGTGATAACAGCTTAATGAGCGATGAGGCGAGGCTTTCATGAGATTTTTTTCCTCCAAAAAAAAGGGCTATTTTCCCTCAACGAGTGAGCTTCTTCCTTCTTTGATAGCAGAGGATGAAGCGAAAAATCTACTAGCCCAATTGGTCGATAGTCGAGAGATATTTGGAGAGGTTGCTCGAATTAAAAAATGTAGCGAAGCGCAGCTAATGAAGGAGCTTGCCCAACGCATTGGTCTCCCATTTGGAAGTGAAATCAGCAGAATTCGCGAAGAAACACCGTGGGATGCGGCATATCTGAGCCGTGGAGCACTCCCCGAGGTAATTGATGGTGTCATAGTCGGTGCCTACTCGATAGATCCACACCGTATTCGGGAGATTCTCCCAGCGGCTCTTGCTGAAAATATTGTAATCGTAACCTGGAGCTGCCTCTCCTCATTTGTTGCAGCGCAGCAACCGAGGAGCGAAACCTCCAACGAAATACCGCTCGCACCAAGCCCATCCCTTATCAATCTTTTATCGCTCATACTGGATGAGGCTTCAAGCTTTGGATTGTCGCAGGCAAATCTCACCATTTCCCCCCGAGGTATCTCCTATTTATTACCACTTGCAAATGGAGAGCCGCTAACCGGCTTCTTTGAATCTCCGAGTGCTGGCATCCTCGAGGAGATGAAGGGTGCAGCACTAAGAGGTGATACGATACAACTTGACCACGGCGAGAGGGTTGCTCTTAACGAAGTTACTCCTGGGCACTTTTTGTTGAAAAAAGTGCCATTATCTGATGTTTTACTGCAGACAGCGGTCGAAACTAATCCAGCCCTAGATAATACAATACTTCTCATCGAGGACGATCCAAGTTTTTCGGCGATTGTTGCTGCCGTCCTTAAAGAGGGTGGTTATATTGTCACCGCGTGTCAGTCAGTTTCTGAGGCAGTTACATCTCTCCAACAACAGCTTCAACCAAGCGCGATTATAAGCGACCTAAATGTTATCGACTCTGCAGGCAAAGAAACGATCGATCGACTCATCTCTGAAAGCGGCATATCACCCACTCGGATTATAGTGCTTAGTAACGAAGATGATGGCCAGCTAGAAGCGTCGCTAGTTCGCCTCGGTCTTCAGGGTGTAATACCGAAACACCGAGACCCTGAAGTTCTACTTGCTCACCTTGATTGGGTTACAAAAGGAAGCAAAGGATCAACTAATGCCGATGTCACCTGCAATTTGAACGAGAGGGCTCGTTAGAATGATGACTCCGCTACTGGTCACCGTCGGCACTATTATCGCCTTAGCCCTAGCCCTTGCCGTTTCCCTTTCGCTATTATTCCTTATCCGGATCCGGGCGATAGATAAAGCGCTCGATTGTCTTCTTACTGAACAGCGAAAACTACCCGCATTCCTGATTCAAAAAAATGCTCTTCTCGGCTCAACACGTCTCCAAAAACTTATTCTCCTTCATCAAAAAGTTGCCTCGGATCAGAATCAGTCTCCTCTCCTTTCGGCAATTCGCACCCCACAAAAGCCGGAGCATCCACCCTCAGAAGAACGAATTGAGGAGACCGCTAGGCACCTTCTTCGCTCAAGCAGAGCTCGGGCGTGGTATCTCGCCTACACGATTCATTCATCGGCAGCTCCTCTTCTTCGGAGTTGCTCAGCGGGGATTCAGCTAACCGAGGTTCTTCATCGATTACAATCGCGTGCAATCGATCCCGCCCGAAAAGATGAACCACCCCGAATATCGGCTGTTGCTGATCCAGCACTCCGGTGGTGCGGCATCTCTCAGGAGTGTTCCATCACCGATCATTCTGAACAGATAACTTTCCATCTATGGGTTGGATACGCCGGTGAAGTTCCCCTCCCCTCAGCTGAGCACGAAAAGCTCTCCTCAATAGTATCAACCCTTCAGCGAGAGATGCGGGATCTTGCAGCTCTTGAATCTCTCTCCTCAAAAGCTTCTGAAGAGAGCGCGAGCCGTCGCAAAAAAGAGCAGTTTTTTTCCCACATCGCTCACGACCTTCGTTCACCACTAGGTAATATTCGGTCCATACTTCACTCATTTGCCAATGGAACTACTACTGAGGAGCTGCTCCGCTTTGGCGAAATGAACTGCGATAGAATCGAACAATTAACTGCTGACATTATCGTATTGTCAAAGCAACAGGCTGGTGCATTACAGAGTCACCCTCATCCCTTCATTCTCACAGACCTGATGCGCGGCATTCGGAGTCGCTACACGCCGATGGCATCGCAGAAAAAACTAGAATTAATCGTCGACGATTCGCAACCTCTTCCCCCCGTATGGGCCGATCCCTCCCACATCACCCGCGTTATTGAGAATCTGGTAGGCAACGCGATAAAACACAGCTGGAGCGGAACTATTACAATAGCAGCATCTCCATCGACCTCTGGATGTATCCGATGCTCCGTTCGCGATTCTGGACCAGGAATCCCAACTGACAAGCTCGACCTAATCACAAAACCTTTCCAGCAGCTTCAGGATTCAATCTCAGACGGCGTCGGACTAGGCCTAGCGATTGCAAAACTTCTCACTGAAGCGAACAAAGGCACATTTTCAGTAATCTCCGAAGTCGGCAAAGGAAGTGAATTTTCCATAGATCTGCCGGTGTGGGACGGAGGTGATTTTCGAGGAGGCGGCGGGGAGCGCACAGATTGAGTTTTTTTAAGTTGAACCACACCCGCCTTTAGTTTACTAATGATGTATCTCCTCCACTAATCTAAGCTCCCTCCCAAATCACTAGAGGTGGTACCATGGACACCGAAACTCAAAGCAAAGAACGCTCTTATTATTCCAATTACCCCAAGCATCCGCATCGCCCGCGAAGCTTTACTTTTGCTCGATTTGCAACAGTGGTTTTCCTGCTCGCGATAATAACCATCCCCGCTTCCGCTCATCCGCAGTGTCCCGGTCAAAAAAAGGAGTGTAGCTGCTCTTGCAAATTGGGTGCAGGTGCAAAAAAGAAAAAGGAGAGGGCGAAAAATTGCGCGGCTATGCACGATAACGGGCAGATGAAAGGAATGGAGCACAAAAAGAGCTGCGCAAAAAAGAATAATAACAAGAAAGCGCAGGGGCGAAGATGCTCCAAGTCAGGTCCTGCTGTCTGTGCGCAACCCCCGATGCCCCCCTGCCCGCCCGACAAGATGTGTGCTCAGGTCATGCCGCAGGTTCGTTGGTTTAGAAATCGGTGTGCGGCTGAGAAGGAAGGGGCAACAGTGATGGCAGATTCTGCCTGTCAGGTGGACTTAATTCCTCAATAGTGGCGAGCGCCTCTCTTTTTTGAAGGCGGTTACGGCTCCTAATTCGAAGAACGGATCTCTTCCCATAATAGAGGCAGTGACACCAACAGGTATTCTCGGAAGTAAGCTGCTATAACATCATAACCCGCTGCCGTTGGATGAAGCTGATCTTTATTGTAAAGCGATTTACTGATGAGATCGAAACCCACAGTTGCGGGAAGCTGGAGGCTGCTTCCCCTTTTTAGACGAGCATTCAACCGCCCTACCCATGCTCCCTGACCCGTTCTGTTCGGCAAAAGTAGGCGAGAAAGAAGTACTACAGGAGTCCTTCCTGTCTTAGTAGTTATTTCATCACGAAGATATCTCTGGAGTCTATTCAGACGAGCGAAGGTATCGTTTACCGGTGGATTCGATTTTCGGGCAACCCGCCACCAGTCGTTTCGACCGATATCGATGACTATAATATCAGCATCGAGGAGTGTTCCTTTAAGTCGGGGCCGCATCGCTCCGCCCGATAGTGTTGATTTCACTATCTGATAGAGCTGCAAAGAGTTTTGTCCAGAAGTTCCAACGCCGGCAATCGCCACACCCGGCAGAAGCGCTCCCGTCCGCCTTATATATCCACCGCCTGAATTTCCATACCGCTCATCCCCGACTCCTGCGACAATACTATCGCCCAAAACCACTATGCGGACCTCTTTATCACAGGTGACATCGGGAATATTGTACAAGCCGTCGCAACCGCGTTGTACTCCACCTAAACCAGCAGGAGCAGCAAAACGCCACTTAAAAATAAGCTGTGGACAGATGCCGGATAAACACGGCTCTCCCCTGGCCTCCGAAATATTCCCCACCATAGCAAAGAGCACTAGCACTCCCGCAATGATTTTTCGGCAGACCTGCTCACGTGAAATCATTCCCGCACCTCTATTCTTCGCGGAGTAAGGGCAGTTCCAAACGGGGGAAAAGCGCCCCGCCGCTGACCATGGATTGCCCCTCGAGCTCTCCCCACTGCGGGCATCGTGCAAAGGTCCGCCCCTCAAGCGAGCTTCCCAATCGTGCAGCCAGCTCGGCCATCTTCGTTGGCATCACCGGAGAGAGGAGAAACGCCACCGTGTTTAACACCGACACCACCGCAGCAAGCGCCTCACCCGCAGCAGCTGTATCAGTTTTAACCGTCTTCCAGGGGGCCATTCCATCAATATATTGATTAGTCCGTGAGAGGAGCTCAACAACAGCCCCAATCGCGTGGTGAGGAGCAAGCTCCTCTATGGCACCTCGCACCCGCTCTGGAAGCGCCTCTGCCGCCTCTCGCAACCCTACCGTCGCAGTTGACTCTGTGGTTGCAGCGGGAACTACTCCGCCAAAATATTTCTCAATAAGGGCGCTCGATCTGTTCGCCAAATTTCCAAGATTATTGGCAAGCTCAGCATTCAGGCGAGATACCACCAACTCCTCAGAGAAGCTCCCATCGTTTCCGAACACAATATCACGTGCCAACCAATATCGGGTTGCATCGATACCTATTGCATCACAGAGCGTCTGCGGAGTCACAACGGGCCCCTCAGACTTCGACATTTTTCTGCCAACCGCATTAAGTATCCATCCATGGGCAAAGATAACACGAGGCAACGGAACCGAAAGAGCCATCAACATCGTGGACCAATAGACTGCATGGGTCGTCAAGATATCCTTTCCGATCAGATGCACCACCCCTGACCACCACTTCTGAAATTGCCGCTCTCCCTCCTCGGATTGGCGATACCCTATCGCCGATGCGTAGTTTAGCAACGCATCAAACCAAACATAGGTGACAAACTCTTCATCAAACGGAACAGGAATCCCCCAAGCCAGCCGCTTTTTAGGCCGCGAAATACAGAGGTCCGCGAGCGGCTGACGAAGGAACCCCAGCACCTCACTACGCTTACCCTCCGGCTGAATATAATCGGGATTACCCTCAAGGTATGCTATCAAAGCATCTTGATACTTCGACATCCGGAAAAAATAGTTCTTTTCGGTCACCCGCTGAACCGGCTTTCCAGCAGGGCTCAGCCCATTAACGATCTCTTTTTCAGTAAAAAACATCTCCTCACTTACTGAGTACCACCCCTCGTACTCAGCAGAGTATATATCGCCCTTTTCATGTAGATATGCGAGGCAGTCCTGCACCACCCGCTGATGATGAGGAAAGGTCGTGCGCATGAAAATATCGTGCGATATCCCGAGATGCCGCCACGCTTTCTCAAAAGATGCAGCCATATCATCGCAATGAACCTGCGGAGTTAGTCCTCGCTGTAGAGCCGCCTCTTCCGCCTTCTGGCCGTGTTCATCAACCCCTGTAAGAAACAGAGTTTCATCACCAAATAATCGGTGATAGCGAGCGAGGATATCGGCGATCGTTGTTGTGTAGAGGTTGCCAAGATGAGGCGCCCCGTTCACATAATATATTGGAGTTGTTACATAAAAAGGTGCCATAGCGGACTCACAAACAGACAAAGCCGAGCGGAATTCGGGAACAATGCAGGGAGAATTCGGATCACACAAAGCGAAGCGTCATTTCACTTCGCCCTACGCGAATCGATACGGGTCAAACCCGAGGAGTCAGCGATGTATCAATCTCATCCCCAAGCAGTTCCGGAAGGTCTGGATGGGGCTGCGCTCCACCGTGGCTCGGAATTAACGGCTGACGAGAACGCTGAATATCCCGTTGCAATCGCAATAGGGCATCGATAACAGTTTCAGGGCGAGGAGGACATCCGGGTATATACATATCCACGGGCAGAATCTTATCGATCCCCGCAACTGTAGTGTAATTGTCGTAAAACCCCCCAGAGGAAGCGCACGCCCCGAACGCAACGACCCACTTCGGCTCCGCCATCTGTTCATAGATCCTAAGAAGGACCGGCGCAAGCTTGTGATTAATAGTTCCAACAACAAAGAGAAGGTCCGATTGCCGTGGTGTAAAGCGAGGCAGTGCCGCTCCAAATCTGTCGGTATCGTAGTGCGAACAGCTCACCGCCATAAACTCCATCCCGCAACACGCCGTCACGAATGGATAAGGAAAAAGGGAGTATTTCCGGGCAAACCCGACAAAACTCTCAAGCTTTGTAACAAAATACCCGGGATTGTCCTGAGGAATCTCCATTGTCACTATGACCTCCAAAGTCGCAAAAAAGGCCCGACCTAAATCCGCCAGCCCCCATTCATTCAGCGTAATCTTATCGAGTCCCTTAGGTTACTGTCAAAGAATAATCCAGGGGGTGAGCAGATAGGATGGATTAGGACTCAGCTACCACCAGGGATTAGGGACTAAAGGTGGGAAGATTCGCTAATTAGTCGTGTAAAGTTTCGAAGTAATCTAGAGCACAAAGGATCTTCGCCTCCCATCAGAACCACACGACCGCTCCATCCCGAAGATATGATTGATTTAGCGAGTGATTTCGCTTCTCTATCAGGTTGGATTAAGAAAGCACCAGGCTCACCCCGATCTGGGCCCCAATTGTGAACAAAAAAGGCATCGTTGTTTCCATTTCCCGCAAAATGGATTGTTGGATTTTGTGCTACGGGAATACACAGGAGTCTTTCAAGGTGCCCTTGAATTACGCGTGCTGTTGATTTCTGGTAGACGGAAAAATCGAGAAAATACTGGAGGACGGGACCGTCCGTTCCAAAATTATCCTCAATTCCGCGGAAAGAGGCCAAGTTGCTGGCATAGCCCTGTTCGTCTAGGAAGCTTTTGATTTTTGCAGATATTGAATTCATTACCTGCTCAGGCGCACCGGTATTTGGCACAGTCACATAAAAATTGACTGAACCGGTTCCGGGTGCTTCTTCGAGACGGGTGTGGGGCTGAACTTTGATAGAGGCTATCGTTTCAACTGATTCGTTAGAACCTAGCCTGCCTAGTTGGTGGGAGCGGTCGTTGAAGTGCTGGACATTTTCGATATCTTTTGTCCAATTAGCACCGAACGCTTTAGTAATTTCGCTCTCAACGATCCCACTAATAGCTGCGACTAGGTTCGTCCACTGGTCTAATGTTACCGCTGCCCTTAGCTCCTCCATCATCTTGGCATATGGCTCAAACTGCCTGTATCTCTCACTTTCCAGCACCCACGCCTCAGACCCGCCGCGGGTACATACCACCGGTGTAGCGAGCATTTCTCCATGTAAAAAGCGATCCTTCATGTTGGTCACCCCCTCTCCATCCCCCATGGCGCTGCCAGTAACTGGGATGACTACGTAGCCCTCCTTTGCAGCCTCCGCAACAAAGAGGGCATGCCGGAGAGATGTCTCAGGGGTAAACGTTTTGTGATTTGATACGGTGCCATCAACATCAGTGTAAATAATTCCTTTTATCTCCGGGTGGCCGAATGTTTTCGGATTCGCGAGCTCGGGGGTAATACCCGCATTTCTCAGGACTTCCTGAGACCACTGAGAGCCATTTCCCTGTGCTTCCGGGTGGCTGAAAGGATCGAGTTCGACAGGAAAAGTGCGATAAAACGAATCAGTATCGCCTCGGTCAAGCTCATCAACGATATTCCTGAGCTGTTCAAGAATTCGCAAGGCGTTAGTTGTCGGATTGCTCGGTATTACAACTTTTTCTAGATCTCGGTTGTCGCTCGAGGCGCGGATATCGTTAAGAAACTGCTCACAAACTCGAAAAACGCCGTAGTTGAGACGAAACATGTGTTTTGCCACCTTTTTTTACCCGATGACATCGAGAAATCGTCATGGGGAACAATGCAGACTTAAGGTCAGTTTCTAATGATGATGAACCACGTTCTCGCGAGCTCGGTGTTAATGCAATAGTTGGGCATAAAAAAGAGATCAGCCTTATCTACGGGGGTAGGGGTGCTTCCTTCGATGCGGATGATTTTGGCCCTACTTTTCTCGATATCAGCGCATCAATCTGGTCGAATAGCCTGATATTTTAAGATTGTCGAAACTACAAGAGCTCATGGATGGTAAGACAACTTATTAATTTCATCGGTCCGGCAAATAAGTTTGGTTTAGTTCGGCGAGGCACTTGACGATTTTGTGCATTTTTTCGTAGCCTATAATCAAATAACTTCTTCCTGTTGTAGCCCCATCGCGGTAAGAACAATTTGCCCGTAAGAAAGTCGGGTGAACAGTTCACGCGATTCATCCCCTCTTATTCTGGGGTTCAAATTATACAAACTAAGCCCTGAATGCCGCTCTCAATTGCGAGAGTAGCCGCGCGCCCTTTTTGTCTCTTGGCGCCCAGTTCTTGAGGGAAGGAGAGAGGATGTTAACTGCGGTTAAACAGCGCACAGAAGTTGTGAACCCATCGGGAATGGAGTCTCCGATCTCATTATTTAGTGATTACAATAAAATTCAGTCAGAGGTTGATCCAAGTATTCACAGGTTAGCGTCAGAGCTCCTTTTGGGTGAAAGGATGGCTCAGTACGAGCTGCAGGGGGAGGCGGGCGGCAATGGCCAAGTGGTTCGTATCTGGGTAGATAGTTCAAAGGACTCGGAACCCCGAATCTGCGTCAATCTGTTGAGTGCCCAGCCAAATCGGCCTGGTGGTGCGACCGAATGGACCCATAACGGCTCATTCGTGTGTCCGATAGATGGAATTGCACGTGGATTGGGAGTGGCCGAACAAACTAACGGGCCAACAACCGAAGAAATCCTTAAAGCTTTAGGAAGTTGTAAAACTCTTCTCCAAGACCTTACGAGTAGGTCAGTGGACGTTCAGTGCTCGGCGCACGGAATGTTTCGTCAGGCAGACTCTTTCGAGGTTGGTACGGACACGGGTGGACAGGTTAATTACGTTGACAGTTACGCAGTGGCGTCCGCAAAGCGAGGCCGAACTTCGGTAGTTGTAAATCAAGGATATCGCTCAGGTGGAGCGACGGGCATGGATGGGGAACAGAGTCAGGAAGGTATTGTCGTCTCAGCTGCACTCCGAAGAATAACTCATTATGTCTCAGCTGATCCAAATCAAACTACCTTAAAAGTCAAGGAGACATTTACCGAGGCCTATTGCGAGAATGTTGCATCGGCATCATTCAGACTACTAGATGCTCTTCAGGTTACCGACAAGGTCAAGCTTGTCGCGGGGCACTACATGGATGGCGGGGTGGCTGGCCTATATCTTGCGAATAAGCTAAGAAACATCGCCTATAATCCTCAAATAACCTTTACCTGGACGGACCACAGTAACGGAGCTTTGCGAGAGGATGAGCGCGGCCCATATCCGGGGCTCCTCGAGCGAAAAAGACTCGAGATGATTATTCTAGAAGCAATCACGAATAACGAATTCAACGGTCAGCACATTCGTGGGTTCTATTTGCCGGCGTCAGACCAGCTTGCACGAGGAGCCAAAGAGCATTACTCCACTAAAAGCGATCGAGAACTATTTTGTCGGCATCTTTTGATTCTCGAGGACTTTGCGGACCTTTGTGACCGGTATGTGGGTCAGATGGATCAAAGGGCTCCAGTCACCAAGGCTTTTGGAGCCGTGCGAGACCAAATTTTGACTTCCGAACCCAACAATCCTCAGATCCAGCTTGAGAATTGGAATAATCTCAGAGCTTCCTTTTCTCGTGACCTTCGCGCTCTGTGCAAGGCTGCAAGTGATGGAGATCTTGACGGGATACGTGAGAAAATCAAGATAATCGCCGAAAAGGGCGCTTATGAATATGCTCCTTTCGAGCAGGAGCTCGCTCCATATCTGGGGACCGTTCTTCGAGAAGTCGTGACCCCAAATATTAAAGTTTGCATGTCGGTTCCTGCCGCTATCGACACCGAGCTATGGCGGCCTCGCAAAGACGATGACAGTCTGCCACTTTCTCTAAATTCGAAGCTTCCCGCGGATTATATCGAGAAAGGAGAAACAGCCCTCGTCCTCACAGCAGGCCGAACCGTACCTGCTAAAGGGATACATCTCGCAATGAGTGCCCTGGAAGGGGCCGTTAATCTGGGAGCGAGTAATATAGTTTTTGCAACCAATGTTACTCAGCCTCATGGTGCCGACCCTGAGACAGTCCGCTATTGTCAAGGTTTGGGTAGTCTGGGAGAACGGCTCAACAAAGGCTTCGAAAACCCGCTCGTGTGTGCTCATCCCGGATTTAGCCAAAAAGAACTCCGGGGATTGGCCAGGTTCGCGAGTGTTGGCTTACAGCTCCAAAGGGAGGAGCCCCTCGGTATGGTCGCGCAGCAGCTTGCGCTTTCGGGTGTTCCACTTATCGCCACACCAGCTTCTGAAGCAGCCCGTGTGGCACTGGGAGAGCTGACTGAAGGTGGATTCGCTGAATTAGTAAGAGAAACAGAGCTCGAAGGATCAGATATATATCGGAACATTATCGACTTGGAGAGCAGAGGCCATATCAAGCTTCATCATGGAGGCATCTTGATAAACCTCCGCCCACCTCAAAAAGGCAACCGAGATGCGCTAGCAGTTTGGGAAAGTGAAGTAACTAATGCGGCATCGGCAGCAGTTGCATTCCTTACGCATCCCGCATTAAAGAGTGCGCTACAGCAGATGGGTGCAGCAGCAAGAGAAAACACTATAAAAACCTATACGACGTGGGACCAGCAGTTTGATAGGATTTTTCAATGCCTAGGCATTGATGCAACTGGGAACCAATTCGCTATTCCTGCAGATTAAACGCTTCACCCATTCATTTATTCCGTTTGTTCACTACTCTTTCTAACGAATCCTCCTACTCTATTCTCCCCCTAATCTTTTATTTAATGAGAAGGCAAGCTTCCATGAGCACAGTTCATGGAAGCCCATTTAATTCCTCAAAGGTCCACATTTGCTGGACCCACTCCCTACTAACGCCGCTCAACCAAACGAGCAGTCCCATCATCTTCGTACGACAACCACAACGTAGCGATCTCGTCTCGGATTTTCTCTAGGGTTACCTGTTCGAAAGGAAGCACATACTCCTCAATAAATCGCCGATTTGCATCGTCCTGAATTTCTACCCGTGCTCGCTTCGCTCGATGTTCTGCTGTTTTCTTAAAGTCTGTCGCTAAAAACACCGATTCCGACAATCCAGGGATACGGCACGACCAGGTACCCTCGAATACAAGGACCTTCACGTTTGCAACATCAGTCGGTATCGATTCGGTGATCTCACACGTTTGCATATTGATTTTGCGGAGCTGCAAGACCTCTTTGCCGTCCAAGAAATCACGCGAAATTTCCCCAAGGCGTGAGAAGAGAATCTCGTCCTCTGAACCAAGATACGCAGCGAGAGCTTCTTTCCCCTGAGTATCGAACAGTTCTCGCCGATGCGCGTCGTTATACTTCGGGGCGCGAATGGGATAGTTGTCACACGGCACAAGAAGGGCAGGAACACCTGCTTGTTGATAGAGAGCGGTCATCAATGCGCCTATTTCAGACTTTCCACTCCCTGATGGTCCACCAACCGAGATGACCAATTTTTGATTCAGATCGGGATATCTCTCACGCATCCAAGCAAAGAGTCTGTTTGCTCGTTTGCGGTGGCTATCATTGATTTTAAGGACGTCACCATTATCGGTGCGAATCGTCTCTTCTCCCTGCTCGCTGGTACTGGCTGTCACGTTCAACCCGGAAAGCCCTGATATATTTGGTGTTACTACTTCTTCGCTAGCCATAGCACTACTCCATTTATAAATAAACTCAACTGTTTTGTCCGCTCAACGTCACATCCAACGCCAGCACGACATTCGAAATTCACACTTTTCGAGCCACACTTATTGGGCCTTCCCCAAGGCCTTACCCAAAAGTGCGAGCCGTTGTTGCTATTCCATCCGTCAACGATATTGAGAAACGGAATGTCTTCAAATCGGCCTGTAGCTCAGCTTTATGATCGCCGTTTGCCCACGCCAGTAAGAGCTTGTCATCTCCAACATCCTTTACACAAAGCTCTCCTGAAAACGCCTGCGAACAGTTCCGATATCTAATCAGATCGAGCTGATCCTTAACGATAGACCTTTCAAGCCCCTCTTCGACCTCAGCCATCGTCAGGGTCGTGCGATTGATCTCCTTATGCCCTGCAGCTCCCCCTTTGTCAGCAGCCTCATAATTATTTTTCCCTGCGAACAGGTCGAGGTACCAGATCTGGGGAATCCCTGGAATGAAGAGCTGTATGGCTCTCGCGAGAAGTAACTTCTGTTCATTCTCGCCGAGTGCACTGAAGAATGTGGCATTAACCTGATAGTAAGATATTTTCTTGCCATCAGGACCGTAAAGGTTCTTTACCCGACCACCTCGTTCGAGAATGCGGGAAACCACCTCTTCAATCTGCTCCTCAGAGAGGATGCTTTTT
>JBIJBT010000094.1:0-9705 GCA_044345055.1 Bdellovibrionota bacterium
GTAATTTCAGCCCAAACTCTCCCCTAAAGCCGACAAAGGGGATAGTAGCGATTAAGCTACCACACGGCACACCGGCATCTGCGCACGATTTTTTCGGGCTCGGACGCCGAGTCGTGTTTGATGATCCTCAAGGGACCGTAACTCTCGAAGTAGTAGAGAGATATCCAACGGCCGAGAGTGGCTCTCAAACACGTGCTTTGCGAACGGGAGATTGGCGGTCTCTCTCGCCATTTGAATTATTACGATTGGGGCAAGGGCCGTGGCGTTCTGAAGCTGCAAAAAGGTAGGGGGCTTTACAACTAGATGAATGAAGGAGCCGCGCAGAGAGTTGAAGAGAATCTGGAGAGCCTTGCTCGGCTCTTAGGGTATCGTTACGAAGAGCATCTACCCGATCCGGTTTTGCCGCTTCCCTTTATTCGTGGTGAGCTCGATCGGATCGCTGGGGCGTGGGGGCGGGAAGCTCTTTGTGTTCCGATTGCGGCGTATGATGATCGAATTGTTATTGCTACCGCAGATCCACTAAATCTTGAAGCTCTAGAGCAGATCCGCTTATGTTTTAGTCAAAAACTGGAGATTGTTGTTACACCCGCTGAGGAGATTTATCGTGCGATAACGCAGATACGTGCCGCTCTAATGCAGGATAGATCGAGCGGTCTTGAGAGCGCTGCATCAGAGTACGAGGAGTTTGATGCACCTCTTCGTATAGATGTAACCGATTCCGAGGATGCTGATGCTCCAATTATACGTTATGTAAACTCGATTATTTTTCGTGCTGCGCAACGACGCGCTTCTGATATCCATATCGAGCCGTATGAGGATCGGTATAAGGTTAGATTTCGGATCGATGGTGTTCTATACGAGGTCGATCAGGAGGATAAATCATCTTACTCCTCCGTTGTATCGCGCATGAAGGTGATGGCGGGTCTAAATATCGCGGAAAAGCGATTGCCTCAGGATGGTCGTATCGGGATCGGCATAGCAGGACGTGATGTTGATATACGTGTATCGACGATACCTACGCAGTTCGGCGAACGAATAGTGATGCGACTCCTCGAGAAATCCGGGAAAGTCCTTAATCTTGAACAGCTCGGGATCGACGGAGAACTTCTCGATTCTGTCGAGAAATTAATAGCAAAACCGAACGGAATCATCCTCGTGACCGGCCCAACGGGGTCGGGAAAAACAACTACCCTCTACTCGTGTCTTTCGAGAATAAATACACCCGATCTCAATATTCTCACCGTCGAGGATCCCGTCGAATATCGACTCGATGGGATTGGTCAGATGCAGGTTAACCCGAAAATAGATTTCACCTTCGCATCGGGCCTTCGCGCTATTTTGCGACAAGATCCCGATGTGGTGATGGTGGGAGAAATTCGGGACGCAGAGACCGCTCAGGTTGCGATTCAGGCATCGTTAACGGGGCATCTTGTGCTGTCCACGCTCCACACGAATGATGCGGCGGGTGCGGTAACGCGGCTTCTCGATATGGGGGTTGAGGCGTTTTTGGTTTCATCGAGCGTGCTCGCTGTTATGGCTCAACGGTTGGTGCGTCGGCTCTGCTCGGCGTGTCGAGAACCGTATGAGATTACTGAGCAGGAGATTCGTGAACTCGCAGTTCCTGCCGATATGATGCGGGGGAAGGTGATATATCGTCCCGGCTCAGCTGAATGCGCTGTCTGTCAAGGAACTCGCTATTTCGAGCGAACGGGTATTCATGAGCTGCTTCTTATCGACGATGTGGTTCGCTCCCTTATTTTACAACGCGCTGATTCAAATTCGATTCGGTCTGCGGCGGTGAAGCGTGGTTTTAAGACCTTGCGTATGGATGGTGCCGATAAAATTCTGCGCGGAATCACATCAGTTGAGGAGGTGTTGATGGCCACGCACGAGGAGCAGGAAGCTCCTCTTTCATCGTGAGCAGGTAATACAGTCAGCAGATACACAGTGAGCAGATGCGATGCCGATCTTTGAGTACAAGGCCCTAGATGAAAAGGGCAAACAAGCCAAGGGCTCGCTTGAGGCAGACAATGCTCGAGCAGCGCGGCAACGGCTTCGAGCGCAGGGTATGCTGCCAACGACGATCGAAGAGTCAAGAGCTCGTCCCTCTGAGCAAAATAAAAAGAGAACGCAACGATCTTTCAGCAGCTCATTTAATGAGCGGGTTGGTGCTAAAACTCTCGCTTTTTCGACACGCCAGCTTGCCACGCTTCTTTCTGCCGGTATTCCACTCGTTGAAGCTCTGCAATCTCTTGCCGAGCAAACTGTGCCCACGTTTCGTCGGATGTTGGTTGATATAAAGGAGCAGGTCGAGCAGGGGACTAGTTTTGCTCGGGCTCTCGGTTCATATCCAAAGGTATTCCCACGTCTCTACGTCAATATGGTTGCATCGGGTGAGGCATCAGGAAAGCTCGACTCAGTGGTAACGAGTCTGGCTGAATACCTTGAGGCACAGTTAGAGCTTCGGCGTAAGCTAATTTCTGCCCTGATATATCCCGTGATAATGCTCACATTTTGCTCTCTTGTCGTAGCGGGCCTTCTTGCCTTTGTGGTGCCTCAGATAGTTGAGATATTTACCAAACAGGGCGCAAAACTGCCGGTGCCGACGCGGATTATGATAGCGATATCCGATATACTCGTATTTTACTGGTATGCCGTTGCGCTGTTTGTAGTTGGGCTCGTGTTTGGGTTAATTCGGCTTTATCGTTCGGAGAAAGGTCGTTCCTTGATTGACTCGCTTCTCTATCGAGCGCCCCTCGTTGGTGGGCTCTACACGAAGGTGCTCACTGCCCGCATTACCCGCACTCTCGGCACTTTGCTCACGAGTGGAGTTGGGTTGCTTGAGTCGCTCGATATGGCGAAAAATGTCATAGGAAATGTCCACTTTCAGCGGGCGATTCGCGATGCTCGAGACGGGGTTACTGAGGGGCGAAGTTTGTCGCGTGAGCTGTTGCGTTCGAAACTTTTTCCGCCGATGGCGTGTCAGATGATAGCTGTAGGTGAGCGGAGTGGGCGGCTCGAAGAGATGCTCAGTATCGCAGGCGCGACCTTCGAAAAGGAGGCATCATCAACGATAGCGGGGTTGACCGCGCTGATAGAGCCACTGATGATAATTGTGCTCGGCGGTATCGTTTTGGCTATCGTAGTCTCAGTTCTTCTGCCGTTGACTGAGCTCATGGATTTGGTTGCGGTCTAAGAGACACTCGGATCGTCCATCCTATTGCGGTTTTTTGGAGCTCGAACGAAACTAGAGGCGAGCCATTTGGCGGGTGCGGGTTGCACTCGATGAGTTAATCAAAGGGTAATTATATGCCAGAAAAAAATATGCGAGAAAGGGGATTCACCCTCGTCGAAATAATGGTAGTCGTCGTTATTTTAGCGTTACTGGCTGGTTTTTTGACGAAGGGGATTTTTGGTGCGGGCGATAAAGCCAAGATGAAATTGACCGATATGAAGCTCTCCAAGGTGCAGGGGCTTATCAGTCAATATCAGACCTCATACAACGATATTCCGCGATCTCTTCAGGATCTCATGGCATGCCCCGCGCAGGAATCGGGCAACCCGTGTGCTCCCGTAACCTCCGACCCCGAAGATCTGAAAGATGGTTGGGGAAATCCTTTCGTTTACAACTTCAACGATGGCAGCTATAGCTTCACCCTCCGCAGTCTCGGCGCTGATCGTCGGGAGGGAGGCACCGGTATAAATGGCGACTTTACCCGAACAGGGCCGTAGGCGCTCATTGCAGGTGGATTAATGTCTATTAAGGAGGGGGATGGTTGTCCGTCGAGTTCGTGAATCAGCGATTGTCGGGCGAACGCACGACAACGCGAATCTTCGCATCATAAAAGCTCACGGCACCACATCTGGCTACACTCTTATCGAGATAGTAGTCGTTTTCGCCATACTCGGTGGATTGCTACTCCTTGTTGGTCGTGCATCAGGATCTTTTCAGTTTTGGCGTGACGAGGCTTTTCTTCGGACCTTGCGGGAGCGACTTGAATTCTTGCACTATCGCGCGGTCTCGGATCAGCTCTCTTATCAGATGGAGATATCGCTCCAATCTCAGAGCTACCGAATAGGTGTGTTGCGCGACGATCAGACGGTGAACACGAACGTTCAGGTAAACTCCAATCAATCATTGGGTGAATTAAGCCTAGAGCTGGCCGATTTTCTTAACCCAGCAACGGGCTCGGGAGCCACGATGATACCCCCGCCCTCATTCCCCTCTCTCTACGAATGGGTAGCGCTTGGCGGCGGAAGTCGCTTCGATGAGGTCCGCACCCGCTCGGAGCAAATAACCGCCTCGACGAAAGAATCGGTATACCTCGTGTTTCATCCCGAGGGTTTTTCTGAATTTGCTGTCATACATCTCACCCTCGCCTCTGGTGGGCCGATGACTATAGTTGTAAATCCCTTCACCGGTTTGACAGAGAGCTACCGTGGGCACAAAGATTTTCGGTGGACCTATGGCAATCGTTAACCGACACCAAATGGACGATGATCCATCGCGCCTCCGACAATCAAAGCGCACTAGGTTGATTGAGGCTGGTTTTACTCTAATTGAGGTCTCAATCGCGGTTGTTATTCTCGCTGCGGCAGTCACAACCCTTTACGGACTTCAGGCGGCAAATACCCGTTCAACGCTTCATATCGCGAATGAAAATCAGGCGACTCTCCTAGTACGGCAATTTTTTGCGATGATGGATGCCCGTTCTACAAACTTGCCGCCGATCGCCGAGCAGGTCGTAGAGGGGACTGTAGAAGATATATACCGTGGTATCGGTGTGACGCCCCCTCTTCTGAGTGAAGATGCGCGGGTGCGATTTCGCGCGAAATTGGTTGTTGATCAATGGCCGCTGGCGGCGCTACTAAAGAGCCCAATGAAGCGGATGCAGGTAACAATTTCGTGGGGCCCAACGGACAGCGATCGTCTACTTCTTACCTATTTTCTTCCCCCTGTTCAGTCATGACGAGAGCGACCCGTTTTTTCGAACCTTTGCCGACGATAGCGGATCGCTCCAACCGAGTTGAGCGGGGATTTACCCTGATTGAGGTGGTTATCGCGATTGCGATATTTGCGAGTGTCGGAGTTGTCCTGTTTACAACTGCAGGAGGATTTGCTCGTGCGAAAAAGCAGCTCGACAATCGCCGCGGTATCGAGCTGCTATCAGAGCAGGTGCTCTCTCGCCTCCTCTCGGAGGGTGGGCGCGCTTATGGGGGCGCTGAACATCGGCTAATTTCCCAGCAGGGAGGGTCCTCCCCTGCTGCTGCCGTTCCGCCCCTGTTTCGGGGAGTCGCGGGAAAAGAGGGGGAAGATGACCGCGATGTTGTTACATTCATAATTGAGCGAGGAGGGCAATTCCTCCCCGACCAACAAAGCAATCGTGGGCCGGTACAGGTTACCTATCAGCTCGCCGAGGATCCCGAGTCCTCAACCGGTGTTGCCCTTACCCGTGAGGAGATACCCCTAATCACCCCCCTAGCAGCCGCCCAAAAGAAACGGATGGTTTTCCCGATAACCAAGTCCATTCGCTCCTTCCGGTGCCGATTTTTCAATCAAAACAGGCAACAGTGGAGCGCCTCCTGGGGCGACACCCCCGACACCGCAAGCCGCCTCCCCGATGTAATCGAATTTCAGATTACCCTAGTAGCTGTAGGTGGGCTGGAGCATAGCTACACAACGGCGGTGAGGTTGCGTGAGTAACTCGGAAAAGGGGAATGGGGGGCTCACGGGAGATCGTTTTTTTGAGAGTTGTTGGGCAGCCTTGAATGTTTTTATCAGGCGTGGTAGCGGTTGGGGGTCTGAGATTAAGAGATGTTTTTGGGGAGTTGAAATGAATCCACCAGCCCAACCAGATGACCGATATCACGGTGATGATGGAGACCCGTCGGAAAATTTGGGTGGAAAATACAGGGAAATACCAGACGATCAAAAAGAGTTGTTTTATGAGTTGAACACTTCGGAGATGCAGGTACTAAGGTTAAAGGCATCAGTGGAGCTGTTTTTTTCGGATATTCGAAGTGCTCTTGAGGAGCCTGAAGGAAATCCGAAGTTAAAAGTTCTTGGTACTGAGGCAGCAACGCTCGGCGTCTATCTTCAGGATGCAAAGGATGCGGAGGATCTTAGCGAGAGGAGTGAGTTGGTTTGGAGTGTATTTAACGAGTTCCTTGCAAGTGATCCTGAAGTCGCGGAAAGGGGGCTTAGTGCGATCAATTATTTTGCGTTTAGCATCATCCAAAAGCTAGCAACTGCTCTTGTAAAGATTAAATGCAATGAGGGTCTGGAACGGGTTAGGTTGGATGCAGGGATGGAGGTTGGAAAATTTTTGACGGAGGTAAATAATCGGGGAGTGAGGCTAGAATATCTCCCGGGGGATGCAAGGTTATACCCTGACGAGAGAGAGTTGGAATCAGCATCAATTAGAAGAAACTTGAAGTCGTCAGGAGAAAAAATCATCGGGACTCTCTTCAGCGAATATCAAAAATATGGGTCAAATTTTATTGATCTTCTAGATGATGCCCTGAAAGAGGTTCTTCTTAATAAATACTGTCCTCCCTTTATATCTATCAGTGATGAGGGTGTTAATCAGCTTAGAAGATTTTGCATTCAGGAGTGTGGCTCGTTATATGAGAGGGACTTAAGCGAGTCGCTCCAGAGGAGGATTAACCAAGTCTTTGACGCACTCCTCAGTGTGGGAGCAATTAAAGAGGGAGAGATGCTCTTTCCTCAACCACCCGAATAATCCAGTTTCTGCCCGAAAAGAAAGAGTTGATTTCTATTAACGGTCAAGCGGGAAGAAGATCATTGGCGCATGATTTAGGGCAGGAAGCTTGGGTTGGGCGCGATTTGTTATGGTGGATGGGGCGCGATTTTTGTCTGATAGGTGACATTTCTTAGTTTGCGGTTGTCGATTAGGTTGGAAAAGTGTTGTAGGCTCAAAGGGTTGTTAAATATAAATTGAGTCTAATTTTGGGGGCATTTATGTTTATTGGAACCAAAAAAACTGATGATGACTTTAACCAGACGGTTTTGTTCGTAAATTTGGCAGTTACTGACAGTCAAGATGAAAAAAGTCAAGATCAAAATAGTCAAGTCCAAAATCGTCTTAAAAATGCAGTTTCGTTGAAATTAGAACAAGAGGAGTTACCGCAAGCGTGTAGAGTCTTGTGTAGCCGTATATCCGAACTTAGCGGTGACGATCGGTTTTTTTGCAGGGTTGTTGGTTCAACTGAAGAATTAATGGTGAAAGAGGTCGCCCCCTTAAAAATGCTCCGTCATGATTGACCGACTTAAATTCAATCGCTGTCCTTGATATCCCTTTTTTACCACTTCCACCCCCTACCGATCCACCACCAACAACCTGACCGGCAACGTCCCGTTAGCAAGGTAATATACTCTCGTAACCCTGAGCTTTAATAAATGAATCGGTGCTTCGACAAGAACTAACAGCGCCATCCGCCATCGGGAAAATCGGTTGGCGATGACCTTACCGACCGATCGGTAGAGTTCGTGAATATTGCCGCTTCCGATTCGTTCTCCTTAGTGAAGGCTTGCTAATAGCAAACCGAGTGGGGTCGGAGGGGTTTGGTTTCCGAATTGATTCACGGAAAAGTTGAGGTACTTTTCTACACGAGCCTGTAAGAAGCATTTGCGGGCTACCTCGATATATTCGGGCCCTATGTCTGAGCCGAAAATAGGAGAAGTTAGATTTGATTTTTTATTCGCTCAGAGTTCGTCTCACACTCGACACTCGACGCCAGAGGGCGCGGTTGAAGCTGGCCATGTGTTCTGTAGCGAAATCGTCTTTGATAGCGTTTCGCCACTGCGAATAATCGAGTAGGTTTTGAATGTCGCGGGTTTACCAGAAATAGTCTCTAGCTCTCGTTGAAGGGCGTCGTGCAACGCCGAACTGAAATCGAGAAAGTGCGGCGGTATTTGATCGCCGTTGACATCAAATATCACCACATGCTTCAACCTACGATACAACCTTGAGCCAACTAAGTTTTTGTAGCGATGCATCAGCCGTAACGAGAGGAATATTGAGCTGAAATGCCGTGGCGGCGATGAATCGGTCGATCGGATCTGCGTGATCAAACTCGAGTGAGCGAGATAGATAGGCTATTTCCCAAGTAAGCAGAGCCTCTTTTGCTTGAAGGAGAGTGAGGTTTGCCTGAATCCATCTCTCTGGGTCGGGCACCATTTTGACCCGGCCTCGCTCTCCTAAGATGAGTGCCTCCCAGATTGAGGCGCTGCTGATCCAGATGTCGAGCGATGATTGACTCAAGAGGTCGGCAACCTGCGGAGATAGTCTTGTGTCACCAGCAAGGTACCAGAGCCATATGTGGGTATCGAGAACAACCCCTTTCATTCCTCCAACGCCTCCCACTTCTCCTCTACCGGAGCAAGAAGATCTCCGCAAATCGAAATTGTCCCTTTCGCCGCGCCAAAGGGGGCTCGCTGCGCGGGTTCCTCGGAATAGGGGTGAATAACCACTAAAGGCTCCCCATTACGGGTAACGATAAACGGCTCTTTGGTCCGATTAACTTGGTCCAATAATCGAAGACAGACCGCTTTGAACTCTGAGATTGAAACTTTTTCCATGGTTAGACTATACCATAGTCAATGACTATAGTCAATCCAAGTGTAAAGAAAATCGGGAGTTTGGACTCTCCATTTGAATGCTTTGTCTCTCATTTTAGCGGCAGTTTTCGAGGGGGAAGCACATTGAAGGGAAGGACGCGGAGGGGAGCATCGGTAGGGGATTCGTAATCCCCTACGCCTTTCAGTAGTACTCCGACTTAGCCAATCACATTATACCCAAACCAATCAGGCTTGAGATCCTGATGGCCGGTATCGGTATGGAGTTGAACGTAAAACTCACCCACTGAGTCGATGACGAAGCAGTCGTCGATGTCGAGAAGACCGTCTTTGTGTTGGTCGATTGAAAGGAGCCTAAAGGTAAGAGGTGCGAGATCTGGTGGGTGCAAGATTCACGTTACTCTTGAAGACCAAGTCAACTCGGGGATTGAGGCGGCACATAGGGGTATGGTTAAAAACAGGGCTTACGGCGGGCAGGATAGCTAAAGTTGATCTGGAGGACAACTGGAACTCGGTTTTCGTCTGAAACTGTCTCCCCTTTATTGATCAGCAATTAAGGATGTAGAGTATTTCATTGTCCTGTTGGATTTTAATAGACGAATATTGAATCGAAAGGCAGGCCTTGTTACATTTTTGGGGATCAGTCGTCACTCTCTGTACAGGTCGTTTGTATCCCGTGGCTCTTCTACCGATCCACCACGAGGAGCTTTACCGGGAGCGTTCCGTTCGCGAGAGAATATTCGCGGGTGACCTTGAGCTTTAATAAATGAATCGGTGCTTCGGCGGGAACCAACAGGGCGATGCGCCATCGGGAGAAGCGGTCGGCGATTACTTTGCCTGCTGATCGGTAGAGTTCGTGAATCTTGCCGCTTCCGATTCGTTCTCCGTAGGGAAGGTTTGCTATTAGCAAACCGCGTGGGGTCGGAGGGGTTTGGTTTTCGAATGGATTGACGGAAAAGTTGAGGTACTTTTCGACACGAGCCCGCAGGGAGCATTTGCGGGCTACATCAATATATTCGGCCCTTATATCTGAGGCGAAAATAGGAGAGGGTAGATCAGATTTTTTATTCGCTCGGAGTTGGTCTGACACTCGACGCCAGAGGGCG
>JBIJBT010000030.1:0-30340 GCA_044345055.1 Bdellovibrionota bacterium
GACCGCCTCGGTGTTCTTGAAGAACTGAATCGATTCACGGAAGCTGCCGGGGCCTGTCTTGTCCAGAAATTTACGAAGGGATGGCGGGGTCGGAACGGTTTGATTAATCAGATTTTGGGTAAGCTGGCCGTACTCGCCACCAGAGAGAAGAGAGGCTGCGGATGGAGTATCTCGGAGGAAGATCGTATCGGGTGCCGTAAGACCTTTTGAATTATGAGCTGCGATAAATGCTGCTTCGTCTATACCTTTTGAGAATGCATCACCACACTCGCTCGCGAAGAAGGTGGCGAACGAATCCCGCAGGTCGGGACTTGTAATTTTTGCTCCGGTGATATCCTCAAGCATCGTCCACTTGAGGTTCGAGAGTAGCCAGTTCTGATTGTCGATCGATCCGCCGAGCCCTTTACGGGTATCATCGTACATTGAGGCGGCTGGGACGTTGCTTCCGCTATTTGAGTTAGACGGACTCATCGTATAGAGCCCCGTCCAGGAAATAACCCAGTCAACGAGGTCGCTCAGGAGATTGTCGTAATATGAAAATAGCTGGGATACCTGCACCGAGCCATCGCCGTTGATTCCAGTACCAGCCCCTCCGGAGGGTTCTTTATCGGAAGAGACCGTAACGTCGCCCCGTTTGACAATATTGGTATTGAGCAAACCTACCTCGACGAGCTTCCATACCTCTCTTTGGGCTTGACGGGCGTTAAATCCATTGTCATCCGCCGCGATAGGCCCAGTATTCCACCGAACTCCCTTCATCGGCACTGTGTCGGCTATCAACCAGTGGAATACTCCTGGACCCATTACAAGCCAGATCCACATCTTTGGAGGGGCGCCCAAAGCCATGCCGAAGATGGCCCCGGCGAAGGCGAAGATATAAATCAGGACTGCCCACGATTGAAAATTGGTGTATTCGAGGAAATAGAGCAGATCTGCCTGCACCCAATACCCCTGGGTCGCCATCGCCGCGGTAATTGCGTGCAGCGCGTGGGCAGGACATTGGGGGCCGGGCTGGCCGTTCGAGAGCACGCAGCTATCTCCGACTCCCTGAGCTGCGGTGAGAAGCTGTCCTAATTCAAAAAGCCCTGCCATATGCGGCTATCCTTTACTTTAGACACGACCTATTGAAATGGATATGAGAATTAACCTCGTTTAGCGAGCATTACCGACGACTCCGGTCCCACTTTTTCTTGCCAAATCAGCTTCAAGCTCCAGTTTTTTGAGAATCTCGGCGGTCCATTCGAGCTGCTTCTGTACCGTTGCTTCGTCGTCCTTGTCATAAGCGTTCGTCAGGAGCTGCTTGGCCTGATCGGATAGATCCTTCATTCCGATAGTACTTGTAAACCCCTGAATGACTCCCCACGCCTGCATCGTAAGATCTCTTGTCCAGAGGAGCGCCCGAGCGTTTGCAAATCTCATCGCTGCTTTAACCCAGACTGGATGGCGCCCCTTCCAGTTTTTGGCGACTTTGGTGAACTCGGCTCGACCGGTCGGGCCGAGATCGCCGCAGAGCAGGGTGGTTCCTTGCGAGAGCCCCCCCAAGGGGTCTTTGATAATCGATGTGATTGCCTCAAAAATATTTATTCCGCCCCCGAGTATGGTCGGGGTCTCTCTTCCATATGCCCAGAAGAAAGCCTCGGCGGTCCCCCGAGTAAAAGTGTACCCAGGAAGAGAGAGGTCCTCCTGAGTGCGGTCCCAATCTTCTCGTGTTACTCCCCAAGGACCGGGACATGTTGATTCACCAGTTAGCAGACTTCCGGAGCCACATTCCTGCTCACTTCTCGGAAGCATTGGAAGATGAGCCCGCGGCGACACCGCAGCGTTGTTGAATGCTACGCACTGAGCCTGCATTGTCCACTTAATGAGGTCGTAATAATACATAGCACGGCAGTAGCGATGTACGTCGAGCGAGACTGGATCTTTGCACAGATTAAGGAGCTGGGTGCGATTGAAGAACTTATTTGAATCGGTTTTGGGCGCTCGTTGTCGGCAGGTCCACGGGCCGATTCTTTGCATCTGAGAGTTGACGACCTTCGTCTGATCATCCGATTTTAATGTGATGACAACGTCTCCGAAGATGCTGCAAAACGCCTCTGAGGTTAGACGGAAGCTGTCTGCAAGGCTTTCAGAATCAGCTCCCTTTTCTTTTTCGAATGGCATATCATCGCCATTGAGCTTGCTGACCTCTTTGTTGGAGAGGAATGCCATGGTGGTAAATCGAAGGGTGTTTGGGCCGTCGGTTCCGAGAGAATTTGGATTTGGGTTGTCCGGATTCGCGGATGGATGGTCGGTACCGATCTCGATTGGTTTTTTTAGACATTTGTTTTGAGCATCGACGGGCGTAAGATTGTTGTTTTTTTGCTCCTTTGCGATACATTCAGACTGTGTTTCCTGATAGAACGCATTTGTTCCCTGGAAATTTGGTGGAAGGTTTTGGCCATCTATAAGGCGGTGTGTCATCCCAATATTGTAACCCGCAAAAGCACCCGCAGCAGCACCAGGGTCTGACAAAACCATTGCCATAGTTTGTTGCGGTATAATTGCGTTGATGACCGGCCCTAAAAAATCTTTCGCCGCCTCTGCATTAGCTTGATTGAATCCTATTTCAATCGCCGTCTGCGGAGCTCCGAAAGCTGCACTGCGCACTGTACCTCCACCGACTTGAGTTTGCGGATTAGGATCTGCAGGACTTGCCGGAGTTGCCATTGGAATAATTGAATCGGAGGACCTTCCACTTATTTTTGTTAAAGCTCCTGGCCCCCGATTTGGATTTGGCGGAGCTGTTGGTATAGCATGCCCTAACCCCGGAATCGGAATCCCCCAAGCCTCCCCCGAACCCACAACCACTCCCAAAGCCGCCACCACAATAAGCCGCGCCAATCTTGAGCAGAATTGCTTGCTCGAATTACCGTGTGTCATCTGCGCGCCCTCCCAAGCCATTAATGAAAATCTCCGCTTTTGCGCTTCCCACTCATCGCTTTCCCACGTACCGCCCCGATCAGCTCTTCAAGATACCAGATAGTCCGATGACCCTTCTCCAGCACATAATCCCCCGTTGAGGGGGCCATCACAACGACTGCTGGGGTGTGGGTAATCCCGAGCTCGTTGGCCAATTCGCGGTTTTCCTCAATCGGAAAGGTCACCTTTAACCCGAATCTCTGCATTGTCGATACTATCTGATTCACCTCTGGTACGAGCGAGACCCCTTTTATCACCACCTTATCATCTTTTTCGTATCGATCTTTGAGCCGCTGAATATCACCTATCATCGAATGGGGCCCAAGGTCGGCACTAGAGAGGAAGAAAAACAGATTGACCCGGCCCTGTGGATCCACGGGGAGAGGGCTTTGATGATTTTTGTAGACCAGAGCTCGCTCGGCGGCCTCGCCCAGCGGTTGATTCGGAGAGGCTTCGCCATTTGCTCCATTAGATTCAACCAACGCCCCACCCTGCTCCTCTTTACGGGCCCTCGCGAGAATAGCCTGTGCTTCAGGGTTTAGAGAAAGGATTGCGGATTCATTTTTAACCGTTTGATCGAGCTTTTTTTGATAAATCTCGAGGTACCCCGACGGGTCCGAATCTTCTGAGTGGTCGAGGCGTGGGCGAAACCCATCGATCTCGGCTCCCAATCCCGCGAGATTAGTCACGAGAAGAGTCCGATCCTTTAATTTGTTTATGTATCGGGTATATCGCCGCGCATAGTCGAATGCCAGCTCCTTATCGCCAGCTTCGATAGCGTGCATCATCCCCCTGAAGGCCTTTGGCGCTTTTTCATCACCGAGAATCTGATCCTCTTCTTCCGGGCCCCCAAACTCTCGGGCGATTCGATCTCGGGGGGAGATCTGAGGCTCTTGCGTTGCGGAGGTTTCCTCTTCTGACTTACCGGAGATTGGGCGGAGAATCTGAATTTCCGGCGGTTTGGCAAGCTCAGCACGGCCGGAGAACATATCATCGGTCGCCCCTTTCTTAAAAAAACAATTTAGACAGGTATCAGAAGCCTTATCTCGAGGCGACTCTATCGCAACGAGCTTTTTTTCGAAGGGGGTGGATGCGGTTTCAGGGGCGGCCCGTACCGGAGAGATAGAAATTAGAAGAGGGCCGAGAATGGTCAGGGAATGCCGGTATAATCGAAAAGTTCGGTCCGTTGCTGACACAGCCATTGTATTTGATGTCGGTTGAAACTCTTTGACTTGCAGGACAGGCTTCAACATTCTCATCCCTGAAAGAGGTTAACCTTAACGGTTTGGGCGTACTTGAGTTATGGCAGAGATGAAAGAGGTGGTGCTATTGAAGGAGTTTAGTGGGTGCGAGGAGACCGCACCCACTAAACTTTACCTTTTAGAAGATGCCCGACTTTTTGACAAAGTCAAGTTTGAAGGGCTTCGAGAAGAACTCTTGGGATGCTCCTGTATTTTGGTTTGTTGCGACGCATCGAAAACGCCACTCGTCCGTTGATTCCACCTTGGAGAGCTTCACAGTTGCGTTCGGGAACGCGTATAGCCGACTGACTACATTCCTGCCGTTCTGCTCTTTAAATTTTGCAAGCTGGATTGGCTTTGTACCAAAGGCGCTTCCGGATCTCTTATAAATTGCGCACTTATAAGTAACTTTATCATCTTCTTCAGCTAAATTTGCCCCGAAGAAGGTGTCGAGGTCGTCGGCATCGGGAGATCGAAACGCATTCTGACCAAGATCCTCATTTGCCTCCATGAAAAAGTCATTAGCACTGGCGAACCGAGGAAGCGCGAATGAGAGTTCGACATTAAATCTAGCACCACCACCGGCAAGCTTTCGAACACTTGTTGCTTTGGTTCTGAATTGCCGCTTGCCCCCTCTTACCTTCATATCGAGTAGGCGAAGTACTTCAGGATTATCAGACTGACCATCTGAAGCAGGTGCGGCACCCTCAGGATCTGAGCAGAGTGCATCATCCTGGGTATCTATATATCCACAGCCGCATTTTCCTGGAGCAACTTTCTCGGGGTCTCCCGGGCATTGGTCGTCTTGATCGTTTTCTTCGTCCTTGTCCCAGTCCCTATTAGCAGAGGCTGCGTGTGTTGTTCCGAAGATTATGGCTTTGCCATTGAAACCAGCCGACCCTGGGGCAGCCGCTGGAGCTGTATTCGCGGGAACGTCCGGATTCTCAAGAGTGAAAAATCTCCCACCAACAGCGTCAGTAACAGGCTTTACTTTTCCATAAATCGGCTTATCTAGGCTATCCTTGAGCCCCTCATAGGGCATGTAGACCTCTTTCGGCCACCAAGGCTGCAAAAGATTTCTTACTCCATTGGCCGATGCGAGGGTGGCGCTTCCGTAAGTGCTTGAGTCAAATGCCTTTCTAAGTCGAGGCTCAGTTTTTATATCTTGAGCCTGCGCAATCCCCCCAAACCCGACTACCGCCCCCAACAAAGCTAGTGTTGATGAGCAATTTCTCAATCCTTTTACGAATGTCATAACTGGCTCCTTTCCTAAAATACACCGAACCCCCTCTGATTTCATTGGGGGTGACTTAACTGACGGCTGTACACGGCCGCCAAACATAATACTTATGGTATGCTGAAAAATAAATGTGAGTTACTTAGTGAGGCGATGCGCGGAGCCTTGAATCATTGATTACATTTAAAATTTCAGAGTACCAAAGCGAACCGTAAATACAGTTTTGGGGAGCGCATCGACCGTTTTTCTTAGGTTGTATAAAAAGGCCGAGATAACGGCGCTTCTATCTGATTGGTGTACGAGGAGGATCGGAGGGCTAAGCACTTCGAACGACGACACCATTAATTAAATCAACTGCGAAATCGGTGGAGGGGATTAACTTCCGAACTGGCGGCGCAGCGATAGAGTGTTTGCCATCAACATCGCAACAGTCATCGGACCGACCCCGCCGGGGACAGGGGTGATTGCTGCGGCGTGGGGTGCTGCTTGCTCAATCGCGACATCCCCAACGAGCTCGCCAGACTCGAGCCGATTTATTCCAACATCGAGGACGATCGCGCCCTCTTTGATGAACTCTCCCTTGACTAAAAATGGCACACCCACCGCGACCACTAAAATATCGGCCGCTCGACACACTGCGCTCAGATTCGGGGTTTTTGAGTGCGCAATTGTGACGGTGGCGTTTCGCTCTAACAACATCGTCGCGACCGGTTTCCCCACCAAGATCGAGCGACCCACCACTACAGCACTTTTTCCCGCAAGCGACACACGGGGCAGAGCCTCGATAGAGTCAGGGAATCCCGCCATGGTCCAGTCGAGGAGTTTCATGACGCCGCTCGGGGTGCAGGGAGATGCGTACTCCATCCCTTTTTGGAGTAATCCCTGATTCATCGGATGAAGGCCATCAGCATCTTTTCGCGGGTCTATCCGATTCAGAAGCAAATCAGCGGAGAGTCCCCACGGGAGGGGAAGCTGCAACAAAATACCATCAATCGCGCGATTTTCATTCATCTGCTCGATCGCCCTTCCGACCGACTCCTCCGTTGCATCGGCCGGTAGGCGAATATCAAAGGTCTCAAACCCGATCCGTTGGGCGAAGCGTTCCTTGTTTCGAACATAGGCGTGAGAGGCGGGATTATCTCCCACAAGGATAACGCCTAATCCGGGTGGGCGAGCGCCACGCGAGCGAATAAGCGCCACCTCAGCAGCCAATCCCTGTTCCATCAGGTGGCTCAGCCGTTTTCCGTCGATTATCTGCGCCGTCATAGCCCATTCCTCCAAAAAGGATACCTCTCACCGAGTACCAGCTTAGGGTACCGTTGGGCGGTGTGTAAAGGTATCCATGCGGATCATTCGGCTTGAAGCGAATTTGAAGATCGCGCGGTTGTTTCAAAGCTTAAACCCGAGCGCCCGAAGGATCGCATCGGTCACGGGACGGGGTTTGCCGAGGAATGGTTGTTCGTGCATGTAAAGAACAGGATTAAAGTTCATCTCGATAACACCATGATTGTTCGCGCGGGGAGGTTCGTTGAGGTCGCGAATTATCATATCAACACCGGTAATCCGTGATTTTGCAGCACGGGCGGCTGATTCAGCGATCTCTTTGTAAGCTGTCGGCACATCGTCGGTTCTATCAACAGAGTCGCCACCGGTACTTATATTTGAATTACGTCGAAGAAATATCTGTTTCCCCTCTGCTGGCACGCTCGAAAGTCGTAGACCATCCTCTTGCAGAATTTTTAACTCAACCTCGCCTAACTGGATCTTTTCTAGCGCACCCTTGTGATCCACCCCGCGCCGCCGGTCATCGTTTTTTTTCGCGACCAGCTCTGCAATCGAGCTCTCACCATCACCCACGACATTCGCGGGGATCCTTTGGCAAACTGCTTCGACGCGGTAATCAACAACCAAAAAGCGATACTCGTCACCGGGCAAAAGCTCTTCAATTAGAACTGTGCTGTCGTGTTGCAGCCCCTTGTGAACTAATTCAACAAGCGCTCCCTCCGAAAAAGGATACGGGAGAAAATGGATTCCGATACCAAAATTTGTTGTGGTTGGTTTAACGACTACGGAATACGCAGAGAGGAGGCGATAGTATTGCATCGCCTCACCTGCGGATGCGACCTGCACTCCGGTGGGAACCCGCACTCCGGCTTCATGAAGGACCAGCTTGCACACCTGCTTATTTTCCATGACGAGAAACGTCATGTATGAATCGAGCCCCGTTTTGGTTGCCTGACGAACGTAATGGGTAACGTCTCCCTGCGAGAGCCGAAGAAAATTATTTGTCCTGTCAAGAAGCTCAACTGTTATTCCCGCCGCAAAGCACCGCTCGATAAGAATTCTCGTTGAGAGCTCAAGATCGTCTAAGTGATCTGATGGCTCAACCCGAATAGCGAGTGGGGGCATAAACGACTCCTTAAACAACACGAATAAAAACGGATGACGACACGCCGAAAATATCTTTTTTCTAAGCAGGCTGTTCCTGCCGAGGCTGCGAAATAATTTCGCATAGCGCATCAAGCGCTAGCAGATACCCTCGCGGACCAAAACCGACTATTACTCCGCGAGCGAGGGGACTGACGTAGCTCTGATGCCGGAACGGCTCTCGCGCGTGGATGTTCGAGAGATGAACTTCTACGATAGGCACCTCGAGAATCTCAAGCGCATCACGGAGCGCGATACTGGTGTGAGTGAAGGCTGCGGGATTTATTACTAGTCCAGCCCACCGCTTTCGTCCACCATGAATCGCATCAATTATTGTTCCCTCGCTATTTGATTGGAGATGCTCGACACCAAACCCACGAGCGGCAGCGGCTTCTGAGAATGTAGCCACGATCTCGGGGAGGGTGGCGGCGCCGTAAACCGCACGATTTCGCTCTCCGAGGAGGTTGAGATTTGGTCCGTTTATGAGGCCGATTAGAGGTTTCATTGATCTGTCCTTAGGTGAAATTAGGGGTATTTTGCGATCTCAACTTTAAGGAACATCGTACAAACCAAACTACAAACCATGAACTAAAATCTCAGCCGGTGCGATTTTGGGTGCCTGATTGTCGGTGGTGTTAGAGGGGGGTGGCACAGGCGAGGGTGGTTGCACCCGAGGCCGAGCGATCGGCCTCGGGTGGGGGAGTGGGGGTGGGTTAGGCGGAAAAGGGATATCGGTTTTTATCAAAATATTCTCTAACACTATCGTATTGGACGCCCCCCCGGCCGTAGGTTGCTACTCCAGGCGCAGCGCCGTATCCAACGGCTCGACTACCGTAATTGGCAACAAGATTCTCCCACTGTGTCCGGGACATCGAAGGTCCCGTAACCAGTGGTCCGTCACCAATCTGTGCGATAGAAGGTTTTAAACCTATATTCTGATTATCAGCTACGAGCGTCCTAAGTCGCCCGGGATCACCAGCACCGACCGACTGTCGTTGAAAAAGGCCAGAAAAATTGTGATTAGGGTAATCTGGGGCCGCAGCGAAAACACTTCGTGAATTGCCGTTTGCGTCGAACGCAAACAGACGTGCGGCAAATTGCGACAATCTAGAAATACTCTGAAGCAGACCGTCAAAAGCGCCCAATGTGTTCCCCACCTTTTGAACAGATGCAAGATCGATTCCTGGTCCGCCAAAATATCCGTTAAAAGCGTTAAAGCTGTAACCCACTCCGCTAAATGCGTTTAGAAGATCTCTGACCCCACTGAACATATCGCCCACCCCCAAAACAATCCCACCTCTTAAACTAGCGAAACTTCTTAAAAGGTTATTCCACCTAGCAATCAATCGGTGACTTTAATTCGCGCCGACAAAATAACGCCCCAAAATCTTAACTGAAATCGCCACCCGACCGATACCCTAACTATAGCGATAAAACAGTGTCTAATCGGCTTGGGTTTCTTCGGATAAAACCCTCCACGCCAGAAAAAATCCTGTATTTTGAGCTATAGATACAAACTGACCAACAAACAACTACTTAATTAATATTAACTTCAACCACCTAATAAATGGAGTTCCCCCCTTATGAGGCCATCTGCTACCAAATATGACGCACTTCGGGCTGAGCTGGTTTTGGTCGATTCACGGAAGCTTGAGGGGGGAGTTGGGGTTGGGGGAGGAGGTGGAGAGGAGGGGGGCGTGGCTGAGATAGTTGAGGCGGCGCTTACTCCTGATGGGCCGTTTGCGCTATACGAGCTTAGCTCTCGTGGGCCGACCCTCCGTGAGCTGTTTGAGGGGCTGTTCAACGCTCTCAATCTGGAGCGGCCGGATTATCCCGAGCACTAAATTTTTCACTGAACTCTTAGAGGTTTTGGGAGGGCTGCCTTTTTGAGCGGCGGCTCATCCAAAACCGATTCAAATTCTCCCTTCCAAAAATCATCAGCAGCCGCAAAGTATCAACTCTCTCTTTCAACGATCTGGCGGCGGAGCATCATACATCATACAGTGTAGCCCTTAAGGCGTATCCTCATGCGAGGTACGAATGGTTCAGTGCACCAACGATAATCGCAACCTCTCAGATGAGCGGCACCAGCTTTTCTATTTAGCTCGACACTATGAACTCAATCTCCCCGAACTCCTCTTCTCGGATCTCCTCAATCCTCTCGCGGGCTACATCCCCATTTGCCACTCTCATGGGAGAAGGGAAAGAGAGCGAAACAAACTTCGGAGCCGCCGAACCGCTGCGCGCCGCTGTCTTGACGAATGAAGCGCTTCACGATCTTGCGGCATCACTTGCAGATGGCGACACCTCTTATCTTGATGGGAAGAGTAGTCGCGCTCTAAGAACTCGCTTTTTAAGCAACGTTTCGCTACTTGAAAAGGCGTACCAAATTCTCGCTGAAGGGGCAAAGCGAGGCGAATCGCTCTCACCAGGTGCTGAGTGGCTTCTCGATAATCATCATATCGTGCTCCAACATATCTCTGAGGTACGACGATTTTTCCCAAAACGGTACGACAAAACTCTTCCTAAAATCGCTGAGGGAGCTTCGCGCGGATATCCTCGCGTCTACACTCTCACTCTTCAGGTGCTCATTCACTCCGATGCGGTTGTTGATACAGAAATTCTGAGCGCTTTTATATCGGGTTTTCAATCACGCAAGCCCCTGACATCGGGAGAGCTGTGGGCGGTGCCGATCATGCTCAAATTTGCACTGGTCGAGAATCTCCGCAGATTGATTCAACGAATCGTTGATGAGCGAGAAGAGCTGCTTTATGTCGATGGGTTTCTGCAACGAGTCACCAGTTCGACTGAGAGCACGACTCCTCACGTTGGCACCGACACACTCATCGAGCTTGCAAAAGAGATTAAGAGTCGCCCATCTTTGGCGGGTCGCGGTGCTGTTCATGTGCTAAAACAGCTGCGGCTCCGCGGATCACGAACTCCTCTCGCGCTTAAGTGGTTCGAGGAGCGGATTCGCGAGCAAGGGAACGATCCCGAAGAGCTGATCCGCGCTGAACATCAGCGTCAGGCGTTTGACCAGATCTCGATCGCGAATTCGATCACATCGATGCGAGAGATGAGTAGCATCAACTGGCGCGAGTGGTTCGAGGCGATGAGCTTTGTTCATCGGGAGTTTTTAAGTGATCCCGTTGGTGTCTATTCGAAATGTGATTTTGAAACAAGAGATCTTTATCGCCACCATCTCGAGCTGCTCGCAAGGCGAGTTAAGATGGCTGAACATGAAGCAGCTCGTCTCCTTGTTGAACTCGCTAAGCAACCACCCCTTATCGATCCAAGGCGAACTGATTCACTGAGCCATATCGGATTTTATCTCATCGGTGATGGGCGGCGTTTTTTTGAGGAAAAAATTCAATTTTCGGCACCTCTTTGGCTGCGCGCCGGTCGGCTTGCGCGTCAGAACGCCCTCCCCCTCTATACTGGAGCGGTACTTGTTGGTGCTGTTATATTTGCATCATTTCTCTCGGGCTGGGTTTTCGCCTTTGGCGGTGGTTTTTTGGCGGCTCTTCTTCTCTTTATAGTTGCGCTGATTCCCGCTTCAGATCTATCGATGAGTCTTATTCAGTGGATCTGCCACCAGCTTGTTCGTCCCGCTCCTCTCCCAAAGCTTCATTTAGAAAATGGGATTTCGGAGCAAAATCGAGCGTTGCTGATTGTTCATGGCATATTCGATTCAACTGATGCACTCGATCACTGCATCGATAGCCTTGAAGTTCGCTGGTACGCGAATGAGGATGAAGATCTTTATCTTGCGATAACCGCCGATCTTCCCGATCGCAAATCTCCCGATGAATCACAGGATGCCCATCTGATTGCAGAGGGAAAAAGCCGTATTGATGCGCTGAACGCACGTCATGGATATTCAGCTGAAAACCCTCGATTCTTTATATTTTTCCGTGAACGTCGTTGGAATGATTCAGAGCTTTCTTACATGGGCTGGGAGCGGAAGCGAGGTAAAATTGATGAGCTCAATCGAGAGATTTGCGGGAAGGGACCAACTTCATTCCTTCTTTCAGAAAAGGAGCGATCGTTTCTCCGAACAATAAGATACGTAATCACTCTCGATGGAGATTCTCATCTTGCGCCGCAGGGGGCTAAAAAGCTCGTTGGGACGATGGCACATCCTCTTAATCGAGCGATTATCGATCCAGTTCGACGCATCGTGACAAGTGGATACGGAATTATTCAGCCCCGCGTGAGCTATTCTCTCCCAAGCGGCTCGGCGTCACGTTTTGCTCGAATCTATGCGTGGGATCTTGGTCTTGATCCTTACACCCATGCGATCTCTGATTTTTATCAAGATATTTTTTCTGAGGCATCATTTCTCGGAAAAGGTATTTATGACGTTGCAATATTTGAAGAGGTGCTCGAGGACCAGGTGCCAGAGAATGCTATCCTCAGTCATGATCTCTTCGAGGGTCTATTCGCTCGCACCGGTCTTGCGACCGATATCGAGGTCTACGACGAGGTTCCTTCTCGGTACCACGTATTGGCTCGTCGGCAACATCGATGGGTACGAGGAGATTGGCAGCTTCTACCGTGGCTCTCCGCAAAAGTTCCTGATAGCGACCGCACCCCTCGGCCCACGCCGCTCTCTGACCTTGGTCGATGGAAAATAGTAGATAATTTGCGCCGCAGCCTAGTTCCACCGACGGTATTTCTTTTTTTGCTGGCCTCATGGACGATTCTACCCGGAGCGCCGTTCTGGTGGTTTTTGGCGATTCTTCCAGTTTTCATCTTTCCGGTTTTCATTAGCCTTGCATCCGTAGCGATAGCTCCTCCGGTTGGTATCTCTCTCGGTGCTTACCTGCGGGCTATTTTGCGAGACCTTTCACAACAGGGGGCTCAGGCAGCTCTTGCTGTAGTGTTCCTGCCCCATCAAGCATATCTGATGGTTCACGCCATCGCGGTGACGCTGAATCGGCTCTATCGTACTAAAATAAAATTGCTCGAGTGGGAAACAGCGGCAGCATCGGAGCGTCGCCTCGGCTCATCATTGGCAAGCTTTGCTCGGTCACTCGCTCCCGCTTTGCGGCTTACTGTAGCTGTTGGCAGCCTTGTGGCCTTCGTCGCTCCTGAGCGATTTTTTGATATCCTCCCCCTTCTCGCTCTTTGGATGTCATCACCGATTATCGCGACTTACTTGGCGAAACGATCAGAAAATGCCGCAGCGGATCTTACCCCAGAGGATCGCAGCTATCTTCTTTCGGTGGGATATCAAACCTGGCGCTATTTTAAGGATCACCTACGGGCTGAGTATCACTATTTGATACCAGATAATCTCCAACAAACGCCTCAGGAGGTGGTTGCCGAGAGAACATCACCAACTAATATCAGCCTCTCGATGCTCAGCTCAATCGCTGCGTATGAGCTGGGATACGAAGATAGTCGCTCTATTATCACCCTTCTTGGTCGAGTCTTTGAAACGATCGCAAAGCTCGAGCGGTATAATGGGCATCTCCTCAACTGGTACGATATTCGGACCCTTGCTCCTCTTAATCCCCGTTACGTTTCATCGGTTGATAGCGGAAACTTCGCGGGCCACCTGATCGCTATTCGATCATCACTCGATGCGCTCTGGGAAGAGCCCGTTGTACGGTCGAGCTTTATTCATCATCTTATCGCTCGACTCTCTGCACTCAGTGAGTCGGAGAGGAGAGGTGAATCACTGATAACGGACCTTCAACATTCGCTAGAGAACCACACGCACCACACCGTGATAACGATTGCAACCCTCGGTTCGATCGTAGCCGAGCTTTCAGCGATCCTGACAGCAGGTAGTGCTGAGGATGTTGCTTGGCTCTTTGCCGAACTAGCTGAGCTTGAGCAGTTCATGGCGTATCGCGAGCTCTTGGAGTGGTCCAATCTGCTAGTTAGAGAAATTGTTGAAGGCGAAATCTCAGCTACTCAATCGCTGAATACTAAACTATCAACGACACCAGCGAGCTTTGCCGCGATCTCAAAGATAGTTGAAGAGATTATTGCGACAAATAATGTCGGTGAAATTACTAACGCGGCACAACGGGCGCGCACTCTTGTTGCAGAGATCGCAGAATCAGTTCGACTCACTAAACAGTCGTGCACTGATATATTTGAGCAGCTTGATTTTTCCTTCCTGTATGATGGCGGAAAGAACCTTTTTGTCGTCGGGCTTAATGTTGAAATGGCGCGCAAAGATCGAAGCTTTTACGATCTACTCGCCTCCGAAGCTCGCCTATTAAGCATGATAGCGATCGCAAAGGGCGATGCACCGATGAAGCACTGGTTCTCACTTGGCCGAACCCTTGCTGACACTCCATCTGGAAAGGCGTTGGTGTCGTGGAGCGGCACTATGTTTGAGTATCTGATGCCGATCGTTGTTCAGCGCGATTATCCAGAAACACTCCTCGGTCAAACTTATCGACGGGTCATCGACACTCAACAGGAATATGCTCATCGGCGAGGTGTTCCGTGGGGTATCTCTGAATCGGCCTACAGCGGGGTTGACCTTCAGGCGACCTATCAGTACCGCGCTTTTGGCGTTCCTGGGCTCGGGCTCAAGCGAGGACTTGAAAACGACCTCGTTATCTCACCCTATTCGACTGTGCTAGCGCTTCCGATAAAACCTCTCGCTGCTGTTGCAAATCTGCGGCGAATGGAGAAAGAGGGTTTTCGAGGCGATTATGGATTCTTCGAAGCGATCGATTATACCGAGGATAGGCTCGCAGATGACGAGAGCAATCACATCGTGAAATCGTTCTTCGCACATCATCAAGGAATGAGTCTTCCATCTATTGCGAACGTTCTTCTCGATGGAGTGTTTCAAGATCGCTTTCACTCAGATCCGATCATAAAGGCGGTTGAGGTGTTGCTCCATGAGAAATTCCCGAGCCGAATTCCTTTAACCGAGCCTCGGCCCTCACCCCTCACCTACGCTGAAAGAGAGCAAGAGCGAGAGGGTGCCCGGAAAGAGCGGATATTCTCCTCTCCTTTAACACGCTATCCTGCGACTCACATTCTCTCTAACGGGTCGTTGACCACGATGGTTGATAACACAGGGAGTGGGTTTATCTCCTTTGAGCGTGATATCTCAGTTACCCGCTGGCGGGAGGATATTACTGCAAATCGGTGGGGCTACTACCTGTACTTAAGAGACCTTGATACGGGTGAACTTTGGTCAGCGACCTACAACCCTACTCAGGTTGAACCTGAGCTATATTCGGTCGTTTGTAAGGGGGACAAGGTCGAATTTCTTCGCAGAGATCATCAGATACTCTCATTTTTCGAGATTACCGTTGCTCAGGAGGACAATGTTGATGTGAGGCGAATTACCCTCACTAATCTCTCAGATCGGAAGCGAAATCTTGAAGTAACCAGCTTTGGTGAGGTTGCGCTCGTCAACACGAGAGCTGACAAGGCTCATCCCGCATTTCAACGCCTCTTTGTTGAGTCATCGTTCGATGAGGAACACGATGCTCTTATCTTTTCGCGGCGACCTCGGTCCCGTCACGATAGCAACCTTTTCCTTTTTCACTCGGTAGCAACAAGAACGGTTTGGGATCGATTGCAGTATGAAACCTCCCGCCCCAACTTTATCGGTCGGGGGAACTCTCTGGGCCGACCAGCTGCGCTCAAGGTGCAACAGCTCACGAATACGGTTGGTAGCGTTCTTGATCCGGCCTTTTCTCTTCGAGTTCGGATTGAGTTAGAGCCAGCAGAATCGCACTCACTCTCGTTTGCGACTGGAACAGCTCGATCGAGAGAAACGCTGCATCATCTGACGACAAAATATCGAGATCTTCACAGCATCACTCGAGCTTTTGAATTGGCGTGGAGTCAGAGCCGGATTGAATTACGAAATGAGCAGTTCACGGCGCGACAGACACACTTTTTTCAGGCGCTTGGCACCGCAATTTTCTTCCCAATAGAAGAGCTGCGAGGTTCAGCTGAAAATATTCAAAGAAACAAACTCCAACAGTCTGCACTGTGGCGATTTGGGATATCGGGCGATATCCCGATACTGCTCTTAAAAGTTCACGATGTCGGTCATCTTAAATTGGCCCGCGATCTTGTACTGGGCCATGCCTATCTTCGTGCCCGTGGTATTACCGCAGATCTTGTAATCCTGAATGAATATCCGGGAGGCTATTTCCAGGAGCTTCAAGAGGAGCTTCTTCACATAGTTCGCTCAAGCCCCGATTCAGGAATGCTTGATCATAATGGAGGAATCTTTATACGGGTTGCAGCCCAGCTATCTTCCGAGGAGATAGGTTTGCTCCACACCGTCGCACGTGCGGTCTTTGATGGAGCAGATGGTTCTCTTGAGGAACAGCTTAACATCGATCATCTCTTTGGTGTGTTACCAAGCACCGGAAGAGGAATCGCGGCAGATCCGAAATTGGTTCAAATTAATGCTGCTCCACTTAACGCTCTGTCAGGTAATACTCTGCAACAAGAAACGCGAGCTCTCGAATGTAGCTCATGCTACGGCGGATTTGTCGAGGAGGGCCGAGGGTACCTCATGGAGGTAGATGCTCAAACGAAGCCACCGTTGCCGTGGAGTAATGTTATCGCGAATCGACGATTTGGTTCGTTAATAACTGAATCGGGTGGAGGATATACCTGGTCGCAGAACAGCAGAGAAAATCGTATTTCTCCATGGTCCAACGATCCCGTAATAGATCCAATCGGAGAGGCTATATACATTCGCGACACAGAGAGTGGTCAGGTGTGGTGCCCTACACCTGGTCCTATCGAACGGACTACCAAAACTACCGTGATTCACCGGCTCGGGGAGTCGTCATTTAGCACGTCTCACAACGGCATCTCCTCAGATCTAACGATCCGAGTCGCTGCGGATGCGCCGGTAAAGTGGTGGTCACTTACCCTCAAAAATTACGATTCGGTTCAACGTCGTTTCGAGGCATATCTTTTCGTCGATTGGGTTATGGGGATATCGCCGGAGGAGGCGAATCGCTACGTGTGCTCCGAATACGATCCGGGTGCTCAGGTGTTGTATGCAGTCAATCGCTACAACAATGAATTCGCCAATAAAATAATCTATCTCGGGTCAAACCTTAGCATTATATCATACACGACCGACAAGGTTGAATTTATTGGGCGTGATGGTTCTCCTGCGTTGCCTCGCTGTTTCGAGATGGCGGCACCCGCTCGTGCGGGCGGAGGGCGTACACCTCGTCGAAACCTCGTGCAGCTAGCTCAAAGAGTTGGAGCAGGTTTTTCTTCGTGCGGCGTCATCAAGGTGCACATCAATCTTGAGCCGGGCGAGGAGAGATCGGCGCTCTTTTTCCTTGGCGAGTGCGATTCTCCTGAGGCGCTTCGTACAACAGCGCCGCAGTATCGACAGACAGAAGGGTTTAACCGCGATCGTGAGCAATCGCAGCAATGGTGGAACACCACTCTATCGGCGATTGAGGTGCGAACTCCGGACCGAAGCTTCGATATTTTGGTGAACGGATGGCTGCTTTACCAAAATGTTGCGTGTCGACTATACGCTCGCACTGGGTTTTATCAGAGCGGAGGAGCTTTCGGTTTTCGGGACCAACTTCAGGATGTTTTGGCGCTTTTAGCGATTCGGCCTGAAATGGTGCGGTCTCAGATTCTCCTGCACGCAGCGCGACAATTTGTTGAGGGAGATGTGCAGCACTGGTGGCACCCTCCAACGGGGCGGGGCGTTCGTACGAAGATAAGTGATGATCTAGTCTGGCTACCGTACGTTGTTGCTCGCTACATCTCCGACACCGGTGACACCGCTATTCTCGATGAAGAGATTAATTATCTTGAGTCGCCTCCTCTAGGTGAGGCAGATGAAAGTTATCTGATCCCCTCAGTTTCGGGAGAGCGCGGCACCCTTTTCGATCACTGTATGCGTGCACTTGATAGAGCGTACCGTCTCGGAGAGCGAGGGCTTCCTCTTATGGGAGCAGGCGACTGGAATGATGGGATGAATGAGGTCGGAACAAAGGGGCGTGGTGAAAGTGTGTGGCTCGGATGGTTCCTTGCTCACACAAATACCCTATTCGCGAAGGAAACAGAGGATAGAGCGGAAAAATATGCGGCGGAGCTTCGTCTCCGTGCTCGTCGGCTCGTTGAGGCGATCGAGCAAAGTTCGTGGGACGGCGCTTGGTATCGGCGGGCCTATTTTGATGATGGGACTGCGCTGGGGAGTTCAGCGAATGACGAATGTCAAATTGATTCGTTATCGCAAAGCTGGAGTGTTATCGTTGGTACCGGCGATAGTGAACGGGCGAAAAAGGCGCTCAGAAGTGTTGATGCGCGGCTGGTCGATTCTTCAGCCCGTATCATCAAGCTGCTCTCACCGCCATTCTTTGAGGGAAGCGCCGAGCCGGGATTTATCAAGGGCTATCTGCGGGGTATTCGGGAAAACGGTGGACAGTACACACACGCTGCTACCTGGGTCGTGATTGCTCATGCGATGCTTGGGCACGGCAGTCGAGCATTTGAGCTGTTTCAGATGCTCAACCCGATCACTCATTCGATGGGCACCGAAGGAGCGAATCGTTATCAGGGAGAGCCATACGTTCTCTGCGGCGATGTTTACGGCGTGGCTCCTCACGAGGGACGAGCGGGATGGAGCTGGTATACCGGCTCAGCTGGTTGGCTGTATCAGGCCGCCGTTCATCACATCCTCGGAATTTCTCTAAAACGTGGAGTCCTCTCGGTTAATCCATCGATACCGGCTCAATGGCGCGAGTGGTCTGTTACACTGAGCCGACCTCGACCGGTAACTATTACATTTTATAATCCAGATGGTGTTGAATCGGGTGTAAAAGAGATACGTGTAAATGGAGATGTGATTTCTGAACGTGCTATTAAACTCGAAACGTACTCGGGCGAAATCGCTATACAGGTGTTTTTGGGATAGTAGAGAGGAAGGGTCACGCAAACATAAGAAACAGCGTCACGCGTTTTCAGCTCAAGGAGGTCGTGCAAAAATCCGACCTTTGTAGCGGGTAGCTGCGTTGGGGGTAAAGCGCGCCGAACAATGGGGCGCTTTACCCCGCGACCAATCGTAAGCCATATTTAACTTTTTTAGTTGTTTCAGCTCACAACGGATGACTAGTTCGGTGACATCATCTCTTACCTTTGGGCAACAAGAGTCGCTGGCGAAAGCTCTCGCTCGGTGCGGCGTTCGTGTGCCCTCTGATTCAAGTAAAATCGCCGATTGGTTGATAGATTCGCAGCAACTTCTTCCGGCCGCTCGCTACGTATCACAGCTCCTAAATGCGATTGGACCAAACCCACCTGAGAAAGGTTCCATTAATCAACGAACTGTTGTCTTTTGCGCATTTAATTCGTTTGATCCGATCACGATGGCGCGCATGGATGCACTCGCCAAGTTTCTTGACGCCTTCACCGATGACCCTGGCCTTCTTACTGATAAGAACAAGCTTCGTTCTCTCGTGCGAGAGATGAATCGAGTTCATGAACGCTCATTAGAACGAGCCCATGCATCTTTAACAGATTCACTTGATCGATTTAATGACAACATGTCGCTCGGTCGACCGGTCGTTCAGTGCCTCGAAAATCTTTTTCAGGAGCTTGAGCAGCATCGAGTGTTTTGCTGTTTTGCCCGCGCCGATCGCGTTGGAGAGATTACACGCGAGTCATGGAATAATGGGCGAAAGTTTGTTGAAGCAGCTCGAGACGGCAAGACCTACTCTGATGAGTTAGTGTATCCGGTCGTCGACACTCTCGTTACAAAGCTGCAAGAGATGTACCGGAGCGAGGCTGATTACTGGTATCACGAAGATATGATACGGATGTATACGCGGGACACCCTCATTCCCCACGCAGTGCTCAATCGCTACATCGAACCGACTCAAACTACCGACATATTTGGAGCGCTGTGGCGCTTTTTGGGCGATTTTCAGACAAATGGCTCGCTTTTTGTCTGTCCTCCACTCCTTTTTCATCAATCACAACAGGCAGGCCCCCGTTATATTGGCGTTGCAGAGGTAGCGTCCGAGGTGGCATCGAGAACTATCTCTCCGCAAGCGATCCCGTATCTCGAATATCGACTAGGCGTAAAGCTTGCTGAGCGTCAGAAAGAGAACTATTCTCGCGCTCGATTGCCGTATGAATTCTCCTTCACTCGATTGACCCGCCCTCTCGAATTTATTCCATTTTTGCTCAATCAATTAGAGGACCCTCTGCCCCGCTACGCTCCTACGGTGGAGTCATGGTTACCAACAACATTCTGGGCGATCGATCCCGCGCTCGGAATTGCGGGCAAGCAGCTGCGAACAGTGCTTGCAAAGCTAGTAGATCCCGTAATCAATCAAACATTAAGGCGACCAACAGCGGATCAATCGCAGGCTCTTCTTGCTACATTTCAAGAGGGCTTTGAGCAGACCATGGAGAATGCGGTCTCAATCCTTCGCGATCCAATAGCCCACTTCGATGGTAATTACGAAACTGCTATCGATCCTTATGAACTTCGAGAAGCACTCGTTAATGTCACGCTCCTTGGGTTATATCAACCTCGCTCCGATTGGGTTGAGGAAAAAACAATTGCAGAACGGTTCGAGGGGGCACTAGCTGCAGTTTCTCGATTTGAGATTGAACCGGATGCTCCGATAAATAAGTTACAAGCTGTTGAGCAGGTTGAAAAACTGATTGAATCGCTTGAACCATTTTATCTCAGGGTTATGCAGCTCTCGTTCGATCCGCTCGCTGTTGAGCTCTGGGTGGTTCTAAACTTTTATACCGTCGCAACGATTAACTCAGTTAGAGTCAGTCGTTTGCTCTCGAACGATATTGTTGAAGATCTATTACTTCCTCTCAATCTTTCGGCGTTTCAAGAGGGGCTATCTGGGAAGGCGCAAGATATATTGATAGATCTGTGCGGCCGAATTGATGTAGCGGTCAAAGAGGATTTGGCCAGATGAAAAAACCGCCTCCCCAACCACCACGACTAGCAGGGCATCTCAACGATTCTCTCAAAGCATCATCAGAGAAATATCTGAAAAAAAACTCCCCATCGGAGGGAATGTCAGAAAACCCTTACGCATACGGAGAGGGTCTTGCTGAAGATGCTATTATTTTGGAGGACCTCTTAAGCTCACGGGATGGGCAATCGCTTCCGTACGAGAGAGCTATACGATCTGAAATTTTAGAGCCCACGATTCGACTCGCGGGATTCTCTCAGCGATTACCTAATCTGGTAAAACCAAAATCAGAAGTTGTCTCGATCGAGGAGTACATTAAATCCAATCAGGATGAGATTTTTACCATTATCCCGTATGAGCTTCTTCCTCCAGAGGAAGAGGAGGAGACACAAACCGACGGAGTTCAGCTCGGAGATATCAATCTCGCTTACGCCCCAAAGCATTTAGGTTTTCAAGCGCTAGGTAATCCAGCAGAGATGATTACAAAGCTCGAGAAGGTGGGCTACCATGCAGGCGCATTCATAGCGATTCAGCTCTCTTTGATGTTTCAAACTCGCTCAGCGATCGTTCGCTCGTTTCTTCTCGAGGGTCCTCCGGGGTGCGGGAAATCGTTTCTCGCAAAGTGTGTTGCGAAATTAGCAGGTGCCGAATTAATGGTGCTTACTTGCTATCCCGGCATGAACACCCAATTTCTGATTGAGCAACCATCCCCGATAGGACTTGCTCGGGCAATGGCCGGCACATCAGTTTCCGACGAAGATTTGGTAAATCTAGGCATTCTCTCTAGAGCATTTCTCGCCTCACAAACAAAACCAGTTGTGTTACTGGTTGATGAGCTCGACAAGGTTGATACCGCTGTTGATACATTTTTCCTTGGCCCGTTGAATGACGGCATCATCGATACCGAATCACGTCCTCCAATCGTTGCCGATCGAGACAATCTTGTTGTCATGTTCACGAAAAATTTTAATCGTGAGATTGATGATGCACTGATGCGACGGGTCAATCCTCTGACGATGACCTACCTCGATACAACAGCCGAAAAACGGGTACTAAAAGGGGCAACATCTTCGCAAATCTCCGCGAATCTATCGTACCTTGTTGAGTTTATGCGGGGTTGTCAGGGACATTATCAATTTGAAAGACCTCCGGCACCTGAAGAGCTTCAGCGATCGGGGAGATATCTTGATATGCTTCTCGAGTGGGGTATCACCGATTTCGAGGTTGTCGGTCGCACTCTTTGGCCGCTCATGGCAAAATCTGAGCGAGATCGTACCGTTTTTGAGCAGCTAATTCGATTTCATCCCGAATTCGCCGATTCTCTGATCCCCGACCCTCGCAAAGCTACATTTAAGCAGCTCCACGCAAAGTTGGGCCGCATTGCGTTGAAAGGGGTGATTGAAGACCCTGATCGGTTGAAGCGCAAGAAAGCCTTTCAGGTAGATAAGGTTGGTTGGCAACATCTAGGAACCCCAGAAAAAATTACTGAAAAACTCGCGCGTGTCGGATACGAATGTTTGCCATATTTGGCAAAACAGGTTGGACTTATTTGTGCGGTCAAGAGAGACATGGTGCGCAGCCTTCTCCTCGAAGGCCCACCCGGTTGTGGAAAAAGCTTTCTCGGCAAACAGCTTGCCCGCATTGCAGGTGCTGAGTTCATGACTCTGCAGTGTTACACAGGTATGGATACGCGAAACCTGATCGAAACACGCAACGAAGTTGCGATTGCTCGAGCCTCTGCCGGAGTTCGTATTCGAAAAAGCGATGTGATTGAGCTCGGAGTTTTAAGTCAGGCGTTTCTCCGTTCACAGAGTCAGCCGGTAATGCTTCTTATTGATGAAATAGATAAGGTCGATGGGCATATCGACACCTTTTTTCTTGGTCCGATTCAGGATGGTCGAATTTGGCTTCAATCTGGCCCACCAATCGATTGCAACCTCGACAACCTCTTCCTTATTTTTACCAAAAACTATGAACGGGAGCTCAATGATGCCCTGATGAGGCGAATAGTTCCCCTCACGATGACCTATCTCGATTCTACACTCGAGCGAAAAGTCCTCTCACGAGATTGTATTCCGAGGCTGATATCAAATCTCGTATACTTAGCTGATATTATGCGTTCGTCGCGAGACAGTTTCCGTTTTGATCGCCCCCCAGCACCCGAGGAACTACTTACTACTGCTCGTTATATAATAAAGCTTATTGAGTGGGGCCACGACGATCTCGCCGAGATTGGATTCCAGATCTGGAGAATGATTGCAAAATCTTCGCGTGATCGGCTGGTGCTTGAGCACCTACTACGTTATCACCCTGAATTTCTCGATGAGGATTACATTAATCCTGCGGATGAACCGATGGAGTCGATTCAACGTAAACTTGGCACTCTACTTTTGCGAGGTATCATAGGGCCTGATACCGGTCGAGCTCATTAAAGGGCTAAACTAGGGACTTTTTTTGGTTTGAGATCCAAATCTGAATTTAGGCCAAAATATAATTTGAGGGCCAAATTGATCCGCAGCTGCGCAGAGCGTTTGTGTTTACTCCAACCCACGTAAAGAGCCATCCCCTAAAAGAGCAGAGACAAATTCGTCGGGATCGAACGGCCGAAGATCATTCCAAGTTTCTCCAACGCCAATAAATCGAACCGGAATACCAAGCTCCTCACTCACCGCCACGACGACTCCACCCTTTGCGGTTCCATCGAGCTTGGTAACAATAACTCCCGTTATCGGGACCGATGACTGAAATTCTCTCGCCTGAACCAGCGCATTTTGGCCAGTTGTCCCATCAATAATAAGCCAAACCTCTTCAGGTGAGTTCGGTTGAAGCTTTTTGACAACTCGGACCATCCCCTCGAGTTCTTGCATCAGGCTTCCCCTATTGTGGAGCCGTCCTGCCGTATCAACCAATATGACATCGGCCGATTCTCTTTTACCTAACTCGAGCGCGGAGTGGACAACTGTTGATGGTTTATCATCGGGTGAGCCTGCAACTACCTTAACGCCGACTCGCTCTCCCCATTCACGAAGCTGTTCATCGGCGGCAGCCCGAAAAGTGTCCGCTGCTGCTAACACAACCCGAGCCCCCTGACTCGTCCAGCGATGGGCCAATTTTGCTACCGTTGTTGTTTTGCCGACTCCATTTACTCCAACGACAAAAACAATTTTCGGCTGATTCGTCGCAGAGGCGACTGGTCGAAAATCCTCAGCTGCTTGACCGTTCGGTTCCAAAAGCTTCCTCAGCTGCCCATGGATATGGGACATGATGAATTCTTTGGATACCGATTTTCCCTCTCGGACCGCCTGTTTTAGGTCGCGAACTATCGCGGATGCCGTCTTTAGGCCAAGGTCACTGGTAACAAGAAGCACCTCCAACTCTTCAAGAGTTTCCGCATCAAGAGCCGGATATCCAAGAAATACTGATTTTATCTTGCTTAGAAGCCCTCGCCGAGAAGACCCTAATTTTTTCTCAAGAGGAACAATCTCTGAGCTCGTAGCAATTGGTGCTCCGCCTTTTGCCGATTCATACCGCGATTGCGAGCCGGGAGCATTTCTCTGGGATAAGCTCTGTTCATTTTTAAACTGTTGATTCTTTGACGCGGCCCCTACTGCCTCGCCTCTTCCTCCCTGAACGGTATCTCCACTATTTTCAATAATCGTACTTACCGCTCGACCCATCGAGACGACCTCGACTCGGACCTTTTCCTCTAAGTTGCCGACTCGGTCATTCAAGCGCTGAACCGAGCGTTCAACTCGGGCTAGCCGTTCAATTGCATCATCCGTTCCCCCCTCCCCTTCATCTCTGTTCTGTCGATTGGAGAGCCAGCCAAGGACCAAATACGCCGCTCCAAAGACCACCAAGATCACCAAAAAGGCAATAAACGGACCTCTGCTCCAATTCCCCCAGAATGAATCTGAGAGAGGATGGGCAAGCATTGATGATGGCACGCCACCCCCTTGTTGGGCCCTCAACAGATACCACGCCTCAATTCCCATGCACCACCGCCTCCTTTAACGACACCGTAATCAGCTTAGAGGCTCCCGGAGTCGGCATGGTTACACCAACAAGCGTATCGGCTGCCGCCATCGACGCTTTATTGTGAGTTATCATCAAAAATTGAGTACTAGCGCTCATTTCCCGAATGACCTTCAAGAAACGTTGGAGATTCGCTTCATCGAGCGGTGCGTCAACCTCATCGAGTACGCAAAGGGGGCTCGGTCGCTCAAGGAACATCGCAAAGATAAGAGCCGTCGCGCAGAGTGCCTTTTCGCCTCCCGACATTAAATCAATACTTTTGAGCTTCTTCCCGGGAGGACGTACCGAAATATCGACTCCACTCTCTAACGGCTTGGTCGGGTCGGAGAGCGATAGATCGGCAGCACCCCCCCCGAAGAGCGACGGGACCAATCGCGAGAAATTCCGCCTAACTGCCTGAAAGGTGGCAAGGAACCTCTCCTCTGAGGTAGCGGTTAATCGTTGCAGACTCTCCTTTAGCGTCGTTGCAGCCCTCTCAAGGTCCTCTTTTTGACGGACTATTCCATCGAGCCGCTCTTTCTCAGCCTCGTATTGCTCTATAGAGCTCGGGTCAACCTCCCCCTCTCTGACGATTCTATTCCGAAGCTGAGTAACTCGCCCCTGCAATTGCTGTTTATCATCAGCCGAGAGCCGCTCCTCTGGCGCACCCATTTCGGCCAATCTTTGGAACTCCTCGGTGCCCTGCTCAGCAATGAATCGCTCGCACACACTTTGTCGCTCTACCTGAATTTTTTGCAGCTCAATCTCGAATCGAGCATTTGCGGCCCGAGTCCTATCGAGCTCAGAACGAACCTGCATCAGCTCCTCTGATACCCGAGCCAAAACTTCGCGGTGGTTTCTTCGCTCTTGGTCGGCACAACTAAGCTCTGCAACAACAACCTCTCCATCCTCATCATCAGCATCATCTACAAGAGCTTCAAGCGCTTCAATATCTTCCTCTACGACGGCAGCTTCATGACGAAGATCATCTGCATGACTCTGCAATTCCTCAACCTGCTCCTGCGCCCGCTGACCATCCTGATCAAGCTGCTCAAGTATCGCTCGCTCCGCCTGCAGAAGCCCCCGAACATTTCCCTGCTGAAGACCGAGCTCTCGCACAATTCGTTGACGCTCCCTTACAACCCTCAGCGTCTCACTATACCGAACATCAAGATTAGCAACTTTTTCACTAAGACGAACTCGCTCTCCAATCAGATTGTCCTGGGAATGCGCTAGTGCAGCCGTCTCACCCGACAAAACCAACTCACGCCCCCGCAACTCGATAAGTCCGCTATCTCCCCCTGATCCAAAAAAGCTATTTTTTGTAAGAACATCCCCATTGAGGGTAACCACAGTGCAATCCCGCGCATCACCACTCTCCTCTGACGCAAAAAAAGCAATCGCATCATTTAGGGAGTCAGCCACAACTACCCGTTCAAGCAATTCACGCACGATCCCTTCAGCTGAATCGGAGACCGATATAAGATCAATCAAACGGGGGAACGGGGTCCTAACCTCATACATCCCCTTCTGTTCGGAACGATAAGCACCCGCGCGCAACACCCCAATCGCCCCGCCAATGCCCCCCTCTCCTGCCGAAGTAATCCGATTTAAAAATCGAGCCCCCACCGAGAGTGGATCATCAACGAGAAGAAACCGCGCTCTTTCTGCTATTATCGCCTGCGCCGCCCGTCCATACTGCTCCGGTACATGCATCTCATCGAGCAATAGCCTCAACGTTTCTGTTGTTTCGCCCGCTAGTTCCGCCCCAAAAACCCGCGCTAACTGTTGAGAGGGAGATGCCGCAGCGATCTGCTCTCTAATTGCCTGAAGAACGCTTTCCTTTGCGATAAACTCATCTCGCACCTGTCGCAATTGCTGCTCGGTCGCAGCAAGCTCCGTTCGGGCCTCCTCTAATTCAGCCGCAACATCATCTATTTCAGCCCCGCCATCCTCATCACTCTGCTGAACCTGACCTCCGAGCTCCTCATCTTGTTGCTCTAAATCTGTAATGTGAGCGGATGATTTTGCCTTTCTCTCAGCAATGACGGCACACCGCTCACTAAGTCGAAGCATTTCATTTGTTGTTGATTGTATCAGCTTTCGAAGCTCTTCCCCCTTAGCTTTACGCTCGGTAAGGGTGCGCTCTCTTCTTAGCGATTCCTCCCTCATACGCTCAAGCCGCGAGCGAAGCTCATCGATCCTGAGCTCAATCGTCTCTAACTCCTGGCGACTTGAACCCTCAGCAACAGCAAGATCTGCAAACCGCTCACCAACTCTTTCCTCTGCCTCTCGCCCAATCTCTTGCCCCTGAGCAACTTCATCCTCTCTCTCCTGAAGCGAGGAGTAGATATCCAAAAAGAGTGTACGTTCAGCCTCAATTAATTCTTCTTTAATTTCTTGCCGAGCTCGCGCTCGAGAAGCCTGACGCTTCAAGATCCCTACCTGACGCTCAAGCTCTCCAATAACATCCTGAAGACGGAGAATATTTTGACTGGTATCAGCAAGGCGACGAGTCGCCTCCGCAATTTTATCTCTAAATCCTACAACTCCAGCCGCCTCTTCGAGAATCATTCGCCGATCAGCTGGCTTTGCGGTAACAATCCTTCCAACCTCGCCCTGAGCCACAATAGTGTAGGCACGAGCCCCCAAACCGACCGCTCTAAATAGATCTTTCAGATCTTTGAGCCGACACTGTACTTTATTGATAAAAAACTCCGACTCACCACTTCGATAAAACCGCCTAGTCACCTGAACCTCGCTCACCGAAGCGAGCCAATGGAATCTTGAAATTAACGAGGCCGATCTTCGCTTTTCATTGGTCTTTGTCGGCATCTCATCCTGTGAGCCACTCTCATCCAAAACCTCAAGCCCTTGCTCGGAATCATCCAATATTTCTTGAGCATCATCGAATGTCTCTTGCCCACCTTGGGCAATGCCCAAATTATCCTCTAGTTTGAGACCATCCTCATCACCCCGTTCGCCAAGAGCTCCTCCTCGAATCACGGTGAGACGGGGCCGCTCTTCCTCTTGTGTTAGCTCGCCCTGCTCCAACTCTCCCGATGCAACCAGCTCCGCTTCAACCTGGGGTGATACCAGATCATCAAGAAGCGCATTACCATCAGCTCGAAGCGTTATGGTCACCTCAGCCAAACCAAGCGGTCGCAAAGAATCCGTGCCGTTAAAAATAACATCTTCAAGAGTCCCACCTCGCAGCTGGCTTGCCCGTGTTTCCCCCAAAACCCAACGCAGCGCATCGACTACATTAGACTTGCCACACCCATTGGGACCCACAACCCCTGTGATTCCTCCCTCAAGCGGTAGGAGCAACCGCTCCATGAACGACTTGAAACCGAACACCTCAATCCGAGCTACCTTCATAACGCGTGACTACTGAAAAATTTGTCTTATTGAGCCCCTCTCACGTTTTGTTTTTTCGTAAAGGGGAATTGGTATTATTCGCACAGCTACCGATGGCTGTTATACACAAGTTATCGATTAGAGTACCCGAGTTGCTGCCATCAGAATAGTAAAAAACCGTCCTACTATTCTTTCTTTGACTCTGACAGCGATGGGTCTAAAGATTCAGAAGCCGGTCGAGAAAAAACCTCTGCGGTATATTCAATTCCCGACCACACCGAGAGAACTATTGACATCATGAGCAACGAAAGACCAACAACCCGTCCATTCGCAACGTAAGCACCGAGCGATATTCGGGTTTCTGGAAGCAATAGCATGGGTATCGCCACCATCTGAAAAAGGCTTTTCCATTTTCCGAGGGTGTCCGCAGCGAGAATTAAACCCTGAGTCGCCGCAATTCCCCTGAGGCCCGTTATCCAAATTTCTCGGGCAAGGATCACCACTACCATCCAGGCAGGAACCCACGATTCCCCCGTTGAAAAATCCCGCTGAGCGACGAGCATAACCAGCGCTGTCATGACCAAAAGCTTATCGGCGAGTGGATCTATGAGAGCTCCGAACTCGGAAACGGCTCCCCAACGTCGCGCGATATACCCATCCAGAAGATCGGTTATAGCTGCAACAATGAAAACCACCACCGCCACCGTAAACATCCAGGGAGCAGGATCATGAAGCAAAAAAACTAGAAGCGGAGTCGCAAGAAGCCGACCCACCGTAAGCCAATTCGGGATCTGAGCAATGACTCTTTGATCCATAGGGAGTGCTTCAGCTAAAAGGGTATCAATAGAGACGTTATCTGAGGATGATCGGAAACTTTGCGAGTCTCCCCCAATTCCTCGAACCTACTGCTTGCTCAAATGAGGAATCGCGATTGTCTGAGCCATTTATTTCTTACGCCATAAGGAATAGAAACCTCAAGCTCGACCTCTGTAGAGTACTTCGCAACTATCGATTAGTCCATGGTACTCCCTCGCTCTTGCTCTTTATTATCCAATCGGATGGCCCTGATTTTCGCCTCTGCGATAATGATCGCGAAGCGCCAGCACCCGGGAAACATACGTTTGCGTCTCTGAAAAGGGAGGAATACCACGATACTGGTCAACTGCACCTTCGCCCGCATTATAAGCTGCTATCGCATGTCGAATATCGTCATATTTTTTTGATAATCTCGCGAGATGCCGCACCCCTCCCCGCAAATTCTCCTCCGCAGCGAATGGATTGCGCACACCAACTAAACGGGCCGTCCCTGGCATTAACTGCATCAGTCCCTGAGCGCCCTTTGATGAAACAGCATGCGGGTTGAATCCAGACTCTGCATGTACCACTGCCTTAACTAAATTTGCATCAACAGAAAATTGTCGCGCTATTTTATCTATAAAGGGACCATATTGTTGGGCTCTGCGAAAAACGAACTTTGATCCGCCTCTACCGGTAGGACCAACACGATAAACGCTGAAATTAGATTTTGATGAGGTAAAAAGCTTTGCCGTTACCCCCGTTGGCGGCTTTCGATTGGTAAAGCGAATACTTCCATCTTTTTCGCGAAATACGTAAATAGCTGGACTAGCATGACTAGCACTGCTAACAACTATTACAGCTCCAAGTGCAATCGCTCGGAGGGACATCCCCAATACTCGCTTTTTTAATCGCATAGTCACCCACGTTTTTCCGAACACGTATCCTCCGTTAGGGTGGAGGCAATACACACTGCTTCTTCTTTGAGACTAGGCAGTGCAAAAATAACAAAATCCTCAGCTGGCAGGTGAGCTCCAAATTGCGGACGAACTCCTTTGCCGTTACAAACCACTCCTCCTGCAGCCTCGACTATAATACTCCACCCCGCAACATCCCAAACCCCAAGACGCCCTAGCCGAATGATAACTACATCCAGCTCGCCGACGAGAAATCGCCGTAAAGCCACCTGAGTGTCTATAATAGGATGCTGCGCCCGTGTGTCTCGACACTGAACCCCTCGTACAAGAACCCTGGCAGGTTCAAGGTTTTTCCTATCCCGAACCGAAAGGCTTCGACCATCACAGTACGGGCCTAAACCACTAGTTGACTCTATCAAACAATCAATTGCGGGGAAATAGAGCCAACCCCCAACAACCTCA
>JBIJBT010000061.1:0-17442 GCA_044345055.1 Bdellovibrionota bacterium
AAAAGTCATGCTTAGTAAAATCAGTTACTTGAGGGGTAATTTGGTTGGAATGTTGAGGGTAACTGTCAAAGTCGGGAGCGGAAGAAATGTGACGGTGATTGCTCAGACGGTGATTGCTCAATAGTGGCAATTTTTAATGGGTGATATTCCTCGATGTTATGCGATTCAACCTAACGCAGAATATGCCTTATCCAAGGTTCAATTGTTCTTTTCTCCACCTCAAAAGATCGACATACACCAAGCTTGACGTGTCTTAAATACTCTTCCTGTGAGACTCCGGGCGCCTCCAAAGCAGCTTCGGGGGCAAGGCCGATGATGTCGGATGAAACAGCATCGCAACCAACACTCTTTGCAGCCGTAGATACAGCATCCCACACAGCCCATAAGCTCGTGGCGCGATAATCGAGGAGATTGCACGAAACTTCTGCGCAGCGATGCGCCTCTTCGTACCATCCGATGGCTCGAAGATAGGGCAGTGCATGAGGGCGGCCTGACGGGCCGGTGGTGCGGATGGCGGCAGCGATCTTAGAGGCTGCTCCAACATCGCTCGTCGAGAGCTGAATGTTGTATGCAATAAGAATATCGCGAGCACCGGTGATAAGGGCACCGAGTTTGGGGTGGAGGGGGGCTGAACCATAATCGGGGGTGAGGGTGCGCTGTTCGAGACGAGCGCTGAGACGAGCAATGCCGCCGCGTCGAAGTTCTGGAAGTGTCTGATGCTCGATTTTTCTGGCTGCAGCACCGTACAGGAAGCAGGGGAGACTGTAGGTTTTTGCGGCCCAGCAAGCTAGCCGCTCGGCGCATGCGATTGCATCCTCCATCGTTGCGGTCCCTAATGGAATAAACGGGGCAACATCGACCGCTCCGACGCATGGGTGGGTGCCGGTATGGGTGCGCATATCTATGACATCAGCAGCAGTGGCTACCAGCGCGCAACAGCTTGCTACGACCTGATCGGAAGTTCCGAGCAGCGTAATAACAGTTCGGTTTGCCGAGATGCTGGTGTCTACGTGCGCAACAAGAGCTCCGCCACTCTCAGCAGCAGAAACAAGTTGTTTCACGGCCTCCGGATCGGCTCCTGCACTGACATTTGGCACCGCCTCTATCAACTTTTCATCGATCAATTTCATCCAAAACCCTTGCTTTTATTCGTCATCATCGGCGATGATTTAGAAAGTCGACGGTGGCAGGTCCCTCTGTGGTTAGGAGTCCCTCTGTTGACAGGACACTGTAAGGTTATTGCGGTAAAGTTATTGCGGTAAAGTTAAGGCGGCGTAGCTCAGCTGGTTAGAGCGCGGCACTCATAATGCCGAGGTCGGTGGTTCGAGTCCACCCGCCGCTATTTTTTCCGTAGGCTTTTTCTCCCATTCGGCTGTTTCCCATCGCCCTCCGACAAAAGTTCCCCTCAAATTAAGGCGTCCCGCCCTAGAAGATCCGTTAAAAATAATAAGACTTAGCTAAAAATTAAAACCCATAGTTATACAATCCCGCACCACCATATCGGACTCTCAACGTTACTCGGTAAGGACCGATGTCGTCAAACTAGGGTGGCCGTCGTTTGGAACATTCGGTGGCCCAGACTTTAGCGTTACGCCTCATTAGAAAATGACATTGAAGAGGAACCGTTCTAAAAGGTGCGTCGGGGCGCTTTTGAGGCAGCGAGGGAGGTTCTTCCTGAGGGGAGTTATCGATAGGGGGCAGCTAACGTTAAGAAACATCTGGGGGACAAGATCCCATGGACCTCTATGCCTCTTAGGTAAAGAGGTCTAGGGGACAAGGTTAAGACATCTCGCGCTCATCCCTAACAACTACATCCTGATTACACATCCTTGCCACTCACTGAGATTAGCCCCCCACTGTTCCGCCTCAGTCCCTCTTCATAACCTCACCAACCATGAGAAAAAATCTTGCCACGGCATGAACGTGATCCCGTCAGCGGTATACGGACGCACACCTGTGGTGACGCAGATCTGTTTGGCTATAGGTCCGTGGCGATTTAAAGATTCGAAGCCGCCCCCAAGATCCTCTCGCGCAACATCGCTCGCACTCTTTATCTCGACTCCGTAACGGATCCGATCTGGCGTAATGATCACGAGATCCACCTCTGCACCCGCATCGGTGCGATAAAAAAATGTCTGACAATTTTTCCGATAGTAGCTATTTATACGCCAGACTTCAGAGATTACCCATGACTCAAAGAGCGAGCCAAACTCGTACGTGCCCTCGCTCAGCGGCACCTGTTCTCTGCCGAGGATCGCGCGAATTACCCCCGTATCGAAAAGGTAGAATTTTGGCCGCTTTGAGAGTTGTTGTCGGGTAGAGCCGACTAGCGGAAAGAGAAATCTGCCGAGAAGGGTGTCCTCAAGGATCTGATAGTAGCCCCGTATTGTCGAATGATTCATCGAACACATACGAGCGATTTTAGAGAAGTTTAGCTCTTGCCCATTTGATTCCCCGGCCAACGGCAAAAATCGGAGAAATCCGCCCAGATTGCGAACAGCCGCTTCAGCTTCGATCTCCTCTTTCAGATAGGTATCCACATACGCACGAAGCCGTGCCGCCCGCTCACTACGATCGTTTTCAAGATATATCGAGGGGAGCGTTCCACTCTCAATGGCTCGCTCAAGAATAAACTTCTCTCCGAGCTCCTCAACAGTGAGTGGATAAAGCTCGATTGAGGAAGCCCTCCCTCCGAGAAGATTCGCCTGCGCTCGCTTTAATTTTCGCGCACTCGACCCGGTCAGAATAAAATAGGGCGATTCAGGAGACTCGATAATTGCATGCACCTCATCGAGCAGCTCCGGGATTCTTTGAACTTCATCGATAATCACATACTTTACCGAAGGGGGACGGCTTGCAACTTCAACCGCAAGCAACGAGGGATCCCGCTTTAATCGCCGAAACTCCCGCGAAAGAAGAAGATCAATATAAAGAACCTCCTCCGCCACAAATGCCCGCCGCACCAAAAAACTCTTCCCCGTCTGTCGAGGGCCAAATAGAAAAAAGTGCCTATTTGTCGGCAGCTTAACTAATCGTGTAATCATAATCGAAGTATACCACCGAAATTGCGATTAGAGAACAAAAATAGGAGTGGGTGGGTGGGGAGGGTTGGGGTCTTATCGTTACCCTATACCTCTACACCTCTGAGGTATAGAGGTAAGGGTATAGAGGTAAGGGGCTCTTCCCGAGGGCAGTTATCTATAGGGGGCGGCTAACGTTAAGAAACATCTGGGGGACAAGATCCCTGGGTGCGCGGACCTCCGGTCCGCATGAAGCACTGCCGTACCTCGAAGAGATGCGGACCGGAGGCCTGAGTGTACCCAGGCGGGCTGGTCGTTACTCAATTTTAACAGGTGCGGAAGCCCAAGAGGAATCGCCGATTTTAACAGCTTGCCACACCCCCAATCAGAGCAAAAACCTTACCTCTACCCTTACCTCTACACCTCTGAGGTATAGAGGTAAGGGTGTGAGGTTATTGGAAATCATAGGGGTGAATAAATACTATAAACGTTCACCGGAGAATAATCCGGTCCATCATCTGATGAATCGAGCTTGACCAAATTCGAGAATGCTCTGACCGGAATCGTCACCGATAACCAACTGAATTGCCGGTTTTAGGGTGGTACTTTCGAGCTCTCCTTTCATCAAGCAGACCTCAAACCGGTACACACCCCGCGTGCCGGTTGGGGCAATGGTAACCTTTAGCCTCGCTGCACCTTCCAATCCCTTGTCTTTTTTTAAAAACTTTAACTTTTTAGCAAAATCTTCCCCGAAGTTTCTCCCATCAGAGGCATACAGTGGGATGGACCCCCCCCCTTACCTCTATACATAAGAGGTATAGAGATAACAGGCTTTTCATTTGCCTCAACTCAAACTTCCTCTAAGCTCGCTAGAAACCCTCCTCACTCACAGGCGCAACCCTGTGCCACTCAAAGAGGGTTAATTCACGCTTCAGCGCTACCCCGACCACCGGCTCTAACCTCCTCTGAATCACCCTCACCCAATCGAAGCCAATATAACTTGCCCAAACTTTCGCTGTACATCTTCAGCCGATAAGCTCTTTGGATCGATGCTGCTATCTGAGAAATCGGGGTGATAGCGGAGCATGTGCTCGAGAACTGCGCGGTCGTGCTCCGATTTGGCGAGGATATTAAAGACGCTTTGGCCAATAATTTGGTAATCGTAAATACCCCACTGTACGAGCTGGATGATGTAGGTTGCTGCCTGAAGGAGCTCTTCGGGAGCAGGGGGGCGGTCGAAGCTATACGAGCCACCGCCAAACCGCATCCGGTCGGCGATCCCGACGAGATTAGCGATGAGCCGTGGGTCGCAGAAAGGGGAGAGTATCTCTCGTTCGAGCGTTGAATCGAGGTAGGTCATTACAACAGGTTGACATCTTCGCAGTAGCGCCTCGTCGACCACTCGGTTGAAGTTTTTCGTGAAGATAATCAAAAGATTGTTCGGATTTGCATCGATCGGAGGGCGGGATTCGAGCCAGATGCGGGCATCCTGAATCGGTCCGAGAAAAAAGGTGTCGATAGAGGAATCAGGTTTGTCGAGCTCATCTACTAGGAGAATCACGGGGTGATCGTTCGAGCGGAGAAATGCGCGGGATAAAATACCGAGATTCATTAAATCTTCTGGGTTCTCGGAGCCGCCCCGAGCCATCGCGTTGGCGAGAGCGAGAGTTGAAGGCGATTCGATAAGATTTTGGCTCGGCATACCGCGATAGCAACTAAGACACATCAGTTCTGCTCCCGCTATCTTAGCGAGCGATTTTGCGAGGAAGCTTTTCCCGCATCCTGATGGACCTTCGAGAAGTAGTGAACGAATGCTTGTTCGCTCTGAATTAAGGCAGAGGGCGATCTGAATGGCGAGGTACGGGAGGCACTGGTATCCAACCTCGGAAAATTTTCGGGTTAAATCCTGCGGAGATCCGACATGCGCAAATCCCGGTTTCTCAACGGGATAATCAGAGACGAACTGAGTGTTGATATATTGCCCATACCGGGTGTTGGTTTTTGGTGCTTGGGCGGTGGAAGAGGGGGATGGGGTGGTGGAAGCTTCCGGCGGGGCTGAAACGAGCCCGAGATGAGTTGGGTGGGGGCCTGAGGCGGCTGGAGAAAACGCGGCAAGAGATGCCACGGATTCTGGAGCGATCGTCCCGTGACCGAGAGCGACAGTTCCCAGTGCGGCAGCTCCTCCCCCCGCCGCCAGCGCCGCCTCGGCCCGCCTTTTCATTCGCCGTTTCGGTAACATGACGCTATTTCTCTTAAAAGATCCCCCTCTTAAAAGATGCGGCTAAATGACTAAGCACGACCGTTCAAAGCGGGATAAAGAGGTATAATCTCAGCGATGACGATCGAATTCAAGAGGTGTGCTCAGAGGTTATCGTCATGGTGCGCATTTTAGTTTAGCAGGGTGATGAAAAAGGATGTCCTGTAGGGCGCTTACCAACTCTTAGAGGCTGCGAAATAAGGGGATTTCGGACGATGGCACCTCCTTCATTTGTCTCAAAGCCCTCTCGGTGTTAGAACAGGGGTGTTTTTTGGTTCATGATTCAACTGCAGTAAACAAATCAAGATATGAAGTCGTTTGATGGGCACATCGCTGAGCTGCTAGAGGAGCTGCGTTGTAAAGGGATGCTGCGCGAACTTCCCTCGGGATGTGATTGGCTTATCGATCTTTGCTCTAACGATTATCTCGGATTTGCTCGCTCATCGATTTTGCGGGAGCAGATTGCTGCGCAGCTTTTAATTGCCGAGAAGCAGGTAGGAAGTACTGGGTCGCGGTTGCTGACCGGCAATTCACTACTAGCGGAGGAAACTGAGAGCAGGGTTGCATCGTGGTTAAGGGGAAAGGCGGCGCTTCTTTTTTCAACGGGGTATGCGGCAAATGTTGGACTACTATCAGCGGTAGCGGGGCGCGAGGATGTTGTGTTGTACGACGAGCTGGTTCATGCCTCGATTCGGGACGGAATTAGGCTTAGCGGCGCGAAGGGGTGGAAATTTCGGCATAATGATCTATCGGATCTTGAGGCGCTAATTCGGCGTGCTCCGCGGCGGGGACGGATCGTCGTAGTTGTCGAGGGAGTGTATTCGATGGATGGGGATCGTGCTCCTCTCGAGAAAATCGTTGAGCTGTGCGAGAAAAATGGGTGCGATTGTATTGTTGATGAGGCGCATAGCACCGGCATACTTGGGCCACACGGCGCGGGTCTTGTAGTTGAGCAGGGATTAGAAAATCGGGTGGCTGCGCGGGTTCACACTTTCGGTAAGGCTGCTGGCGTTCACGGTGCTGCGGTTGTCGGCTCCGAACAGCTGCGCTGCTTACTTATAAATCGAGCTCGGAGCTTTATCTATTCGACCGCTCCTGCTGATAGTTTTTTTATCGCTATTGGAGAGGCAGCAAAAACCCTCGCAGGCTCCGAGGGAGAGCAAGCAAGAAAGCTGCTATGGGAGCGAATACAACAAATGAAGTTAATTCTTGCTCGCATTGGTTTTGATTGGGAGGGAATGAGTCCTATTTTTCCTTTCATTTTTCCCGGAGTCAGCCGGGTTCGGCAGGCCGCCGCCATCGCGCGAGAGGCGGGCTTTCACGTTCTTCCAATCGTATCCCCGACAGTCCCTGCAGGTTTGGAACGAATTCGACTATGCCTCCATTCATTTGACACTGTGGCTTCATATCGAGACATTATAGAGCTGCTTTCATCGGCTCGCGTTGGTGGATAAAAAGTCAATTTAGCATCTGCTTATCGTGGAATCCCAAATGCGCATATTAATATCAGGAATAGGCACAGATGTCGGAAAAACGGTGGCTTCAGCGGTAATTGCCGTTGCTTGGGGAGCAGATTATTGGAAGCCGGTTCAAACGGGCGCTGGCATCGATAGTGATCGATTGACGATAGAGCGACTTACGGAGGGGCGGGTTCGATGCTATCCGGAGGTGTTTGCGCTTCCGAGGCCGGTATCGCCCGATGCAGCAGCATCATCAGAGGGTGTGCGCATCTCGATAGAAGCGATAGTCGCCGCGCAACCGCACCATACCAATCCCCTTATCATTGAGGGTGCAGGAGGGCTTATGGTTCCTCTAAATGAGCAGGAGCTGATAGCTGATCTTGCACCAGCGCTCAATGCCTCAGTAATAATAGTATCGAGACACTATCTGGGAAGTATCAACCACACTCTTCTGAGCGCTGCTTATCTTCGTTCGCGAGGAGTGCCTATTGAAGGAATTCTTTTTGTTGGGGATGAGCATCCCGAAACAGAGCGTTCGATTCGAACGTTTGCTGATCTGCCGATTATTGGGCGTATTCCGTGGTTTAATTCACCTACTCCCAAAACAATCGATGAAGCGGCGCGCACACTCGTTTTGCCCGGACGTACTCGATGACCGGATCGGTAATTATAGCAGGATTTGGCTCGCTTTCGTCTCTCGGCGGATCGCGTAGCGAAGTGAACAGAAGCTACGCTGCTGGCGATTCTGCATCTCGTACTATCGCCTACGCAACGAGTGGTGGCTCTATTCCGGTCTTTCCCATTTCTAGCTCAGCAGAGCGGTTGCTCGTTGAGCGTTGCCGAGCAAATCCATTTCTTAAAGAGCGTGATCGGGTTGTTCAGCTTGCTGCATACGCTGCGTTTGATGCAATCGCAGCAGCGCGCGATAACGGAATAACCGTTGAAGGGCTGCGTGTTGGGGTTGTGTGTGGAAGTGCGCGGGGTGCTACGGCCTCATTAGAGCATGAGATGTCTCGTTCATGTGCAGGAGAGGGGGTTGCCGTATCCGCCTCGCCGAGCACGACAGCGGGAGTTATAGCATCCTCAGTGGCTCAGGCGTGTTCTCTCGATGGCATCACGGTTGATACATCGATGACCTGCACATCTGGTCTCCACGCACTCCTAGTTGCACGCGCTCTTATTGTTGCTGATGAAATCGATCTTGCTATCGTTGTAGGGTGTGAAGCAGCCCTTACCCCGTTCACTGTTGATCAGGTAAAAGCACTTCGCATCTCGCCGCGCTACGATCATACCGATCCCTATCCTTGTCGCCCATTCTCGAACGAAGAACCGTCTCGCTCTCGAATGGTGCTCGGGGAGGGAGCTGCTGCTCTCGTAATTTTGGGAGAACGCTCGGTTAATCTTGCCAAAAAGTCTTGTTACCATCGAGTTGATGGAATCGGATTTGCTGCCGAGTCGCCCCCATCACTCACCGGAATCGGAAGTGAAGGAACACATTTTCAGGAAGCAATGGCCCGCGCGATCTCTAATGCGAGTCTCTCCATAAACGATATCAGCGCGGTGATCTGTCATGCGCCCGGAACCCCAAAGGGTGACCGAGCTGAGCTGCACGCACTACAAGCAGTGTTTGGTGAAACGATTCCGCCACTTTATTCAACCAAATGGCTCACCGGGCACACGTATGGCGCCTCTGGTCTGCTGAGTATCGAGTTAGCGTGCCTAATTGGAGAGGGCCTTAATCCCGCTTCTCCTTCATTTCCAAGTTACGCTCCGCAGCTTGTTGGTTCGAGGAAGGAGAGAGGTTCGGAAGATGGGAGAGGAGATCGTTTTTTGATAAACGCCGCGGGGTTTGGGGGGAACGCTATATCAGTTGTAGTAAGCTATCGATCATAGCGCGTAAAATACATCGAAGTAGTTTATAGCGCAGAAGTTTGGAGCGAGTGCCTGTTAAGGGAGCGCACCTGTGCCGCCCCCAAAAATGTTATCCACTAATCGGAGATCGACCGATTCCGATATCTTCCGAGAAATTAGCTGCACGGATCGTATACACTACGTCCCGAGGCGCTTCGTTGAGCCAGCCCTTTCGTAGGCTTGAAGAGAGGACCAAAGGCGCGCTCTGCGTTGTGGAGATGATGCAGAATCGTTTTAGGACCAACTCGATCAGCGTAGTGGAGAATCCCGCCAAGGAATGGAGGAAAGCCACACCCAAATACCGATGCCAAATCAATCTGGAATCCCGCTTCAATTCCGGGCGTTCCTGCAACACCTTCATCGAGGCACCGAATTGCCTCATTCACCATCGGATAGATGAGAAGTGGCAATAATGCGGTAGCGGAGAGCTGTTCAGTGGTTTGTTGAAGACGAAGAATATCGCGAACCGCTGAACATGCAACGCGACCTGTCGCGCTGTGTTCGTAAAAAGCTCCAACAAAAAATGAACCCTGCCGCGGTGCTGTTGGACGGCCACCATCACGAAGCGCTTTTAGGATATCCACACCAGCCATTCGTTCACCATACGCAGCCTCAAGCTTAGTAAGAAGTGCGATAACCGAGCCGAGTCCTTGATTGTCAATATATTGGAACGGCCCAACGGGAAGACCAAAATTTACGGCAGCAGCATCAATGCTTTCTATCGGATGACCCTCACGCAAGAGACGGAGTGCTGCAAGTATAAATGGAGCGAGTATCCTTTGAACGATCGCACCCGGCGTATCATCGACGATTACGGGATATCTTCCCATAGCGGTCGTGAGCGCCGCAGCAAGAGCGAGCGATTTATAATTAGTTTGGGGAGATCTGACAATTTCGATAAGCTGAGAGCCGTTCATCCTTGGATAAAGGTTCATTCCTAAACATCGCTCTGGATGAGATAATCCCGCCGACTTTTGAGCAACCGAACTTGCGACAGCTGTCATCACAATCAATGCAGTGGGTTGTACCGTGTCTGCTATCTGAGCGAGGCTCCACTCGCCAGCAGGCTGTTGTGTGACCGAATCGCTTCGATTTTCAATCTCGGGCGTCGTATCAATAACAACTTGAGCACCTGCGATCGCTGCTGGATTTCCATTTGTTGGATTGATACGGTTTATAATAAAGCTCCGATCAGCAGCTGAAACCCTCTTCAACCCTGAAACTGTTTGACGAATTTCCCCCATCACCTGGGTAAGAACCTCTGGTGATCGATCCCGAAGAATCACCGGAAACTCGCGACGTGCCAGATCCACGGCGAGCTCCGATCCAACTCCCTGAGCCCCGAGAACGACTGCATGCAGCCCTTCAAGGCTGCGCCGAGCGCTTTTTCCGATATTTTTAGACGATTCGGTGAGGAAAAAAAGCTTAACTAGAGATTTGCACTCGGGAGTTACAACTAACTCACCAATGCTGCGAGCCTCCGCGCGGAGCCCCTCTTCAACTCCCCGCTCAAGTCCGACCATCAACGCTGAGAGCGCCTTCAAGGGAGCAGGATAAAACCGCTCCATTCCACCTAACTCCTCTTCGCTGCGGCGACGAACAAAATTTCGACCAATTGAGGTAAAGGTTATTATCCTATCCAGAAGCGATATTCGGCTCCGTCGCGCAACCCCCTCGAGAATCAACGCCTCCGCAGTACGAATTAACGCTGTAGGAGGAACGATCTGTTTTAATATTCCGAGGCGGAGCGCCTCATTCGGAGTTATAATACTTCCCGACAAGATCATTTTTATTGCACGCGGAAGCCCAATCAGTCTGGGCAGTCTTTGCGTTCCACCGAATCCCGGAATAATGCCCAACTTAACCTCTGGTAATCCGATCTTTGTCGATGGGCGATCAGTTGCAATTCGAGCAGAACAGGCAAGAGCAAGCTCCAGACCCCCACCCAGGCAAGGCCCCGAGATCGCTGCGACAACCGGAACAGGACATCGTTCAATTTGATCAAAGATCGCCTGACCGAGCGAGGATAGCTCCTGCCCCTCTTGCTGTCGTTGAATACGCTCTATCGCGCCTACATCAGCACCCGCAGCGAACATATCATCACTCGGGCCACTGATAATTATTCCCTTTGCCTTTAAATTAAGGGCGCGCTGCAGCAATTGACTTAAATTTTCAAGCCGCTCCTCAGTTAGGAGAACTGTGCGATCTCCAACCGACCCCAACCGAATGTGAGCAATCGAGCTCTCGAGAAAGGTTATCTGATTGAGCGACCCAAACTGCGCAGAACTCTCCTCTTCGCGTTGACGAAGAGCTGGTTCACCATCGACAATCGACGAGTCAAATTTATCTCGCATCGTATCGTATGCTCCGTTGTTCATAAAAATCCTCGTCGCAGTGGTGATGAACGGTATGGTAGAACCGCTGATCGGTGTAACAGTGATACCGATCTCTCTAAAAAGTGACTACAACGCAATAGCTCAGCGGAAATCCTATGCGCAAAGTCTTGGTACACTTTTTAATGTATCTCGCCTCTGACAGCAATTCCCAAACTGTAATTTATTTAAAATTACTTAAAGTAACGCTTGATTCAGACGAGAGAGCAAGAGGCATCGTTTGAATCGGCGAGCTTTTGTGATGATCGATCAAGATATCGACCTGCTATCTATTGTGGTGGTCGGCGAGCATAGTACATGAAGTCTACTCAACCGTTCGAGTAACTTCTAAAAGCTGCTTCCAGAGCTGTTGCGATGGCGCGGCAATTACCTGAGAAGTTTTTTCTGTTACCGGTGAGCCCTGCCAGTCGGTGATAACTCCACCTGCCTCCTCAATAATCGGCACAAGAGCGCAGATGTCGTAATAGTTAAGACCAGCCTCGACGATAACGAGCGGGATAGTAGTGCCGCCTCCTATCATTAGCCCGTAGTTAAACCAATCGCCTCCCCACGCAGTGCGCCGACAGGTTGCTATCGCAGCATCAAGCACCCGCTGCTCATGAGCGGTTGAAAACATCAGAGGTGTTGTCGCGCAGAGACACGCTTCGCTAAGAAGAGCGTTTTTATCTTCGCGATACCGGTTGACTACAGCCGTTCCATTCCATATTGGTGAGGCGCCACGTATTGCCACGATTTGATCGCCGAGAATCGGTTGATCTGCTCCACCAAACAAAATAGTACCCGAACTGCGCTCAACACATCCGATGAGAGTACCAAAGAGCGGCAATCCTCGGACAAATGAAGAGGTTCCATCAATCGGATCGATGATCCACTGATATGGTGAGTTGCCTTCAACCAAACCATCCTCTTCCCCCCAGATTGCATCATCAGGAAACGCGCGACGAATTAGATTAGTAAGAGCCTCTTCAACGGCGCGATCCACCGCTGTTACCATCGGTGATAGCGCCTCCTTTGTCTCCGTTTTGATGCTTCCTGAGCGGTATGCTGCTCGAAGGATAGCGCCAGATTCAGCAAAAAGTTGGCGCAAAAAATCAAAACGGCTCTGTACTGGCAGGCTCTGTATCGAATGGGTGATAGGGTTAGTCATGGGGCTGCTTCATTTATATTTGATTGAGATATTTTTTAAACACCTCAATCAATTTCTCAGTTTCCTCCCGAGTGCCGATGGTGATGCGCACCGTACCCTCGATTGCAGGGCCCGAACGGGGGCGAATGCGAATACCAGCGGCAGAAAAAAAAGGTTCACAACGCTCGGGGTGCGGAGGTTGAAGAAGGATGAAATTTGCACCCGATTCCCAAAATGGAATCCCATGTTTATCTAAAAAATCGGTAAAAAGTGGCCGAGAAATCGTCGAGACCTCCTTTGCATACTGATGCATCGGTTCCGAAAAGGAGAGGGCCGCGCACGCCCCAATTGCCGCAAGCGCATTCACATCGTAAGGCCCCCGAACTTTACTAAGCTCAGTAATAATTTGTTTCGGCGCGAGTATGTAGCCTATCCGCAAACCAGCAAGTGACCACGTCTTAGAGAGAGTTCGAGTAACTACTATATTTGGATATTCGCAAAGTAATGGCGCAACAGTTATACCAGAGAATTCAACGTAACATTCATCAATAAGTATAATTGCATCGGGTGCAGCTGTAGCAATTTTTTTAATTGCATCGATCTCAACAACGGTGCCGGTTGGATTATTTGGATTACAGATAACGATTATTCGGGTTCGCTCATTTATCGCAGCTAATACTTCATCGATCGGAAAACCTTCTTGCCGCGAATAAAGTGGACTTCGGATTGTGCAACCCTGAAGACAAGCTGCCTGAAAAAAGGTCGCAAACGAGGGAGCAGGGATTATTACTTCATCATCGCGGTCCGCGTAACACCGCATAATGATATCGATCGCCTGGTCTGACCCATTTGTTGGGAGAACACACTTAGCAGAAAGCCCGGCATATTGAGCCAAAAGCTCCGAAAGCTGACCATATTCCGGATAACAACGGATCGTGCGCGGATTTTTGAGAGCTTCTTGAAGAGCAGAAAGCACAACCTCCGATGGCCCCTGCGTACATTCATTGGCATCAAGAAGCATATCCGAAGTAGTAATCCGCCCTCCGGCTGGACCACTATATGGAGTGAGTGGAACGATGGCTGATCGAGGAGTTGGCATTTGGTGATGATAGGAAAAAGGTTAGGGGTGAATTATTTAGAGGTACCACCGAACAAGATAAACTCGACTCAAATAAAAAGCCATTAAAGAGTCGGTGTTTTGAGAACCTGAAAAGGTCGTCGCCTGATCGAACTGGTCATGAAAAAGGGCCATGACATGGTGGGGATTAATTATGAGCGGATATGGAAGTGGTATGGAGCGAAGGTAGCACAATAGTTTAAGGAAGGAGAGGGGAGTGGTTCCCCAATCTCCATTTCTCAGACTTATAGAGGTTGCACGGATAGAGGTCTTAGGCCGTTTCCGAACAACTAAATATCTCCGTTATTTAATCACATGTCTTATTCGACGAAGCGTATCTTTTAAATAGGGAAGGCGAACATGATCAGAATCGTCGGCACTCTTGGTAATCCATCCGATGTTAAGGATGAGACGACGACTATCCGGTTCTGCCTTTGCTAATAAATAAGGATCTCTCGACCATGCGATAGACCAACCGGTGCTTTCCTTAAACTCTTTGACCAACTTAAGTAATTTTAAATCCCACTGATTACCAATGGAGCCGGCATTAAAGCGATGAGCATTTCTGACTACACTAGCTCCGTAACGCGCCTCGCGAATGTGCGGCACTGCCCAGTTTGTACCGAACAAACCACCAAAGATGAACGCGCCTATCGTCGCTGTTACGGGCGTGGAACCACTCATTGCTCCAACCCCCACCCACCCGACATACGAAAGGACTGCAAGAGCCTGATGATCGGTAGAAATAAGGGGTGCCTTCAGAGCATTTTCCCCGATCTCTTTTTCTCAGACTTATAGAGGTTCCCCCAAACAAGCACAGCTGCTGGGGGTGGGTTTCTGCGAGTTTTTAGTTGAAAATGGTTAGGGATCGGGGTGGAAGACGGCGCGTTCTCGGTGTAGAAACACCGATTTTTTGGCCGTTTTTGTCTCGAAAATTGCTTTTTAGTCGTAGCTCTGCGAATGCGGCTGAAAGTCGCGGGTTGAGGATGGGATTTGATGGGGGTGATTACTGAAAAGGGGGCGCCTCAGGACACCAGTCCGACGTAAGGACGATAAGTGCCCTCGGGGAACTCGACAGAGAGGTTGCCACTTCGATATTCCTCAGAGGCGACTTTGAAGCGGAAGTAGATATCGTAATACCAATCATTCATTTCAGCGCGGCGAGCGTCGCACTTCGATAGGACGCGGGGACGATGGGAGGTTAGGTTTGAGGTTTTTGTGGATTTTGGGAGCGAGCCCGGCTCAACTCGTTTTAGGGCGGCTGGGCCGAGGAATTTCTTTCCTTCAGCGTCTCGGGCTTTGAGAATCTCTTGACGACGCTCTTCTAGGCGACGGGTCATCAATAGTGCGTACTCTCTCTGGGAGAGATGTTCGTAGCCGGGTAGTCTTGCGTATTCGAGGGTGAACTCCTCTAGGAAGTCTTTCTTGTTTACCTTTTGACCCCACCGAGTGGCTTTGTAGTAGGCGGTCCAGTTCATTACCTTGAATTTTCGCTTTATTCCCCACACCGCATCGTGGAAGCAGTTGTAGCCCGGATAATCAGAGATTTTTTCAACAAGACCATCTTTTACTGGCTGGAGGACGGTGTAAAAGAAGTAGTTTTCGATATCGGAGTGATCACCGAGAAACTCGTTTGAGTATCTCCTTCCCCAGACTCCACCACCCGAATATGAGGGTGTGTGTCGCGGAACGGCTCGGGCTATTGTTGATTTAAGATCTCGCAAAAAGTGAGCGCGATTTTTTTTGTTGTTGTGCGCAACGATGTGTAGGTGGTTTCCTTCGATAGCAAAGCCGTAGAGGGTGATTGTGCGACGAGTGGCGTATTTGGCGGTTAGTCCGAGGATACGATGCTCGAGCGATTCGTTGTTGACGAACCAGAGGCGCGAATCTCTTGTTCGACTGGTGATAAAGTCTGAGTGTTCGTTTGTTTCTATGCGCGGGTGGCAGCCCATTTGTGTCGTCCTCCAAAAAAGATCTCTCTGTGTTCGACAGAAAGGGGGGGAGAGTTGTCAAAGATTGGCTGTTTTTTTGATGATTATGCAAATTAATGTTAGATCCCCACGGCATATCCATGGAACCGTGGCCTCGGGCCGATATGCAGTTAAGAAATACCTGAGCCGATACTCATTAGATCAGCACTTTTCCGCACAGATTAATCCGTGCACTCTATCCCAAACCTCCTTATCTCAGAGGGATAGAGGTCCAGGACATTTATCTTGACGTTGATCGCTGTCACCGTCTGCAAAAAAACAGAGGAGACCTACCTCATTGTTTGTCGTATAATCAAGCCTTAAAACCCTCTTTTTTTCTCCGTGAATTCCTATGCGATATGCCCTTTCATTGTTCTTTTGCAGCCTCGTTGCTTTCGTTCTTTCTGGCTGCGGGGTGTCGGTTCAGGAGTACAAAAATGAAAAACCTGCGCTTGTCGTTGAGGATTTTTTCTCGGGAGACCTAAAAGCCTTTGGAGTGGTTGCAGAGCGCAGCGGTAAGGTGATCAAGCGGTTCTCGTGCGATATGAGGGGAAGCTTTGACGGTCACACACTTGTGCTCGACGAGGACTTTACCTGGTCGGATGGATCGCGACAGAAGCGGGTGTGGCGTTTAACAAAGAAGGCTAATGGGAAGTTTTCTGGAACAGCTGACGATGTAATCGGCGAAGCGTTCGGGGAAGTTTCAGGCAACACATTCCACCTTGTCTATGATCTCTTGGCTCCGGTTAACGGATCAACAACAGTCCTGCATGTCGATGATTGGCTCTACCTTGTCACCGATTCAGTCATCATGAATCACTCAGAACTCACAAAGTTCGGGCTACATGCGGCGGATGTATTTTTGACGATTCAGAAGAAGGGGTGAAAGGCTCATTAAGGCGGAGAAATATGACCTAATCGGCCTGAACCCTAGACATCTATACCGCTGAGCCAAAGAGCTTTGAGCAATTCTCAATTGCAACCCTCCCGATGCTAGACGCATTTTTGTCCGCGGGACTTGCGCTCAACTTTTTAGTAGGTTTGGAGTGAGTCTTTTCTTACAAGCTATCCAGCTCGTAATAGCCACAAATCGAGCCACCGAGGCGCTCGGCATTCCAATCGCTTCGGTGGTGTAACTTCATCCGATATTCGACCGGGGTAAGGAGCCTCCAAAGTAGCAACGTCTTAAATTTGAAATCGAACCATAACCAATCTCCCAGTCGCCAAAGAAACCAACTCACTTAATCAGAACTCCTCACTTCTCTAATGCACCATCTGCAACCGCTCATCCCAGATTGCAGGAAGATACTGAATTCGTGGGCGGCTTAGTTCGGAGTTTACATCGGTTACAAATTGGTGAATTGCGACGCCTATTTCTTCATCGGACATGTCATCAATTTTTTCTGATATATATTCAACCCAGTCATAGACATTTTGAGAAGTGTGATAGTCGGAGTGGACCGAAAACACTTTGCCAAATTCTGTTGGCTGGCGAGTCTCAGCGGTTGAGTAGAGAACCTCGGAGAGTTTTTCCCCCTCCCTTAGTCCTGTGAAAACTATCGGCAGATCGCGCCTTCCGTAAAGGGCACGGAGCCGTTTTGCAACCTCGACAATTTTAAGAGGCTTGCCCATGTCGAGAAGGAATATCTCTCCATCATGGCCAAGAATCCCCGCAGTAAGAACTAGCTGCACCGCTTCACGAATCGACATGAAGTATCGATCCATATCGGGGTGAGTCACCGTGAGTGGTTGGCCAGAAAGGATCTGCTGCTTAAAAAGAGGAATTACACTTCCTGAGCTATTGATGACATTCCCGAATCGTACGACTGCGGTGTGAAGATGGGGCGACCTCTGACCCTTTCCATGATACCGCTCATTTGCCTCTTTAATCATCAGCTCCTTAATTCGTTTCGTCGCTCCCATCACACTCGACGGATCGACCGCTTTATCGCTTGAAATAAGAATAAATCTCTCAGCGCCCCACCGTTTTGAGCACCGTACAAGATTTCGTGTTCCGATAATATTGTTGATAAACGCCTCGTAACAGTTTGTTTCAAGGAGAGGTACATGTTTATAGGCGGCAGCATGAAAAACGATATCGGGCTGGTAGAGCGCGAAAGTTTTATCTAGACGCTTTGCATCAACAACGGTACCTAACACCATCATCTTCTCAACCTCTGGTGCAACA
>JBIJBT010000078.1:0-12793 GCA_044345055.1 Bdellovibrionota bacterium
TAGATGTTGTATTCACTTTTATCGAGAAGTATAAGCCTAGCAGGTGAACATGAAAGAACTTGCCTTACTAATTCAGAGCCGATAGATCCACCAGCACCCGTTATAAGCACTGTTTTGTCATGAATCTCAGCAAATATTAGAGGATCGTAAGTTACCCGAATATCCCGATCTAATACCTCCTCAACGGTAAGCTTTGTTTTGGGCTCAAATGGATCAGAACACGCAATCTCCTCATAAGATTGAAGCTGTTTGAGAGGTATGTGGTGGGCATCACAGATCTCTTTTAGCTCCTCGAGCTTTAGAGATGAGAGACCGGGAATAGCGATTATTACAGCGGCAATCTGAGGGTGCTGGCGAAGCACCGAATCAAGCAAAGAGAGTGGGCCCATAACTGGAATCTGATGTACTTTGCACCGAGAGAGAGAGGGAGAGTCGTCGAGAAATCCGATCGGTACGAAGTTAAGCCGTGGCTGAGATAGAATTGTCCGAACAAAGAGATGCCCAGAAACACCCGCCCCGATAACTAGCACCTCCCGTCGAGCAGCCTGCTGTGGTGAAGTAGAGGAGAATAGGTGCTCGCTAAGTGCTCGTATCGATAATCGACTACCAAAGACAAACAGAATTGAAAGAAGACATTCGCCGAGAACAACGGAGTGCGGAAGTATCGGAAGTACGCCAAAAGGAAGTGGGAGAACTAGCGGTAACGAAGACATGATATGCGCTTTTGAGATAGCAATAGCTTCCGGAGGAGATGTATAACGCCATCGAGTGTGGAAGAGCTCATACCATCGGTAGGTGAGAGCTCGTGTAATCAATAGCAGCAAAAGGGTCATCGCAACTTCTCGGGTTAAGAGTGAAAAGGGATGCCCCTCGAAACGCAGATATAGACTTGTTGTAAGCGCAGCAACCGTTATCAGGGCGGTAGCCCCAAGAGCTAGTCGGTGATGGTTATGTGGAGTAAGGGAGCCTACCTGCTCGAGCTTCATAGTGTTTCCTCCTCGATTAATTTAACCCTTTTCCCGTGTACTGCGTGTCCGTGCGCTTTTCGCGTAAATAACAAATATTCCTATTTCTCAAGAACAAACCCTCAATCTGATTTACTATTAAGTGCCTTGATAACTCGATCGATTATCTCTTCTTGCTCTGTTACCGTAAGTGATGATCCTGAGGGTAAACACAACCCGTGAGCAAAGAGCCTCTCGCTAACTCCATTTTCATAAGTAGGTGCTCTCGCAAAGAGTGGTTGCATGTGGAGCGGCTTCCATAGAGGACGCGATTCAATCCCGAAACGCGACAGTGCAAGACGCACACGATCTTTGGCATCTATCCCCCAGACCGCTTCATCAAATATTGCGGTCGTTAACCAGCGGTTTGAAAAATATCCCTGCGGCTCATCGAGAAATGAAATTCCAGGCTCTTTTGTTAGCTCCCTTTTATACCGATCGAAGATAGCTCGGCGCGCTGCGATACGATTGTTAAGGGCGCGAAGCTGCGCTCGTCCAATTGCGGCAGAAATGTTGCTGAGTCGATAGTTGTAGCCGAGGGTCGAGTGCTCGTAATGAGGAGCTGGGTCTCGGGCCTGCGAAGCAAGAAAGCGTGCTTGGTCGGCCATCCGCTCATTTCGGGTCAAAAGAGCACCACCCCCCGATGTTGTAATTATCTTATTCCCGTTAAATGAGAGAACACCAAAATCCCCAACTGTTCCGGTTGATCGCCCCTCGATCGAGGAGCCCAGAGATTCAGCTGCATCCTCAATAAGAGGTATTTGGTAACGATCAGCTATTGCAATGAGCTCTCGAAGCATAGCTGGCATACCGTACAGATGAACCGGAATAATAGCTTTTGGAACGCTATCTGTTTTTCGTATCCGATCAATAATCGCCTCCTCAAGAAGTGTAGGACTCATATTCCAAGTTTTTTCCTCACTTCCGACAAAAACCGGTCGCGCTCCCAAATAAAGAGCTGGATTTGCTGTTGCCGCAAAGGTAAACGATTGCACGATTACCTCATCTTTGTGCTCTATTCCGAGCAGGATAAGCGCAAGATGAATCGCCGCTGTTCCAGACGAGAGGCAAACAGCATGAGGCGCTCCAGTGATTGTTGCGATCTCCTCCTCGAGTTTATCAACGTGTGGTCCAAGAGGTGCGATCCAGTTTGATTGAATCGCCCGATCGATAAACGAGCTTTCTTCGCCACTCATGTGCGGAGGTGACAACCAGATACGGGTTTGTTGCGCAGTACTCATAAAGTAGCTACCTCCTTAAGTATATTTTGGTGGGAAAAATGAGAGGATGGCCGAAGATTAATCCTCAGGGGGGTGGGTAGAGAGTGCTTTTCAAATTCGTGAAAAAACCGATCATCCGATTGCATAACGCCCCTCAGGGAGTAGTCGCTCTACCTTTTTTCTTGCAGAGATCGGGGTGGCTAACAATAGAAAAAGAACTTCTCTATCAATTTAATTTGCCGCAGCAATAGAATTTTTCTGAGTGAAGATCGGGCTTACATTCGGCGATATTCTAAGTGACTGGATTTATAGCTGCTCTTTCGGTTTTTATCTTGAGATCTCGGAGCGTGTCTGACTAACCCACCAAAAAGTTCACCTGCTTCGAAAACAAAATTAGTGTTGAGTATCGCCATTTTTGTGTCGATAGCCTTGGTGGAGTCAAAGGGAATTGGCATTCATTCTATGGTCATAATCGGCCATCCTAATGAGGTTTATTTGAGAGGTTTTAGAGAAGCGAAGCTTCATCAATATTTTTTGAGCTATTTCGAAAAATGCTTATCCAGGGATAGGTATAACTAATTCAATATCTTAGCGAAGTCAGATGGCGAGATTAGAAGAAAAAGATGATGAAGTGTGTTCATCTCCTTATATAGGATGGACATTAGAGGACAGATTAGCCGAGCGTACGGCTTTTGTTGCTCGTTTTGTTGTTTTGAGGGAGGGCAAGCGGTCTCGGGCTCACCGAAAGATTGAGAGGATGGTTTGGGGAGTTGAGACAACGGCTCGCGATTTAGCTCTCGCGTTTAAGATAGTTTTTCTGCAGAATGGTGATAGATCGCCACCGGTTGATCGCGATTTGAGACGAGCTTTGCTCCATGCTCAGCGTGCGCATCGATTTTTTCGTCTTGAGTACGCAAAGCGATCCACCGATTCGTTTGTTGATGCACTCGTGGATTACGAGCGCTCTAATGTTTTGTTATTTGGATCGATAGCGGGTCAACGTCCTGGTGGTTGGCGGCCAGCAAAAGAGCTGCTTGGCGAGGCTGAATCGCTCTCCGTTTCCCAGCTTCTATCATCTGCTGGAGCGCTACTCGCTGAAGCAACCCTACCAAATCTTGAGGGGGAAGATGATGACGATTCAACAGATTCTGAAGATGAGCTCAGAGAGTAAAAGAATGTGCACCTGTTCGGGTTGGTGCTATGACTGATTCCGAAAAAAAGGCAGTAGCTCTCAGGTACGGAGAGGAGGATGATGCTCCAAGAATTCTCGCCTCCGGTTCAGGGTATCTCGCAGAGCGGATAGAGGCACTTGCACGCGAGCACGGCATCCCTGCAGTAAAAAACACACTTCTTACCGATCTTCTTTCAATATTAGAGCCAGGTACCACGATACCCTCCGATGCGTATCGCTTAGTAGCCGAGATTCTCGCCTTTCTCTATCGAACCGATATCCGTTTTCGTGAAAGTCACCGATTTATGGGGTGAGAAGAAGGTTGCCGCCACTGAACATCTTAAAGCGCAATCAATAGCTCCGCCGAACCTCTCATCTCACCCTCTCAAAAAACTATTGCGCTGCTCTTACAACGTGCTAAAAGAAGATCGAGCCCCTCGCCAGTTTTACGTTACTGCACCCTCGGCCCCACAATATGCCCTCACCAATACCCCAAAGTCCCGCGGAGTCCGGTGATTCACATCGGTCAGAGAATCGACATAAGGCAAATGGAGCTCTTCCCGATTGCGATCACTGTTTAGCAGTCCCTCATCATCACGACTCGCAATCTTCCGCTCCACATTGGTCTGATCTTTTAGTTGCACCATCAATTGCGCTGAGCACCGCACTTTTGTGCGCGGCGCCTATTCTCAACAATTTAAATATAAAACCTCCGACACCCTCTACGTCGTCGCCTTCTATCCTTACTCAGAGAGCTAGGCAAAGTCCCGAGATTGCTATTGCTGCAAAGCTAGGTCACATCTCTCACAGCTCATTTTTGGCGAAGCTTCGCACACGCGGGTATACCGCCTATGCGATAAGCCCCAATGGCGTTCAGATTCTTTATTCAAATCCAACCGCAAAGAATGCCGATTCACCCCTTAGTTCTCTCAAACGAGATCGAAGCACACTTGTAACTAGTGGTACATTTACTGCAGGCGATTACATCCAGTCGGTAGGGCCCGTACTACGAGAGGGGAAGCTCGATACTGAAGGTGTAGCAAAGGGGTCTCATCGGGGCGGCATTGCTGTTTATGACGATGGAACCTTCGCATTAGGTCGCACCAACGGCGGAAATCTTCCCGCGATACAGGAGCATTTTTTTCGCCCAGGTCGATCGGTGCACTCTCTTTTGGGTGGAGGCGCTCTTTTAATCGAACAGGGTTCAGCGGTTTCATCCCTGGATCTCATGACTCGACAGCGCTTTAGTCAAGGTGGATTTGGTATCGATGCTACTCAGATGCGGAAAACTAATCACCTTATTCTTGGAGTCAGAGATGGCTACTGTTTTGTAATGATTGCTCACAAAAAAAACGGGCGTGAAATTCAGAATGACCTGCTCTCTCTAAAGTTTGAGAGTGCCGTGAAGTTCGATGGTGGTTCGGGTCTTTTTGTGAACGACCGACCAGGAGGCTCTCCCCGCTACAGAGGAAGCAATACGACCGGTTTACTAATTAAGAAATGGGGCGTTTTGTAGGACTCTTTTAGCGCTCCCTCAGCGCATCATTGAGTGAAATTCTCTAGTCACACTTGGCGCTGTATGCGCCTTTCGCCAGCTGTGCTAATCTCCGGTCCCGAGCTATTTCAATTTACTCTGAAGGTACCGTGATGTTTCCTGAAGAACCTGACGATCTTTTTTCCGAGCGTTTGTCATCAACGGCTGATCTACACGAGCTGCAGCCTATACGCCGAGTTGCTCGACGAGCTGTTGCTGCTGCAGCGCGAGCGATCGTGGCGATAAGGGAGAGCGGTGAGCTCGGTGAGCGCTCAAAAAATCCCCGCGATATCGTAACGCGCGCCGATCTAGAAGCGGAGCGTATTGCACTTGGTATTATTGGTGAGGCATTCCCTGAAGATCGATTTATATCGGAAGAATCGTTCGGTCTTGACCAGACCGCTGAGCAATGGGAAACGAGCCAAAAGCCACTTGAGCTACGCTCATGGGTGCTTGACCCGATTGACGGGACGGTGAACTATGCGCACGGGTCACCACTAGTAGGTATTTCACTCGCGTGGGGATATGCGGGCAAGGTACGTTATGGAATTGTAGCTGTTCCGTTTCTTGGTCTTGTTTACGAAGGCGGCCTCTCGGCGGGGGCATACTGTAACGGAATTCCCCTTAATGCGAGCATTCGCGATGAGCTTTCTTCATCGCTCATCGCGACCGGATTTCCTTACGAGCGCACCGCACTCGACCCGCTTCTTGCGCGGGTGCGAAAGATATTGACCCACTGTCAGGACCTTCGGCGCTGCGGTGCTGCCTCGCTCGATCTCTGCTTTGTAGCTGAGGGTACATTTGAGGGTTACGTTGAGGATGTTCAACCGTGGGATATGGCTGCGGGACTCCTCATAGCGCAGGAAGCGGGAGCAAAAGTTGGTTGGTGCGGTAACGAAAATCCGTTATCTCTGCCACCTTCCCTCAGAGGCACGGGGCTGCTCGTTGCCGCTCCAGGTGTGTTCGGAGCGATGATGGAGCTATTTGGTGAGGCTTGAACGCGATTAGCTCCATTTACTAATAAAATCAAACCCGAGTGAATTCATTTAGCGAATATCAAAAAAGTTAAAAAGGGGACTTAGACCTATGATCGATCTCGCAGATCTTCGACAACGACCGGAGGCTTACCAAACAGCAGCAGATAAAAAAGGTATCGCGATATCTATAAAAGAATTTCTCGATCTCGATGGGAGATATCGTGAGACCCTCACCGCATTTGAGCAGCAACGGGCGCGACAAAACGCATTCAGCAAAGAGGTGAGCTCTCTTAAAGGAGAGGAAAAAAATCTAAAACTCGCTGAGGTTAAGGAGCTAGCTCAAAGGGTCAAGGAGCTCGCCGAGGAAGCTCGGGTTGTCGAGGAGGAGTGGCGCGCATTTCAGCTAAGGATTCCATCGATACCGCTCGACTCCGTACCTTTGGGGCGCACTGATGCAGAGAATGTGTTGATGCGTGAGGTGGGGGAGCGACCTGAGTTTCACTTTACCCCACGTGATCACGTTGAGCTCGGGCGAATGCATCGACTTTTTGATATTGAGCGAGGGGTGCAGGTCGCGGGAAGCCGGAGCTATTTTCTCACAGGAAATGGGGTCCGTTTACAACACGCCGTGATGTCGCTTGCGATGGATCTTCTCCATCGCAAAGGGTATCTACTAATGGATCCCCCACATATCGTGAAGTACGACGCGATGATGGGGACCGGCTATTTGCCGGGAGATGAAGATGCTGCATATCGGCTCGACGACCGCGATCCTCAGAGCTACCTTATCGGCACATCTGAGGTCGCTGTTTGTTCATTTCATGCGGGTGAATTTCTTAGCAGAGAAGAGCTTCCGAAGCGATACGCCGGCTACTCGCCCTGTTATCGGCGTGAAGCAGGTACCTACGGAAAAGATACCGCTGGATTATATCGGGTGCATCAATTTTATAAGGTCGAGCAGGTTATTCTCTGTCTTGCAGATCCTGAAGAGAGTGCAAGGATGCACGCAGAGTTGCTCGGAAACGCAGAGGAAATATTACAGCTTCTCGAGCTTCCTTATCGGGTTGTTGCAGTGTGCACCGGAGATATGGGGAAGGGGCAGGTATACAAAAATGACATCGAGAGCTGGATGCCTTCCCGCAAAGGGTACGGCGAAACCCACAGCTGCTCTACCTTTTACGATTTTCAGAGCCGTCGACTCGGGATTCGGTACAAGGATAGTGATGGGAAAAATGCGTACGTTCATACTCTGAACAATACCCTTGTTGCATCTCCCCGTATTCTTATTGCTCTCCTCGAAAATCATCAGCAAGAGGATGGTTCAATTCGGGTTCCAGCGGCGTTGCGCCCTTATCTCGGCGGTGAATCGGTGTGGAGCGTTACTAATGGTTGAGGATTCGCTTCTAATCAGAGCCCTTAAAGGTGAGCGCGGGGAGCGGCCCCCTGTCTGGTTTATGAGACAGGCGGGGCGATATCTTCCTGAGTATCGAGCGGTTCGGGAGCGTCACACGATGCTTGAGGTAATCCGCACGCCGGAACTTGCTGCACAGGTGACCCTTCAACCACTCGAGCGATTTGCACTCGATGGGGCGATTATTTTCGCCGATATTCTCAATCCCCTTATCGGGATGGGAATTGAGCTCGATTTTGTCGAGGGCGAGGGCCCCAAGATATTTAATCCGATAAAAAGTCCTGCTGATATTGAAAAGCTTTTGGTGCCCGATCCTGAGAAAAATACGGGCTACACACTTGAAGCTATAAAGCGAGTCGTCTCACAGCTTGTCCCACGAGGCATACCACTGCTTGGATTTGCGGGAGCTCCCTTTACCCTTGCGTGGTATGCGCTAGGCGAATCCGGAAAAACCGCTCACGGGCGGGCGATTAAGGATATGATCTATCACCATCCCAAGGCGTGGAACACCTTAATGGATCGACTAGTTGAGATGGTAGCAACTTACCTGATTGCGCAGGTAGAAGCGGGTGTTTCAGCTGTTCAGATATTTGATTCATGGGTGGGAGTGTGTGCACCGAGCACATATCGACACGCGGTATTTCCATCGGTTCTTGAGCTTGTTACTCGGGTCCGTAAAGCCACCTCTGTTCCAATCGTGTATTTTCCTCTTGGAGGAATAGGGCTTGCCGATTCGGTGCGCGAACTTCCAGTTGATGCGGTGAGTGTTGATTGGCGTGTCTCTTTGCCGAGCGCAGATGCTGCTTATCAGCACCGTTTTTCATTGCAGGGAAATCTCGATCCGGTCCTTCTCTTTTCTCCGCTATCAGTTATTCGTGAAGAGACGTGCCGTATTCTTGATGAGGGAGCCACTATTTCTCGTCCTCATATCATGAATCTTGGTCACGGTCTTTTACCACATACTCCAGTCGAGGCGGTCGCAAAGGTAGTGGAATTGGTGCGAGGATATCGATATTAGGGGAAGCTGGTCTGTGATTGTTGTAGCTCACATTCTCGTCATAGTTGCAGTGCTCGGTTATTTGATTGGGGCGGGATCTGCTGCAATTGTTCTTGCGCGAGGTCAGAGTAGGTGGGGGTTCTTCCTGATTAAGGGAAGTGGAGCGGTCTCTGTTCTGGCTCTCCTTTTTCTCTCTTGTATGGCGATGGCAGGAAGCCGCGCAGGAATCGAAACAGCAGCACTCTACTACAGTCTATTTTTACTTGTTGTCGAAGGGGGAAGTTGGCTCGCTAATTTACGCTCTGTACGGGACAGGATGTGGCTCTCCACAGGAGGACTCGCAGCGTTAGTTACGATGAGCGCTCTTTCTCATGTGTCACGGCAGCCTCTGTCTCCCACTATCGGCGGTGCTCCCCTCGTGGTCTTCGGCCTACATGTTATCTCGGCTGTGATTGCTGAGGGCTGCCTTGCTCTTATAGCAATAGCTGCGGTTGCATCGGTAGCCGCTGATAAGCGATTGCGCCGAATGCAGCTTCCGCTTCCCGGAGTTGAGGAACCGAGTTTAGTGCGGCTCGATGGTCTCTATTGTTGGCTTCTTATTATTGGATTTGCCGCGATTTCAGTTTCGGCGGCCTCGGGTGGAGTATGGGCGCTTATAAGCCACGCGCCGATTGAGGGAGATGCAACTCTCTATTTTGCACTTATCTCCTGGGTGTCACTTGGTCTTTTGCTTCACCTCAGATGCGGTCTAGGATTGTCATTGCTCCGAGTTGCACCTATCGTCAGTATAGGGATTCCTGTGTTGTTTATCGGGTATATCTTGCTCGTAATTTTACGTGGAGAAATCTTTCATCAAAAATTTTTGATGAAAGAAAACGCAGGGAGCGTTAGGATTGGGAACGAGGAGCGCATCAGTAGATGAGTATGAGATACCCACAAGAGATAGGGGTTATCGGGTGTAGCTACCGAACCCTTCCGATCGCGGGTCGCGAAGAGCTCGCTCAGTGGCGTCCCGCTGCTGAGGCGTGGTTGCAATCGGCAGTTCGTGGCGGCGAGTTCTCAGAGGCTGCTCTTGTATCAACGTGCAACCGATTTGAAGTGATCGTGGCTGGCCCGGGGGCGTCTGAATACGCCGCGCACCAACTATCGCAACGTGTTCCCGATACGACCCTCTACCGCTATCAGAACCGTGATGCCGTTCGCCATCTCTATCGCGTTGCAGCGAGTCTTGATTCTTTGGTGGTTGGCGAAGCCCAGATTTTAGGGCAGGTCAAGGCTTCATACGAGCGCGCTCGTGAACTAGGTATCGTGCGTAAATATCTCCATCATCTTTTCCAGGGGGCTTTTTCAACTGCCAAAAAAGTTCGAACCCATACCGAGGTTGCTGATCACGGAGTATCCATTAGCTATGTTGCGGTTCAACTTGCTCGTCAGATGTTTGGTCCCTTGAGCGAAAGTCGGGTTGCAATTATAGGTAGTGGTGAGGTTGCAGAGCTGGTAGCACTTCATCTTGGAGCCGCGGGATGCTCCGAGATTATCGTTTCAAATCGAACGATTTCGCGTGCCGCTGAGCTTGCGGCCCGTTTCGGTGGAAGAGCAGTTCCTCTCGACGAGCTTCCCCGATTAGTAAAAGATGTTGATATTATCGTTGGATCTATAACGATCGATAGGCCTATCCTTGAGGCCAAAACGATTCGGGATGCACGCCGCACCCGCCCCCTTTTCCTAATTGATCTTGGGGTGCCGAGAAACTTCTCTGAAGCAGTGAGGACCGTTTCTGGTGTTTATGTCGCTGGAGTCGATGATCTTGCATCGATCGCCGACAAAAATCGCGCGCTCCGTGAGGAGGCCGCTCTTGAGGCTGGGGTCGTCATCGATTACGGAGTCCACCAATTTGAGCGGTGGCTCAAACGGGTAGAGGGAGAGCCAACCCTTCTGTCGCTCCGCGATCAGGTCCGCACCATTGTGTCTACGGAGCTAGCCGAAGCTGGTGTTAGCTCACTAACAGCGGACCGCACAATTCATCGAATAACAGAGCGAATAACTCAAGAATTCCTCGAGAGGTCGGGAGAGGGGGGCGAACGTTAAAGTTTGGCTTTTTCGGGTGAAAGGTGGCGTTTAAAAGAGTTTTTTAAAAAACTAATTTATTGTGACCTTGTTCTTTTAATGAAAAGTCAAAACCCGCCTTCCCCTATTCAGCAAAATCGCCGCGCGTTCACTGTTTATCCACTGAAGAAATAACCTCTGACCAGTTAACTCGACACGAATCGCGTCGGTATGAGTTAATAATTTCCGCCCAGGTCTTGTGAACCTGAGTTGGCCCTCCGAATTCATTTTCAGATTCGGGAAAATCTCCCTCGTATATTCCATCTACAAGAAGAGTGGGTTCACCTGAAAATTCATCTGCAAGGACAATTTTGCTGCTTTGCGTCCACCAAATCTTCAGGGTCCGCAAAGGCACGAAACGCTCATGCCTCGGGTCAACTCCGCGGCGGTATCCCTCTGCCAGGTCTTCAAGTTCCCAGCAGGCCGACCCTTCGTCGTAGATGAAAAATACCCGTCCATCGGTAATCCGACAAAAATAGCCCAAGCCCCGATGTTCGACCTCTTGAATACAGAGCGCCTCCTCTATCTCGAGGATCTCACTATTCTTAACTCCGGATGCAAGATCAGCCCGAATAGGAGCGTTGCGGAGCTGCTTCCTGCTGCAGTCTCGGATAAAAGAACGAATGATAAAAAAAGAGATAACAGGGATTGAAGCCAGCCAAATAAGACAGACAACTTGAGAAAGGGCGCGCGAGTTTAGTGGCGTAGAGCTAAATAAGGGGTAAACCCCAACACCTAGGAGGAAGACAAGGCCGGCCGGAATCCCTGCAAGAATGCCGAAGGCTCCGATGCCTATCGGCAGCATCGCAAGCTCCCTTAAAAGACTGCCGCTGCTAAAAATATATCGCTGCAGGGTGGCGATATCAGATGCAGTGAAAGGCGCGGTTTCTTTGCTAGCTCCGATACTAGGGTCTGCACTCATGCCTAGTTGCTCCCTGGTGCTAAAATTGTCGTGAAACACTCTTTACCACTTATTTCTAGAACCGAGTCTCTATGCTCGACTCTCCCTAGCTTAGAGGAATAGCGGTCTAGGTCAAGGGTAAAAAAACTTTGCTGTCGATAATTGCCTTCTTGCCAGTGCTTAGTTGATAAAAAGTTAATCGTTTTTTTACTGAGCACTAGTTACGGCGGTATCACCACAGTTTTTCGAACCCAAGAGCTGTGGGTTTCATAGGTTTTATACCCCAAAACTGAGAGAATCAAAATCGTCCGTTATGCTTTCATGTTTCTTATGTCCCATGTGAATTACCTGGAATGGCTGGTACGGCTCCCCAGCGCGGAGCGAGCATACGAGGTTCGGCAAAATCCCATTGTCATCCGTCACCGCAAGGATCCTGCCAATATGATTTGAGTGGTAAGGCTGTAGGTTCAAGTCGTGTTCAACCAAAGATAGGAATGTCTCAATGTTTTGGCGGGATGGCGATGGAGGTTCAGCACCCACGTAATACAGAACATCGATACCCGCTCGCAGTGCTGAGAGCACACCACTTTTTGAATCTTCAATCGCAATACATTCTTTCGGTGAAATATTACAATTTAGCATCGCATGGAGATATATGTCCGGAGAGGGCTTACGCTGACCTCCTGCTCTCATGAAGTCAAAGTTTTGCGCACTGTAGATATCTTCACTCTCGAAGTATTCGTTAACCCTAGCTGCCTTTAAAGATGCAACTAATCGCTCATCAGCGCTACTTGAAACTATAACGGGACGAAGGCCGAGCCTATTATGGCTCTGAAGAGCAGTGACAGTACCCGGAGTTGGCTCAATCCCATCACGTTCAAAAGCCTCGATGATTCGTTCCCTTTCAATCTTGCTCCACTTATCAACGAACGCATCGAATGATTCGAGCTGTGATTCGCAATCACTTTTACCGATCCTGTTAAGGTATTCGGCCAACATATCACAAAATGCAAGGCCGGTATGTGATGAAACAAACTCTTCCGCGTTAACTTCGAAGGTGTATTTGTCGTTTGTCCAAGCCTCAACTGCTTCCTTAAGAACACTATGACAGATATATAAGGCTGGGCGCTCAGTTTTAAGAAGGGAATTGTCACAGTCCCAAAGCACGACTCTTAAGTCGGGCTTATGGTAAGTCACCAGTTCATCTAACTTAATAAGAGCTGCAGCGGTTTTTTTGAAGGATCTTGATTGACTGAGAAGGGGTTCATTACGTCCTTGCTGTAAACGGCTGATTTAGGGCTGCGGTGAGACACAGCTGCTGTTAAAAAAAGTTCAAATGGATAAATAGTGGTCGCTGAAAAAGCCCATTATTTTGTAACTTTCAAACAGCGATTGTCGTAGAAGCGATAATATTCGATTACTAGGCGAAAAAAGTCTCTGAAAAAGTCCAAAAATAGGCGACAAGATAGATT
>JBIJBT010000095.1:0-9312 GCA_044345055.1 Bdellovibrionota bacterium
CCCTTGCCATCTATTAGTAGGTGACAGAGCGATATCTGGTCTGGGGAGATATCACAAAATATTGCATGACGTAATAAGAGGAGCGCGTAAAGGGGCAGTTGCGGGTCGTTCCATACATTATTTTTGCCCCAAACCGTGGGAGCTTTATCGGACGTTTTAAAGTCTACGATCCGAATGTGTCCCGTTACTTCGTTGCGATCGATGCGATCAATTCGTCCTGTTAAAGTGATCTTTCTACCGGCCCGAAGCTCAGTTGTTACAGCTGGATCGAGCGCAAATTCGGTACAAAACGGATACCATCCTTCGGTTGCTGTCCGAAGCTGCCAAATGGTGAAATCATCGATCCGCTGGCGCGCAGATTCTCTTTGTAAGAGAGCAGCACGCGATGGATGGCTTCCTACAAGCTTTGAAAATGCATTATCAACTGCGCTCACAAGAAATTCGTGGAGGCGTCTCTCGTGAGTGAGGTCGCTAGAAGGAAACTCGGCAAGGGTCTGGATGGCGTGATGTATAAGGATACCAAAGAGCCGCGGGTCGAGTTCGTTGAGAGGTTCCGATGTTCGCTCTAGTTTGAGAATATGCCCCAAATAAAAGCGATAAGGACACTGATTATACAAGCGGATTGCAGTCACTGGGATGGTAAGTTGATGCGGTATCTCATCTGTCGGTTCGTGAGCTGCAATAAATGAATCGGCAGATGGAGCTGGTATTTTAGATGGAGCAGGGCGGAGTCGCGGAGTTGGAGCGGTAAAGAAGCAACGTGCGCGTTCGATAGTCTCAGTTGGATGACCACGATAGAGAAGTCGGCTTGGCAACGTTTGAGAGCCATCGGGGAGATGTCGATGAAGAAAAAGGTGCGTGTCTCGGCTTGCGATGAGCGCAGCAAGCAAATAGCTATCGCGGGCCATTCGCGATTCATTCGAGGAAAGCCCTAACTCGCGGCGGAGGGCATTTGGAAGAAAGGGATCAGCATTGAGAACCTCAGGAACGGCACCCTCAACCATTCCTGCGATCGCAACGTGGGCCGCATCATCGAGGTGTAGCTCAAGCCAGCCAAGAATATCGAGCGCAGGAGCGGAATCTGTTTCTGGTGTATGAACGAGCGAAAAGGCATCACTCAGAAGACCAAGCGCCTCCGAGCCAGTAAGAGGAACTAACGAGGGAGATTCATGGACCAGTTCGAGCAACGCCTCGAGCGATCGGTGAGTCGCAGCATCGATATGATAGGTGAGGTTACAACCATCAAAGAGCTCCGCGAATGGTCGAAGCCACTCTCGGAACGGGCGGGGCGAGCTATTTTGGAACGGTTCAAGGAGCGCGATTAGCCGTTCGAGCGCTGCCTCCACCGCGGCTGATGCCGGAAAGATATGAGGATCGCCACGCAGCGGAATTGCGCTCTGCACACACGATTCATTGATGGTATCGAGCATGCAATGGAGCGCTTCTTCTGTCGTGGGGGCAAGGCCGCGAGAGTGCGGATGGCGAAGAAGCCGCCACCCCTCTTCGCGGCCACCAGTGCGAGCGAAATCGGTCGCCGCTCTCAGCCAAGAGGCAAGCGTGCCCAGTGGTGGTGGTGGCGCCTCCGCATCAAAGAATGGAATATCAGCCTGTTTCAGCTGCGCATGAAGCGCGCGCCGACTCTCCTCTGAGAGCGCTGCGAGGGTGCACGAATCGATCGACACCTGAGGGGCGATATCAGCAAGATACCCGATTACCTCGAGCGCTTCCTGACGAGGATCGGCGAGGATGTGGAGCTGGTGCTCAGACACGGAGACGGGGTGAGTACGCCAAAACTCTCCATCAACGGTGCCTACATCCCGAAATCCCTCGGCGAGCGATGCAGGAGCGTGAATCAGAATCGTCACCGGGTTCGGAAATGCCCGAATCGCCGCCGCTGCCTGTTCACTAAGATCGGGACAGCAGGCGACTATGAGGTTCTGAAATTGAGTCGAAACTGGTCCTCTGAGTATTTGCCACCTGGCACCATCTCGATCGAGAAGTCCGTGCTCAGCAAGAATAGCATCTCGATGGGTAGAGACCTCCGCTAGTACCTGCCACCAACCACGCTGGACCTCCGGAACTTGAGTAACCATCTCATCGAGCGCGAGCCGCTGCGACACGATAGAGCACGTTAATCCCTGTGCATTTAATTCTCGATGAAGCGCCATCAAGGTCTCAGCGAGCGCCCACCGCGCCACAAAGGGAAGCATCGTTGTCCCAGTGGCCACCGCAAGCTGCCCCGCCGCCTCAGGAGCCACCCCCTCTAGTGCCTGGCACCATGACAATCGCTCGAACATCGGGTCGGGCAACCTCGCAGCCCCACCCCCATAAAGCCCCTCAACAATGGTGCCAGGCATCATTATCCGAGGAGGAATAAGCGCCCGATTCATCTGGGCACATTTGTCAACGAGCAACTCAAGAAGTCGCCTCCCCGCTCTTCCTGCGGGAAGAAGAATGGCAGTATCGGCAAGATTAATGGCATCTCGGGTGTTGGAATCTCCCAGATTAATGAGATGCCGAACAATCAGGGAAAGAGGTGACTTATCCCACCCAAGAAATAGCCTTTCCATGATTAATTCCTTCTCGTAAAGCGACACAAGCTCAGCTCTCATAGAAATTCGTTATTACACAACAACAGAAATACGATGAGCAAATATGACGGAAGGATGGGATACCACGATCAGTGATGACTCGACAATGGGTCGGAGTATGGGAACTCGATCACCGGAGAAATTCGCTCTGCCGAGACCAATGCGTTAAACAAGCATTGCGGGAATTATGTTCGCCAGTCTGGGAAAGGGGGGAGCAAACATGCCGGGTGGAAAAGGAATATTCGCATGTCCAAGCTTCCAACGCTCGTAAACTTCTTTGCATTGCCGACACACGACCCGAAACTGAGAGATGAATTCTTTGCGTAGCTCCGCAAAGTTCGACAAGCAAATCATCTTTCTTCCGTTATTTGGAGGTGTGTGCGGTGCGAGAATGGAGCCCCTGGTAAGACGATGTGGACCGATTGTTACAGAACTGCCACGCTGATCCCTAAATGCTATTTCGTCAGACTCCAAACGAGACAATAGTACCTGTCTTAGCTGTGAATCGTTCATCCGATCCAACTCCGGAAACGCCGCTCTCAAGCTTTCTGGTTCCAGCTTTACAGTCGCAGATTTAAACTGATCCGAATCGTAAAATTCAACCAATCCGGCATCTTCTTTGAAAGGTTGCGAAGGGTCTTTGAGAGGCACGACAGAACCTTTGGGAATTAATTTAACAGACACTTCGCTAATCCCATCCCTCAGGTATGTGTACGAAGAAACTCCAGGATATTCGCCTATCGAATCAACCAGACCGTCCTTAACAGGGTTCAACAATACATAGGAGAAAATATCGAGTGCCTTTTGATAATCAAGGAGAATAGGATTATCAAATCTCTCAGCCCAAACGGTTCGGCCCTGACGTCCAAGAAGACGGTTGAGGTGATGAGCGCTTTCACTTTTAAAGTAACCGACAAACTGCGATGCGTCCTTAGGATCTATTACCCGTATAATCATGTGAATGTGGTTAGCTTCCATGGTGACTGCAATTAACTGCACCGGGTGTAATTTTATAGCTCGAGCGAGGGCCGACCATAGAAGAATATTCATAAACCTTAACGGCACGAACGGGAGGCCTTCCTCAGTCCGAGAGGTGATAAAGTATACGCAGCCAGAAAGAAAAGAACGACGATTTCTCATGCCACTATTATCGAAATTTCAACCTCAGAGTTTCCTATGAAAGAAATATTTTCAGTATTTTTATATCCACATCGCGAACTAACGGTAGGGATTCGCTGACCGATTAGGGTGCCAGGCATCATAAGCGAATGCCGCCCTTGCGAAAGCAGGATGGCTCGACTCTATGTTCCCGAATAAGGATTGCCCACCTGAAGTAGTAGACTCGACCAGATAGTCGCAGAAAGGTGCCAGGCATCAGGAAAGAGCGCTTGCCGAAGAGCTCAAGATCTGCTCAAAATCTGACGCAGCTTTTGGGGGTACCACTGCTCTAAAACAGCAAGCCTCTCTTTGTTTAAACCGCGCCGATTCACCTAATTTTTTGCGAGATACTCTTCACCATGGCAAGAAGTCCCCTCGCTGGGAAACCAGCACCCGAATCGCTGTTGATGGATGTTGAAGCGGCAAATCGTGCGTATTACGAGAAACCGAGTGAGACAGCATCTGTTAGTTTTGGAACAAGTGGTCACCGTGGTGCTTCACTCAAAGGAACTTTTACCGAATTACACGTCATGGCGATTGCGCAGGCGATTTGTGATTACCGCGCAAACGCAGGAATTGCCGGCCCGCTTTTTCTTGGCAAAGATACCCACGCTCTCTCAAACCTCGCACAGGAATCAGTTATTTCGGTCCTCACCGCAAACGGAGTTCAAACAGTCATCCAGAGTGACAACGGTTACACTCCCACTCCGAGCATCTCTCGAGCGATTCTTGCTCATAATCGAGAGATCCAAGACCCCCACCAGTTAGCCGATGGCATCGTTTTAACCCCATCTCATAATCCCCCAGAAGACGGAGGATGCAAATATAATCAACCGCACGGCGGACCTGCGGAGACTTCGGTTACGAGCTGGATTCAGAATCGAGCAAATCAACTCCTCCACAAAGAGCCAAACCAGATTCGCAACCTTCCTCTCTCATCGGCGATTAACCACCCCTGTCTGCACAGCCAAGATCTTGTAACACCTTACGTCGATGCACTCTCTGCCGTTATCGACATGGCAGCTATCGCCCGTTCCGGGATTCGTATCGCAGTCGATCCACTTGGAGGTTCCTCCCTTGCCTACTGGGACATGATCGCATCCCGATGGGGAATCAAGCTCGAAATAGTTAATCGGTCCATCGATCCAACCTTTCGCTTTATGGCGGTCGATCACGATGGTAAAATCAGGATGGATTGCTCGAGTGCCGATGCAATGGCCCCTCTGGTTATATCGTGTGCGGGATACGATCTCGCCTGTGCAAATGATCCAGACGCAGATAGACACGGTATAGTTGCTGGTTCATCCGGCCTCATGGATCCAAACGGTTTCCTCGCTGTCGCGATCGATTATCTCTTTACTCACCGCCCAAAATGGCCGCCCCACGCGCGGATCGGCAAAACAGTCGTAAGCAGCTCCCTCATCGATAGAGTCGCCACAGCACGAGGCATCTCTCTCTACGAAGTACCCGTGGGTTTTAAATGGTTCGTTCAGGGCCTATTTGACGGCTCACTCGGATTCGGCGGCGAAGAAAGTGCCGGAGCGAGTTTTCTCTGTTTCGACGGCACCCCATGGTCGACCGACAAAGATGGCATTATCCTCGGCCTCCTCGCCGCCGAAATGCGCGCCGTGACGGGTCGTGGTCCCGATCAACTACTCGCCGAGCTTCGTGCCACTCACGGCAACCTCTGGTACAGAAGGGTCGATCAACCGTGCGCGCCCGAGGCGCGTAGTTGGTTTGCTCAACTCACCGAGCAGTCGCTACACGGCACATCAGTAGGCGGAGCGCCATCAACAAGGATTCTCCTCAAAGCTCCTGGAAATGGGGAATCAATCGGCGGCTTTAAGATCGAATCAGCCAAAGGTTGGTTTGCCGCTCGACCATCAGGAACAGAAGATATCTACAAGATATACGCGGAGAGCTTCGAGAGTGATGCCCATCTCCAGCAGATTATCGAAGATGCGCATCAATGGGTGGGAAAATAACGCTCTCAAAAACATTAGAATTCGCCACCCATAAACGGCATCATCTTTCTGTTGAGATCTCAGGTCCATCAGGAACTTTAATCTCTTTTGCTTCCGCAAAATCGCCGCCAAAAACCACCCAACATATAGCGAAAAAGGGAAGCAAACTCTACCCTGGCCTTCTGTATCACCCCTTCGGTAAGGGAGTATCCACCGTTAAGATCAGCTATAGCGAATCTAGTGGGAGCGACTCCTCCAATAAACCAGGAAGCAATAATACCAGAGGCGGTGGGACCGAATCTTATGTAGGCGGCTGCTTGACCGAGAAAGATATTGAAAAAATTTCGACATCCATTCTCCCAGCTTGGCATATCTTACCCCTCCAATTACATTTGCAACCTGTTTGTCACCCCTGCCCTTCACCCACCGCAGTGAGCACCTCAGTCAGCAGCAACGCAAAAATTAGCACACAAGCAACCACCGCAAGCTCCGCTGTCTCAGCATTTATCCAGTAGACTGCATTAGATATAAAGCCGCCAGTAGGTGTACTAAAATTCGATCTCGGTCCATGGGATGACTAGATGTGTCCTATCCCCAAGAATACCCCTCCTCCCGCGTCCGATAAGAACATGGGACAAAAAACCACCTCTACTCAAACTCAAAATCTACCCCATCATCCTTGAATGACATTTGAGTACTATCCCCTACTCCTTGATTCCCCGCGGCAGGAGGGGGAGGAAAATCGAACACTCCATCTCCCATATCAAACGCTCCCTCAGTCGGAAGATCGAGAAATCGAGTGAGCTCTGGCTGAAACTGAACCTTTACCGTTCCAATAGGTCCATTCCGCTGCTTGGCTATGATCAATTCGGCGATACCTCGCTGAGTCGTCGTTTCTTTGTTATAGACCTCATCTCGATATATAAACATGATTAGATCTGCATCCTGCTCGATGGCACCCGATTCACGAAGGTCAGCCATTCCAGGTCGCCTATCTGTTCTCGATTCAACCGAACGATTAAGCTGAGAGAGCGCAATAACCGGAACATTAAGCTCCTTTGCGAGCGCCTTTAGAGAGCGCGATATATCAGCTATCTCCTGTTCTCTCGATTTTTGATATGCAGGACTTCTCATTAGTTGAAGATAGTCGACCACGACAAGAGATAACGGGTGTTCTCTGTGCAATCGGCGACACTTTGCTCGAAGCTCAGTGACCGTAACCGCCGGCGTGTCATCAATAAAAAGCGGTGCCTCAGAGAGCACACTTGCTGCTTGAACTAATTGAGGAAAATCCCGCTCGATAAGCCTTCCATTTCGGGCTCGCGCATTATCAACCTCAGCCTCCGAGCAAAGGAGACGGAGAACTAGCTGTTCTTTTGACATTTCAAGAGAGAATACGCCAACCGGCTTTCTCTGATGTACCGCAACCTGTGCACCAATCGAGAGCGCGAGCGCTGTTTTCCCCATCGATGGCCGCGCCGCTATGATGATAAGGTCAGCTGGTTGAAATCCTGCCGTGATAAGGTCGAGTTCAGTTAAACCGCTACCAACTCCGGTGATAGGCTCTTTTCGCTCATACAATTTCTCCACAACCGCGATCGATTCGTGGACAATATCGCCAATACGAAAAAATCCCTTACCACTTCGCGAATTACTCACCCCAAGAATTCGCTGTTCAGCAACATCGAGAAAATCCTCGAGGGGCGTTTCGTCATCAAACGCCTCATTGACTATATCGCTTGCTTCACGAATTAGGGTTCGTCGTGTTGATGATTCCTTCACCAACCTCGCGTAAAACGCGACATTCGCCGATGATGGAGTTAACTCTGCAAGCCGAGAAAGCTCTGGAAGCCCGCCTATTGCATCGAACACCCCTAGAGCACGGAGCCGCTGTTGAAGTGTAACGTAATCTATCGGCTCACGGCGCTCGTTGAGCTCAACCATGGCTCGGAAAATTTGCTGGTAGCGGTTATCGTAGAAATCCTCGAACCGAATTCGTTCGAGCACCGCATGAATCGCCTCGTTATCGAGAAGAATCCCACCTAGGAGAGCTTCCTCAGCCTCTCGAGAATGGGGAAGAGTGCGAGCAAATGGCGAAGGCCCCGCCTCTTTTTGATTATCGCCTCGCGGTGTATCGCGACCCATTCGAGAGGACCGATCCCCATATTCAGAGCTTCCTGCTCGCCAACGACCGGACGTCATAAATATTGCCCCCCTGCGTTAATCGTCGAAATAGCCGTCACTATACGAGCGACGAGCCTCGCTCTTCAAGAGCATATCGAGGGAAGAATCAGAGAAAAAGAGGAATAAAGAGACAGCTTTCTTTTTCTAAAACGACCAAATCCTGACTTTAGCAGCATCACCCCCTAACTCCAGACTACTCCTTGCTGACCCAAATCGTCTCAGAGTCTGAGAGGTCCATCCACTTGGTTGCGGTGCGCATGAAATCACCCGAAGCAAACTTACTAAAATCTGCTGTCGTCGTCTCCACCCCCACCTGCTTTGAGAGCCAAAGGGGATAAGCGAGCTCTCTACTCGGGCATACCACAGTCACGCAGCGCCGAACTTCTCGAGTATCAATTTCTTCGTTCTGACGCGCCGACTCAGCAGCGACACCACCCTCTTCTGCCACCTCAGTTAGTGGTGTTGCGCGCAGCGAAATATCGTGTAGCTCCGGAGACTGAGCAAAGCTTGTATGTCCATGAGCGAAGGCCAACATATCTGCGGCCATATCGGGGTCCACGGCGACTTGTCGATTAATCCCCTTCGGTGGGAGCCGTTTCACAATGACATCGAATCCTGCCCCTCGCACAGCATCGAGAAAAGATCTTTGCCGAGAATCATCATCGTGAGGAATCACAGTGTAATATCTCGCCACTATCGGCGCGGAACCCGGGCACACACCCCGAATTAATGCAGAAAAATCAACCCGACGATTGAGGCGGCGAGCAGCTCTATCGAGAGACGGACCATCAATAAATAATCCCACCACGCGACGAACAGAGCGACGAACGACCGTCGGTTCACCATTACTCTTTTTTGATGTACGGCCCGCCGTCCGTGGACTCGCCGCCCGTTTGCGATCGGTATATGAACGAGGCGATGAGGTTCCTGAGGCGCTCACGCCGCGGGTTCGGTAGGGAGAGGATGACATGATGAAATTAGTTGCTGGTTAGTACACCGGGGCTCTAACCCCGGCCTCATACTGCTTACAGAGCTTGCTGGACAATAGCCGAAGAGGGTACCCGAGAGCTGGTCGATAATCAAGGCGCAACGAGGGTTTGGGTAATAAACAGGTCGATTAACACACCGGTATCTTAAATTGCCTTATCACCGCTCCCCCATTAACTCATCCGTAAATCGCTCTCCTACCGAATATTTAGAAATCCAGATGCCAAAATAGGCTCGTGCAAAGTCACGATTTGTAATCTTAAGCAGCTGCCTCTCGTTAAAGCTTAATTGCATCTCCCCACTAGGAGGATGAAACGTTATTGAATAGGAATCGCCCTCATCTGCTGCGATATAGGCATCCGTTATCTGTTTAAGTTCTGGCTCAAGATGTTTCTCGGTGAAAGCAGGATTATTCCGCAGCATATTCT
>JBIJBT010000125.1:0-5856 GCA_044345055.1 Bdellovibrionota bacterium
GGGTAACTGAAAAACTTTTAGGGATCAGCAGAAGTTCATTTAGAGAGATGCGCACTTTATCACCATCCCCCATCCACACCGAATCAACGATATGCCTCATCATCGGCGATCCCGTTTCTCATAGCCTATCTCCACGGATGCACGGTGCAGGGTATCGGGCAACGGGGCTCGCAGATAGCTTTGTGTATGGGGCGTCTCGGGTCAGTACTGAGAGGCTTCCAGATGCCATCGCGGGAATCCGAAGCCTCGGCATCCGTGGAGTAAGTGTTACGATGCCACACAAAGAGGCGGTAATTCCTCTGCTTGACGAGCTAGACAAGGATGCACATGAGCTTGGCGCGGTAAACACCATCGTAAATAAAAACGGCATGCTTATCGGTTACAACACCGATTGGTTCGGCATCGCAACACCTCTTGCCGACGCCCTAAAAAAGAGCCCAACCGCCCCAGCCAACCACTCCGCACTTATTCTCGGTGCAGGAGGTGCTGCCCGAGCCGCCGCATTTGCGCTTCGCTCCCTCTCAATCCCGTTTACCATAACCTCTCGCAACGAGGAGCGAGCCGCAATCGTTGCAGCCCGTTTCGGTGGATCAACCTGCCCCTGGGATGATCGTCATACCGTCCGAGCCTCCATCTTCATCAACACAACTCCCCTCGGAATGCCTAATGCCCCCCTCGCCTCGCCCATCTCCCCCACCGTCTGGTCACCCACAACAATTGCCTTTGAAACTGTCTCCGTACCCCGCGAAACCCACTTTCTAACCGAGGCCCGCTCCGCATCCGCTTTCACCATCCAAGGCATCTCAATGCTCCTCTGGCAAGGAGTCAAACAGTTCGAGCTCTTTACCGGCCATCCAGCACCGGTAGATGCGATGAGGGAGGCGTTGGGGTAAGGCTGGGGTGGGATAAATCTAAAATCAGATCAATTTTTCTGATTCATCTCGCAAAAAAGTTCCGGCGGGCGCTTGCAGTTTTTAGGGGTTATTCGTAGGTTGCGGGGGTAGTTTGGGTCTCAGTCATGGGATTCGTTTTTCTATTTTTCATGTTGGCTGGCTACGCCATCCTCATGGCGAATTTGCCGCCAATGGACCAAGGCGGAGCTTTTGGGGACACAGTTGTGTCCATAAACAACCTCTATCTCTTGCTCGGCAACCCTGCCAGGCTGGAGTTTTCGGAGGTCAAGACAACGGGGTGTCCTGACTCTATCCTCCGGGTTGAGGCGCGAACCCCAACAGGTTTGCTCCTCACTTTTTCGAGGAACGCGGAAATCAACCCACCCGAGACCCAGATACGGGTTTCTAAGGTAGGGTGGATTGGATACCTCATATTCAATTTTGAGGGCCCGGTCATCCGCTCAGTTATCCTCGGGAACGGTCGGGCCATCCCGCCCGAAAGTCTCCGAGGAGACATCCGCGCTCTCGCCGGGCGCCTCTATCAGAGGCTCTACCAGCTCGGGCGCGATTCGAAAATCCGCCCCCAGAGCCCACCCCCGAGTCTCTCGGGCTAATGGTGGCCTCTCAGGGGACAAAGGTTTATTCTCCTGGTTTTCCCCCATACCCGCGCTTCCTCCCCAGTGAGCAGCGCGGGTCTTTTTATTACACCCGCGGAATATCCATCACCCCAGGATACGACAACACACTCCGGCGGCGATTTTTTGCGAACTGCACACTCGTAATTATGCAATTTATCGCATACGGAACCCCATTAACGTGGCAAATTTCATCACCGTAATAGGTTGGTATCGGAAGCTCAACGATTCGGGCTTCCCGCTCAGCGAGCGCCAATATTATCTGAGTGTCGAAGTGCCAGGTGTTCGTGAATGATTGAAATGGAATTTTTTTGAGCGCTTCAACTGAGTAAAGCCGGTACCCCGAGTGATACTCCGAGAGATTGAGCCCCGTAAGCCGATTCTGCAACCAGGTCAAAATCCGGTTGCCCCAATACTTGTAGAGCGGCATTCCCCCCTTTCGCGCAGCTCCCCGAATCGCCATGCGGGAGCCAAATACCATATCCGCTTCACCACGAATAAGGGGCTGAAGAAGCTCGCCGAGCGCCTCCGGTGCATATTGACCATCGCCATGAACCAGCGCGACGATATCAAGCCCTCTGTCTATAGCGTATTGGTACCCGACCTTTTGATTTCCACCATACCCTTGGTTTGCAGTATTTCGGTAAACCTTTAACTTCTCAATTCCCTCATGCAGCTTGTATCCGAGCGCCGCATAGTAGGTGTTATCATTGCTGCAGTCGTCAATAATAAACACCTCTTCGACCTGTTCCCAAACCTCGCTCGGAATGCGACGGACAGTTTCGATAAGGTGATTGACCGCATTGTACGCGATAATAAAGATACCGATCCTAGGGCGCCGAACCTCTTTCTCGCTCATATCAAGCTCCTCAGAATACTGCCGTTTAAAAGGTACCCCTCAGATTATATCGTACCCCCCTCTCATTCCCCACAAAAATCAGCGTCCCCCCTACCCGAAATCGGTGGCGCACCTCACCTCTGCGCTTCGACCGCTACCGCTGCTCCCACGAGATCATATCCTGCCACCTCGGTTATCTCCACCGTAACCAGATCCCCCGCCTGCACCGAGCGCCCTCCTAGAGGCTCGATATCATTGATGATAATCGTGCCATCAACCTCTGGAGCCTGCCACCTCGCTCGCCCCGTCAACAAAAGATCCGTGTCGTGATGAGTCCCCTCAAGCAGTACCGAAAACCGCTTACCGAGCTGCTTTTCAAGTCGCTTCGCCACAACCTCCTGCTGGGCCGTCATAATCCGCTTTCTCCGCTCCTCTTTTGCACGCTCCGGCACCTGCCCCTCGTAATCGTGAGATGGAGTCCCACGCTCCCGTGAGTAGGTGAATACACCGACGCTGGAGAAGTGCTCTTCCCGAACTAATTTTTCAAGCTCTGCGACATCTTCCTCCGTCTCACCCGGAAAGCCGACAATAAAAGTTGTCCTCAATGCCAATTCCGGCGCAGTCGCTCGGATACGCTCTACAAGTGGACGGGTCGCAAAAGATCCAAGGGGTCGCTTCATCGCCCGCAGAACCGATTCACTCGCGTGCTGCAGCGGAAGATCCAGATATTCGCAAACAGAGGGAAGCTCTGCGATGGCGCGTAACAGCGCCGTATCAATACCGATCGGGTAAGAGTAGAGCAAACGAATCCACGGTACCGCGCCGTCACGATCAAGCGTTTCTAGCAATCCAACAAGACTCTCCTTTGGTGATGCATCGGTACCGTATGAGGTCAAATCCTGCGCTACAAGATTAACCTCTCTCACGCCTCGCGCCCCCAACGACCGAATTTCTTCTGCGACAGATGCGATCGAACGGCTCCTCATTGCGCCACGAATTCTCGGAATAATGCAAAAGGTGCAGGGACGATTACACCCCTCTGCGATTTTCACATACGCCGTGTGCGGTGCCGACGCCAAACGCCGCGGCATCGTTTCGTCATATAAAAAGTATGGACGCCCCGCATCCTTGAGCGCTCTCTCCATAACCCCATCGCGAGCTACTTTTCCAACCGAAAGAAGCTCACTCGTCAACAAAAACTGATCGACCTCTGGGAGGCTCTCTTCAAGCTCATTCCTGTATCGCTCTACTGCACAACCCGCCACGATGAGCCGCCGTAATCGGCCCTTTTCCTTATACTCGGCAGCCTCTAACACAGCATCAATGCTTTCCCGCACGGCACTTTCGAGAAATCCGCAGGTGTTCACAATTACGACATCCGCCTCTGAAATATCAGAGACAATTTCAAATCCAGCCTCGCCCAGCGCACCGAGCATAACCTCCGAATCAACCTGATTTTTCGCACATCCGAGCGTCACAACCGCAGCCGTCCCCCCAAACGCCCCCTGATGAGGAGCATCCCCAGCAGCCGTTATAGACACTCCACACCCAGGAGACTCGTCGGACCTTGTTTCGTCAGGAATGATGGAGAGAGACTTCATGGGCTAGTACCGCTGAAACAACTAAAAATGTACGTTTAAAGAGAGTGAAAACAAGAGAGGAAAAATTAAGCTTGAGGAAGCACAAAAAACGCTCAAGACCAACTCACCGCAAATCAATATGAGCATTTGGTCCCTTGCTCAGCCTATCCCATAAGTATAACGCGAACGCTGAAAGTATCCAAGGCGGGGCGAAAAGACGACGAAGCTGTCGAGACGTTAGGCGCCTGATATGCTCTGACAAAGACGTAAACGCAAAATCGAACGCCTGCCAGAAATATCTGAAAACGGTTTTACCACAAAAAATTGAAAAAGAATTTAATAGGCCGAGATAATTTCGTACGATTACTAAAATGAACATCAAACTCGCCTGGCTTCGCCTAAAACCAGTCGAGTTAAGACTTTGGATCGAGCATCGAAGCTTTAAATCGAAGAAATTACGTGCCCCAAACCCCGAGAACGCGCGTTTTAATCTGAGAAACGTTACATCCTTCTCGCCCCTTCAATCTTCAGAGACCCAGTGCTCTCATGGCCAACACTAATCCCTGGCATTAGCCCCACACTGTTCCGAAAACTCCCGATAAACCTCAAAAGCAGTCCACTCCCTCAATAAACTCTCAACGTCCATCTGTGTATTAGCGATACAGAGAAAACGGCCTTACATGTGAGATTTGCGAAAATTTGGCTGAGGAATCCGTATTGAAGGGCCTTTCAATTAGATACTTTCAGGTCAAGTTATAAAATTTGAACCCGACCATAACCATGAATGGTTATCAGTACCACCTACCTGAAAAATCCCCCGCAGAGCCACCTCGAACTTCAAAACCATTGCGTGACACTGTAGACTATTCAGAGTTATCATTTTCACCGCTGCTCGGCACGGAGTGGTGGATAAGCCGTTCGTCAATACCTTCACCCTATCCAGAAAACATCCCCCACCCCTTAAGAAGCGCCATGGAAATCCCCTACTCTGCACTATCTCCCGATGTGTTGACCGCCATTATAGAAGAGTTTGTGCTGCGGGAGGGTACCGATTACGGGGATGGAGAGTGGAGCCTTGCGGAGAAAGTGGCTGAAGTTCGGCGCATGCTTACCACTGGAGGGGCGGCTATTTTTTTCGATGAAGAGAGTGAGAGCTGTAACGTTATGCTAAAGCGGTAATTATCTCGACCACCCAGAAAATAATTTGTATCTTCGTTGACTAAGTCCAACCAAGTAACGAACCCAAGACCAACTCACACTGCCCTAGATTGACCCACTGAATCAAAGCTCATATGTTTCTCACCGATATTTTCGTCAAACGCCCGGTTCTTGCGGTCTGTTTTAATCTGATTATCCTCATCGCGGGACTTAGGGCTTATGGAAACCTTACCACTCGGCAATATCCGCGAAGCGACATCGCGGCGGTAACGGTTACTACAGCGTATGTGGGGGCTGATGCTGACCTGGTGAGAGGTTTTGTCACAACCCCTCTTGAGCGAGTTATCGCGAGCTCAGACGGGATCGACTATCTTGAATCTTCGAGCGAAGAGGGTAAAAGCACCATAACGGTGAGACTCAAGCTTAACTACGATACCAACGCAGCACTTACTCAAATTCAATCAAAGGTAGCTCAAGTTCGGAATGAACTTCCCCCCGAGGCTGAAATACCGGTCATAAATGTTGAGCTTGCCGATAATCGATTTGCCTCGATTTATATTAGCTTTTTCTCAGAACAGCTCGAGCAGAATCAGATTACCGACTATCTCACGAGAGTTGTACAACCAAAGCTTAGTGCCGTCGGTGGGGTACAAAAGGCGGAGATTCTCGGCGCTCGGACCTTTGCGATGCGGGTTTGGTTAAAGCCTGAGCGATTAGCTGCTTATCAAATTAACGCTCAAGAGGTTTACAAC
>JBIJBT010000043.1:0-22933 GCA_044345055.1 Bdellovibrionota bacterium
CTAAGAGCAAATAATTATCTCACCGCAATTGGATCAACAAAAGGCTCTGCAGTAACCGTTTCCCTCTCAGCAAATACAGACCTAAAGACCGTAGAAGAATTCCGTCAGCTCGTTGTGTCGCGCCGTGGAGACTCGATTATTCGGCTCTCTGATATCGCCGATGTCATGCTTGGAGCAGAGAACTACGATCAGGAGGTTCGGTTTGATGGAAAGACCGCTACTTTTATGGGGGTATGGGCACTCCCAACGGCGAACTCTCTCGATGTCGTCGCTGGTATTCGGGCTGTTCTTCCAGAGATCGAGAAGGCTCTTCCTGCTGGAATGAAACTCGCTATCCCGTACGACTCAACGATCTATATTCGGGACGCAATCAACGATGTTATCCGTACTCTAATTGAAACAATCGCGATCGTAATCGTTGTTATCTTCCTATTTATTGGATCAATTCGCTCAGTCATCGTTCCGGTTGTCGCAATTCCGCTCTCTCTCGTGGGCGCCATTGGGCTGATGTACCTCTTTGGATTTTCGATCAACCTTCTCACACTCCTTGCGATTGTGCTCTCGGTCGGTATCGTCGTCGATGATGCTATCGTAATGCTTGAAAATGTGGAGCGGCACATCCGAGAGGGAGAATCCCCCATTTCCGCCGCTATTAAAGGGGCCCGCGAGCTTATTGGGCCGACTATTGCAATGACCCTTACTCTTGCAACGGTGTATGCTCCTATAGGCCTTCAGGGAGGATTGACCGGAACTCTTTTTCGGGAGTTCGCCTTTACCCTCGCAGGAGCAGTGGTCATTTCCGGTGTCGTAGCCCTCACCTTGTCACCAATGATGTCGTCGCTCCTTCTCACTGACACCGCTCATGAATCTCCCCTTGCGCAGCGGATAAATCGCGGATTTGAGGCAGTTCGGGGCGTCTATCTTCGCCTCCTTGATTACATTCTCGAGGTGCGTGTGACAGCAGTAGTATTAGGAATTATAGTAATTCTTCTTATTCCAATCTTTTTTGCGATGTCAGGGAAAGAGCTTGCTCCACTTGAAGACCAAGGAGTTGTATTTGGAATTGTTCAGGCATCGCCGAACGCGACGATTGAACAAACAACCCCTGCAGTACGACGTGTTTATGAGGCTTACAAACAGTTCCCTGAATATAATGTGAGCTTTCAATTTACGAGCCCTACCAACGGTTTTTCAGGCATGCGGCTCAAACCTTCGAGTGAGCGTACCCGAACATCCCAGCAGATACAGGAGCAGCTTTTCCCAATTTTCGGCATGATACCCGGTATTCGGGTCATTGCGACAACACCTCCAGCACTTCCGGGCGGTGGGCAGTTTCCAGTTGAATTTGTAATCTCATCGACCGATGAGCCACGGCAGATCTACGATTACGCAAATCAAATAATCGCTGGCGCGATGGCTTCTAAAACTTTTATGTTCCTGGATTCAGATCTCAAATATGACAAGCCACGAACTACAATTGAAATAGATCGTGATAAAGTTGCCCTGATGGGGCTCAATCTTCAACAGATCGGGAGAGATCTATCCGTCATGTTGGGAGGAAACTACGCCAATCGATTTGCCGTACAGGGAAGAAGCTATAAAGTCATTCCACAGGTCGATCGGATACATCGATTAACCCCCGATCAACTCCTTGCCATCTATGTGCCCGGTCCCGATAGTCGCTCAATACCCCTTGCCAGTATCGCAACTCTTGAAAACTCTGTTCAGCCACGTCAACTCAATCGATTTCAACAGCTAAACTCAGCAAAAATACAGGGTGCCTTTATTCCCCGGCCAGACCTGACGCTTGACAAAGCACTCAATGTTTTGGAGGCCGAGGCGAAAAAAGTTTTACCACGATCATACGTTGTTGATTACGCCGGAGAGGCGCGTCAGTTACGGGGCGAGGGAAACACCCTTGTTACGACCCTTATACTTTCCATTATCCTTATTTATCTTGTTCTTGCTGCGCAGTTTGAGAGTTTTCGCGATCCACTGATTATTCTTCTTGGTTCGGTTCCGCTCGCTCTTTCGGGAGCACTCGCGTTTCCCTTCCTTGAATTCACAACCATAAATATTTACTCACAGGTTGGTCTGGTAACTCTGGTTGGATTAGTCGCAAAAAACGGAATTCTTATCGTCGAGTTTGCAAATGCGCGCAAAGATGAGGGTGTCGAGAAACTTGCCGCCATTCGCGCCGCAGCAGCAACACGGCTACGGCCAATTCTGATGACCTCAATTGCAACAATTGTTGGCCATTTCCCACTGGTGCTAGCTTCGGGTGCGGGAGCGTCCGCTCGCAATAGTATCGGTATCGTTTTAGTAACAGGAATGGCGATCGGGACGATCTTTACGCTATTTCTCGTGCCGTGTCTCTATGCGATAGTCTCTTCGGAAAAGCGTAATGTTGCAAACCAAATGGAGCTCTCTTAATGATTACATCTGCAACTACATCTTCATCAGCTCACTTACTATTTTTTCTAAAACGAGCGAGCACCTCCTTCTTCCCGTTTTTTAGTCTAATTGCCCTTTCTCTTTGCGCAGATTCATCTCTAGCAGACTCTTCACCGGAATCCACTCCAACACCAAAAGTAATTGAGTATAACCTAGATGCAGCTATCAAGCGGGCTCTCGCGGAGAACTTTCAGGTCACTGAGGCACAAAAAGAGCTCGAAAAACAGCAGAGTTTAGTCACCAATATCCGTGGAAAGGTGTTGCCTCAACTTGGAGCAACGGGTGCCTACAATAAGACCGATACCGGGCTTATCCCTTCGGTTGGAGGACGAGCGTTTGGTAATGCGACTACATGGAATGGTGGAGTCGAGCTTTCACAATCGCTATTTTCAGGTGGGTCTGGCATCAATAGCCTAAGAAAGCAACAGCTTCTTGCTGATGCTGCCGCACTTGGCGTGAGTGCGATCCAGCAAGCGGTTATTTACCAAACAAAAAAGGCATTTTTTGATGTTCTTCTTGCTCGCAGAACTATCGAGGTTCAGGAGCAGCTCGTGCGGCTGCGCGAGGAGACTCTAAGTTCGGAGCGAAATAAATTCGAGGCGGGCACGATCTCAAACTTTGAGGTTCTTCGTGCAGAGGTTGCGCTCGCAAATAGCCGCACTCCACTCATTCAGGCCAAGAACGGCCTAAATATTTCAGAGGAAGAGCTAAAGCGTGTTCTTGCGCTTTCAGAGAGCTCCATAAAAATTGCAGGCAACCTAGATAAGGATACTCTTCCCCTAACCACCATCGATGAAGCTCGCGCCGTCGCGATGAAACATCGCCCAGATCTTCAGCAACTCTCCCTCCTTGTCGAGGCTCAGGAGCGAGGAGTAAATGTGCAACTCGCAGAATATCTACCTAAAATTACCGCTTACTCGAACTATACCTACCGTAATAATCCATTTGGCGAGAGCGGCACTCTAGATGGCTGGCAAGTTGGTGTTCGTGGCACCTGGAACATATTTGATAGCTTTGCCCGAGAAGGTGCCGTTAATGCAGCACGAACCGATCAGAAGCTGGCCCAGATTGATCATGAACGACTTTCTCAAGATATCGCTGTAGAGGTGAGTCAGGCGATGCTATCATGGGCCGAAGCTCAACAGCTCCTCGAGGCCTCTCAACAGGTCGTCACGCAAGCCGCCGAAAGTGAGCGACTAGCCCGCGCCCGCCTGGATGTAGGCGCAGCCACTCAACTCGATCTCCTCGATTCTCAGGTTCAACTAACAGAGGCCCGAACCAACGAGATAAAAGCTCTCCACAAACTTAATGTCACAAAGGCAGCCATCGAGCGAGCGGTTGGAGGATTTTAACCGCCCTACTGCTCGGTAAGTCGAAACTCTGAAGATATTGCTCAAGGTTCTGATTAAGTGAAAATAATCTTGGCTAGATTTTCCCCGTACATTACAACTATTTCGAAGTAAAAGTCCGGGGCGAACTAAGACTAATTTACTTCGAACCTATATCTTAGAACCTTGGATTGCATTTAGTGCTCCTACCTAGCGCAATGCCCCATTTGCGTTGCTCAGACAGACCATAAGTGTATACTACGGAGCCATCCATGACCTTACGTCTCAGATTATGAATCAATTCCCAATTTCAATTGTTTATCTCGTTAGAAGCCTTATTTCTCACCGAAGATTGATGCTCGAGTTAATTCGTAGGGAAGTATCCGTACGCTACAAGGGATCTATTCTTGGGGGGTTTTGGTCATTCATAACCCCTTTGTTGATGATGGCAGTCTACACGTTCGTTTTTAGTGTAGTTTTTAAGGCTCGTTGGTCGGTCGATCCTCAATCAAAATCCGAATTTGCACTGATCCTTTTTGCGGGCCTGATGGTATTTAACCTTTTTGCCGAATCGATAACCAGAGCGCCATCTTTAATTCAGTCGTCAGCTAACTACGTGAAAAAGGTTGTATTTCCTCTAGAAGTTTTGCCGGTAGTATCTCTTGGGGCCTCGATTTTTCATCTAGTAATAAATTTGTTGGTGTGGTTACTTTTTTATATCGGCTTCATCGGGTACCCACCGATCACCGCATTTTTTTTCATTCCAGCTATCCTACCTCTTATCTTCTTTTCTCTCGGTGTGACCTGGCTTCTCGCTTCTCTCGGAGTCTACCTGAGGGATATTGTGCAGGTAATTGGTGTGGTTACCAGTATTCTTCTTTTCATGTCTCCTATCTTCTACCCTCTATCGGCACTCCCCCCAAATTTGCAGCCGTGGCTCCTACTTAGTCCTATAACCCAAGTAGTTGAGTGCACTCGAGGAGCGCTTCTCTGGGGAACTCTCCCTGATGCGAGGTGGTACCTTGCCTACCTATCCGGAAGCCTGATTGTTGCTTGGTTGGGATTTGCTTGGTTTCAAAAAACAAGAAAGGGGTTTGCCGATGTCATCTAGTGCCGTCATATCCGTTAACAATGTCAGTAAATTTTATCAGCTCTACAGTTCTCCATCAGACCGACTAAAACAGTTTATTTTTCCAAAGTTAAGGCGTTTTTTTGGCGCCGACCCAAACCACTACTATCGCGAATTCTGGGCGTTACGGGACATTAGCTTTGAGGTGAACAAGGGAGAAGCTGTAGGGATCCTCGGCAGAAACGGCTCAGGCAAGAGTACACTACTCCAAATAATCACGGGGACTCTTTTTCCGAGCAGTGGTTCCGTAGAGACAAACGGACGAGTAGCGGCATTGCTAGAATTAGGATCAGGTTTTAATCCCGAATTTAGCGGATGTGAAAATGTGTACCTGAACGGAGCTCTTTTAGGTCTATCACGAGAGGAAATTGACTCGAAGTTTGATGCGATTGCCTCATTTGCCGATATTGGGTCGCATCTTGATCAACCAGTTAAAACATATTCGAGTGGGATGCTGGTTCGACTTGCGTTCTCAGTTCAAGTTCTTCTTGACCCCGATATTTTAATCGTTGACGAGGCTCTTGCCGTTGGGGACGCTATTTTCCAAAAAAGATGCTTTCAGCGATTGCGTCAAATGATAGACCGAGGGGTCACTTTACTGTTTGTATCTCATGATCAAGAGAGCGTTCGAACACTCACTAATAGAGCTATCCTTCTTAGAGAAGGTCGGATGGTTGCTTACGGCAGCAGTCCGAGCGTAGTGCTCGAATATCGTCGCCAGAATCATGAGGATGAATGCGCCTATCTTGCCTCATTCGTAGAAGGGCTGAACACCCGCGAGGTCTCTGGCTCAAACGAATCGGCTAAAGCCGTTCAAGCACACCCTGCTCTTCCCATTTCTACGCAGACTACAAGTCCATCACCAGCAGAGCTTCAACAGTTTGGAGGCCGAGGAATTTCAATCACAAAGATCGAGGTTTTGGACCAAAATGAGGAAAAATGCTCTGTTTTTCATCCCGGCGATAAGATAAAAATCCGGGTTTATTGCAAATCGCATATCAATACTCAGCGGATAAATGTTTCAATCAGAATTAGAAACAAAGAAGGGATTAAAATATTTTCTTGGGGCACACTGAATCAAGATATGAGGATACTAGCAAACGGAGGGCAAGAAGATCTCTTCTGGAAGAAGCAAATTGTACCTGAAGAGGACTTTGGTATAACACTTCAGTGCGAATGCTCTCTAGGCGCTAATTTGTATGAAGTTCAGGCGTGTGTTTCTTACGAAGAGACACCTGATTACATGAACCAATCTATCCTTCATTGGATTGATGAAGCAGCTTTCTTTCAGGTTGTTATCCGGCGAGACGAGAATTTTTTCGGCGGAGTAGTTGACCTCAACATGTCAGCTATCTGGTAATTGTCCGGGGGAATCGAGTGGTTACAAAGTCGCAAAATTTCAGATTATTTGATGAGTATTGGCTTGAACCGGGAAAGTGCGATACGTTTTTACCCGAGCATCGCCTATTTGCAAAAACGGTAATGCTACTCTGCGGCATTTCTTCAGTCCTTGATGTGGGCTCCGGCAACGGTGGGCTGGTTAGAGAGCTCCTTCTAGCGGGAGTCGATGCCCATGGCGTCGACGTCTCCAAGGTTGCTGTAGAATACGCAAACTCACGAATGCCCGAACGCTTTACTCTCGGCTGCGCGACAGCTCTTCCTGTCGAAGACCTTAGTGTCTCAACCGTCATAGCCTCACTAATATGCGAGTATTTGCGGCCGGAGGAAATCTCTCTGGCATTAGCCCAATTTTATCGGGTTTCTCGCCGATACTTAATTCTTCGAATCCAAACAAAACGTGCGGATGCACAGTCGCTTAGTCATATTGAACGAGACAGGGCATGGTGGGAAACGGAATGCCTGAAAGCAGGATTTCGTAAACATCCTCTCTACTATCAGTTAAATCGATATGAGGACCTCAATCAGGATGGCGCAATAATATCCATACCGCTTGAAAAAATTCCACCTAGAGCATTAGAGCTCTATCCACTTTCAGTTCTTGCTGAAGAGCGAAATCTTCATATGGATATGACCCGCGAAGTCGGGGAGCGTTCTGATGCTCATATAATTCGATATGAATGGGCGTCCAATTACATTCGTTCGGGTGATACAGTACTCGATGCGGCCTGCGGACTTGGTTATGGTAGCTATCTTATTCGACAAAAAGGGGCCTCTACGTCAGTAGTGGGAGTGGACAGCAGTGAATACGCAGTTGATTACGCTCAAGCTAATTTTGGCGAGCTCGATCCTGCCCTAAAATTTAAACAAGGCTATCTACCTGAGTGTCTATCAGACTATCCAGATGGTAGTTTTGACACGATCATTTCATTCGAAACGCTCGAACACGTAGAGGACCCTGAAGCGCTGCTACGCGAATTTAAAAGACTTCTCTCTCCGGGTGGTCGAGTTATAGTAAGCGTTCCAAATGACTGGACTGATGATACCGGGAAAGATCCGAATCCATACCATCTGCACGTATACTCCTTTGAAAAGCTGCACAACCAAATTTCAAGGGACTTTTTAGTCGAAGATATTTACCAGCAGATTGCGAGTGGATGCAAAATTAAGGACGACAATAATCATTGGCAACGTCGACCTCGCACTTTAAGGCCAATTTCGACAGATGCCCTAAAGTATCCTGATAGTGAATGGTGTCTAATGGTCGGATTAAAAGACCCAGTTGGCACATCTCAACCTTACAAAGAAAGCTTCTACAGATACTCTGACGGACCAAAACATCTTCTTCAATTCAACCGAGATTATAGCAATCCTTGGCTCGTTCGGACTTTGGTTGAATTTCCAACGCGAGCGAAAAATCCTCTATTGCTGGGAGATATTGCAGAACGTGTCCTCAAAGATTCAGCTTATAAAGATCATCCAGATGAAGCTGCTGCTCTTTGCGTCATAGGCTATCAAGTTTTAAAAAATCCATCAGTTTCTGCCAAATCTGTTAGAGATATCATAGACCGCATGAGACCTCACGTAGAGAGATTAGAGGCTAGCGGTCATAATCGACGATGGCAAATATCGCTCGCTTATCTTTCGGGGCAATTATATCTAAAAATTGGGGATCGAATCTCTGCGTTACAAACTCTCGAAATTGTTGCGAGTAGTTCAATCGATAATTTTAATGCGAGCTTGGGAACTAAAATTATTGACGCAGCCTACGAGGTTGGAATCTTACATTTTACCCACGGGAAATTCGACCTAGCTCGCCATTGGTGGCAAATAACGGTGGAGAGAGCGTTTGAGTTATTAAGGATACCTCTGGAGGAGTTTGTTGGCCAAAGGGACAATCCCCTCGTATTTCCAACTATTTGTGGCGTTGAATTCCTTGATTCTGCTGTTAGAGCTTTGAGGGCGTTGCGACATACTGCTCCATCAGAGCCATGGATTCAGGACCGCCTCTATGGAGAAGCACGGCAAAATTGGAAATGGATGATTGATGAGCGTGCTGAAGCTCTCAAAGCGACTGACGAACTTGTACGATCAAAAGACTCTCTGATTCGAGAGATGTCGGCCATTATGGCCGATAAGGAGCGATTGTTGGCTGATTTCCAAGCAGCCGTTGAGGGGAAAGATAATCGTATTGTCGATACTGAAAAACTCGTTGACAGTAAAGATGCTTTGATTAGAAAAACTGAAGAGCTTGTGGACAAGAAGGATGCTGTCATAGGCGAATTAGAAGATCTGATTGAGGTGAAAAATCGTTGTATCCGAGATACCGAGGCTCTCGTTGATAGTAAGGACCAACTCCTTAAGCAAATGGACGAGCTTCTACGGGCCAAGGATGCACGTATCCGAGATACCGAGGCTCTCGTAATTAACAAGGATGAGCTTATTCGAGATACTGAAATGCGTCTGGATGCAACGCGAACCTCATTAAATGATGCTTACGCCGAACTTCACGGTGTGATTGCGAAGTGCGAACGTCTAGAAACATCTTTGACTGAGAGCAGAGCTCTAAAAGATTTGTCAGACCAAAAATCCGACCAGATAGATCTTTTTAACCGATATCAGAAATTACTCACGCTTTGCGAAAAAGGTCGCTCATTGAAAGAGCTTGGACCTGTGGGGTCGGTAAAAAAATTACTCAGAAAAGCTTACCGAGGGTAGTAGGCGCTCGAAAGAAAGGGCTCGAATGGTTGATAGAATTTTAGAAGGGGATGGGCGGAGACGCTCATCCTATTCAATTCCTCATTAAAGCTCTTAAATTTTTGGAGCAATTCCGCAAAAAACGCCGGTGCGAGTTGATAAAATAATAATCATTATTTTATCAACCAACCATTAGCTACCTCTAAAAAGGGATTGCGCGAATTTAGTAGCGCCTAATCCCCGCAATCGCTGCATGAACCGAAAAGATCTCGAATTGAGAATGAGTTCGAGCGTAGCCGAAGTTGAACGAAAATTTTCGGACTCTCTTTTTGCTGCCTCAAATTGTGGAGCGATGGTATGAAGAGAACTCTGCACCCCGAGATGTCCATCGTACCATCCAGAAAAAACTTCGCTCTTTGCTCTCAGTGATTCTTGGGTTTCACACGCCAGAGGGGCGTTTTTAATTATACCGTCCCGAAAATTTTTTGATGCCTCGGACCAATCAGGCCATGATGCAGCCGTTTTAAGTGCGTTAGATTTAAGTTGGCGTAACTTCTCCGGATATCTCTTAAAGTCATTTATCGCTGCTATAACTCCCTCTTCGTCATCTTTGGGGAGAACGATAGCATTAACGCCTTCTACTATATATTCTTCGTGCCCGGTGACTTGGTAGACAACGGCGGTACCACCGCAATGAAACATTTCTAATGGGGGTCCAAACATTCCCTCGACATGACTCAATTTTACGATGACATCGCACGAGCGATACACAGAAGCAACCTCTGCTATTGGAATACAGGAGAAAGTACGATCGATTCCGGGATAGTTCGTACAATCGCTAGAAGAGGTCAAAAGCCATATTTCATCGGCATGAGACTTCTTACACAACTCTATTGTTCTTTCAACATTCTTAAAAAACACTCGGAGCGGACCCTCTACGAGAACTCGCAGACGATTAGGGTCTCGAGGCGCAACTGTCTCCCCTTCCGGTCGATAAATATCTTTGCGAATACCGTTTATAGCCATATGAACCGAACTACCGAATCGGGAGGTGAGATACTCTTTAATCCAACTCGCCTCGGTGATTACGGGTAGTTGCATCGTGTAGGTAGCTTCTGCGTACCACCTAGCGGCCAAATCCCAATCTTCAAAAAATCTCGATTCGATCGACTGAACAAAATATTGATAGGAACGTGCCTTAATAAGATGAAGCCGATAAGCCGTTCTCCACCATGTAGCAATAGCCACATCAAATACCTCATCTACAACCTCAGCGTGAGTCCTATAACGAAGCTCTGCATGGGCCTCAGGATGCCACAAAGTTTGTCCGGATGGGATTGGATCTAACGTAACAATCGTCACATCCCAACCACTTCGCGCTAAGAAAAGCGCATGTTGAAATATAACGTAGGTTCCACCTCCTACATGCGCGGACCCGAGTAAAAAAGCGATTTTCATTCCTCTTATTCCTTAAGATCTATGAATTAAAGACCCTTTTCATCTTAGCGTATGAGTACCAGGGTTGCAGCCACTCTAATCCGTGTCGAGTGAGAGAGAGCGCGGGCCAAAGGGAGGAATCTCGTATTGCCTTCGGGTCTTTGACGTACCGCATGGCGTTCAATATCCTTTGTCGTAAAGGCAATGATTCCGGGATGAAAAAAGATGTATTATTGAATAATCCAAAATTCTCGGTGTGCTCAAGCGAAGAAATGAGCTGCAACTCTTCGCGAGAAGGACTAAGGACCATACGAGCATGGCGACGGGCGAATGATTCAAGATGCTCATCTTCATCCAGATGAGAAAAAGCCGATATCGAAAGCAGCTCGTCAAAGGCCTTTTTAATCGATTCTTGACATGTAGAAATTTGTTCACATATTTGGGGAGGTTTTTCTGGTCTGCCGAAATGAGGCGAAATAGTATCGCCCTCCCTTTTATATCGTTCAACTCCCTCATGAACAGCAGAGAGAAGTATCTCGAAAAGCGCACATGTCTCAGCAAAGATCTCAGAAAATGGGGAAGAGGACGGTACGTGATAAAATAATAGCCCCTCTTTGCGGTTTATAGGAGAGGACGCTCCTGATGCCACCAGACCAAGGTAGAGGCCGCTCAAGAGGATTTCATCCGGAAGCAATGCCCGTATATTGTCCTGGATAGTCCCCTTCCATCCGATATCTACTAAAGCTATATGTTTGGGTAAGCTTTGATTTGGGTAAAACCCGGCTATATAGGAAAGCAGATAATCACGTTGGGTCACTCGGTACAGCTCATATCGCTGCTGAAAAAATTCCAAATTTTCAAGCTTAGAAAAAAGGTTCGATGAAGGAAAATCGTCCTCGATTTTTTCGGCATCAATCTCTAGTTCGGTAGCGATTGCGATAATATCACTCTCGGTAAATTGCAAATTGAAAAGAAATGTTCTCAAAGAGAGCTTCCGATATTGCCGAAAGAGTCTCTCAAAAGATTCACACTCGAGCGACTTTAAAGAGGGAAGGAAAGACGACAATCGTGAAGTGTAAAAATAGTGGGTTCTTATACGGCCCGATACGCCCAAATGAGTCTGATAGGAATCAAACAGCTCTTTGAGAATTAATCCTTCTCGCGAGCAAAATAAAAGATCTTTAAGTCCTAGTTGAGTGGCACGACGATACAGAACGCGGACAAAAAAAGAGACCGAGAGCGGAAGTTCACCAAAAACTGAGGAGCGTATCCAGGAATTACCTTTAATAACTTGTCCAAGCAAATGAGCTGCTGTTGAGTCGTTTAAACGCTTTTCTGATGATAAATCACGGTGCACATGAATTCCACGAATAGCGTGCCTCGCCGAATTCTCAACATCTGAAACGTAATTATCACCCAACATTATGGCACTGCTTGGAGATATACCTAACGTTTCCATTACCAGGGGATAAATCCGTCCGCTCCGTTTGGCTAACAACCTGTCCGAAGAAAGGAAAAAACCCGCAATTAACCGATCAAGTGAATGATGACGGATAAGTTCCGAAAATTGTCGCGGAGATAAGAACGAATCAGATACGACGTAAACCGGGATATTTTCTCTCTTTCTAGATTGGAGAAAATCAATGACTGCGGGATATGTAAATTGAGTCCTTTTCTCTATCTCAATCTCTACCGACTCAGATAGATGGGTAAATTCGGCTAATGTAAGATGTTCGCTTATTCCAGAAAGCCTTTGCAGGGAAGCAAAAATCTCCCGACACAGATCTACGTATCGGAATTCATCATCAAAACCATTCAGGGCGTTTACATTGCAGAGAGCAGCCTCTGACATAACCCGCAGCTCATGAATTCGTGAAGCCCAAGTCGTGATACCTGCAGCGTGGCGAATCCGCTTCGCCCATAAATTCTTTACGTACTCTGGCTCAACTCTCCTCCCGACAATAGTGTCAAAGAAGTCGATAAAAACGACCTCAACGGGACCGGATGAACGAATGAGGCTCTGGAAAGAGGATTCTAGTGAAGAGGAATACTCGCTCTCCGTCGCCTTGTTCCGCAATAGTGGCTCGGTGTTGTTCATCGCTTAAAACAGCCTCATTTTTAAAGTGGTTGGCTGGATGGTATCAGCAACTCGACGGCATCATCAAGCTTGGAAAAATTCCCCTCTATGCTTTGACGGACTGCGAATCGCCCGCATTCCGTGCATACCGATTTGTTAGGAATGGTCGGTTCCAAAGCTACATAAAAAGGCTTACTCTGAGCTTCAACTCCCCCTTGAAACACCTCCCCTAATCAGTTTACGCTAGCGATGATCCGGCCTACCACTCCTCCCTATCGATTGTTCTCCGAGCTTTTCATGACGACTTCATCTTCGAAAGTAAGTTTCGCACCCCATTCCCCCCACGAACTTCAAATTCAAAAGCTTCTCTCTGAGCTCCGCTCCGTTGAAGTAGAGCGACAGAATCTTCGAGCTGCTCTTGAGGCGATTCAAAACTCACGTTCTTGGAAATTAACTGCTCCGATTCGCTGGGCTGCGGAGACGGTGCGACGGGTTCGGCCGGTTTATCGGAATCGACGGGTGGTGGCGCGGGTTGGAGAGGGGCGGTCAGTGATTCGGGAGGAGGGTCGGTTTGTCGTGTCGGGACCATCTCCATCTGTATCATTGGACTTTGCGGGGAAATCCCCCGGTGGATGGGTGCAGATCCTATCTGATGCGCGGAGCGATAACGGCGTTTTTTGCTGTATGCTCTATTTCCGCCAAGGAGAAACGTTTGAAGCGGCGCATCGAGTGTGGGTGACCTTCACAAATGACAATCGGTACCCGATCATCGTGCGGCTTCCTAGCGACACAAAAGGTATACGACTCGACCCATTCGATGCAGAGGAGTCCTTCTCTATCGATGCTATAACCTTCAGGGAACTCGGCTCGATTAATCTGGCGGGGTTGGTGGCCCGACGTTACTTTCGAGAAGCGAGAGCAAATCCGCGAGCGTTTTTCTACCGATATCGTCGCGCGGTTGGTATTGTTCGGCGCGATGGGTTTAGAGGACTTCTTAGCCGTTTATCGTCGAACCGACAATCTCACGATTACGGCGAATGGGTGCAACGATACGATCAGGTAGGAGAAAGTAAGCGCCCTCAGATTGAGAATAAAACCGCTGAAATAGGGCAAAACCCCCTCATTTCCGTAGTAATGCCTGTCTATAATTCACCAGAACTCCATCTCCGGCAAGCTATCGACTCCGTTCTTAATCAGGTGTACCAAAACTGGGAGCTCTGCATCGCTGATGATTGCTCAACCGACCGCGAGGTTAGAAGAGTTCTTGAGGAGTATGAGAGAAAGGATCCTCGAATCAAGGTCACGTATCGAGATACCAACGGACACATCTCAGAGGCGACCAATACCGCGCTTGCACTTGCAACGGGGGAATGGGTATCTTTTCTTGATCATGACGATGAGCTCACGATTGATGCGCTCGCAACAGTCGCCGCAACGATCGCCAAGAATCCCGAGGCATCGATTCTTTACAGCGATGAAGACAAAAAAACCGCTCATGGAGTTCGGTTTAATCCATATTTTAAGCCCGACTATAATCCGGAACTTCTTCTCTCCCAAAATTATTTTTGTCATCTAACGACGTATCGTCGCTCACTGGTGAACGAGATTGGTGGTATGCGTCGGGGCGTTGAAGGTGCGCAAGATTGGGACCTTGCCCTTCGAGCGATCGATGCAATTAAAGGAAAAGGAATCATTCACATTCCCCACATTCTCTACCATTGGCGAGTTATCGAGGGCTCAACTGCTCAATCAACAAGCTATAAGCCGTATGTTCTTGAGGCGCAGAAACGTGCTGTCCAGGACCATCTTGCCCGTCGAGGTGAAGATGCGACCGTGAATATTGATCACGATATTCATCAGCTTCAGGTATCTTTTCATATTCCCACCCCTCCTCCCCGAATATCTTTGGTGATTCCGACTCGCGACATGGTCAGTGTGTTACATGTTTGCGTCGAGAGTATCTTCGAAAAAACACGTTACCCCGCTTTCGATATCGTGATTGTCGATAACGGAAGTGTCGAAGAGGCGACTCTTAGCTATTTTCGCAAGCTCTCGCAGCGCAAAGAGGTTCAGATCATCCGCGATGAAAGCCCATTTAATTTTTCACGACTAAACAACCTCGCTGTTAGACAAACCTCTACGCCCCTTGTCGGCCTCATAAACAACGATCTAGAAACCATAGATGATATGTGGCTCGACCATCTTGTTTCACAAGCGATTCGCCCTGAGATCGGTGCGGTCGGCGCGCGACTCTATTTTCCGAATGACCTTCTTCAACACGGCGGTATCATATTGGGAATCGGAGGGGTTGCAGGTCATAGCCACAAGGGACGCCCCCGCCACGATGGCGGATATTTCAATAGGGTATTGCTACCACAAGCAGTCTCCGGGGTGACAGCAGCATGTTTGATACTTCGACGAACCGTATACGATGAAGTCGGCGGTCTCGATGAAGAGCATCTTCAGGTTGCTTTTAACGACGTAGATTTTTGTTTGCGCATTCGGGAGAAGGGATACCGTATCGTGTATCAGCCTTATGCTGAGCTTTATCACCACGAATCAGCATCGCGTGGTTCCGAAACAACTCCGGAGAAATTCAATCGGTTCGAACGGGAGGTGAGCTGGATGAAACAACGGTGGGGCGATCAGCTCAAAAACGATTCCTACTATAATCCGAACCTTACCCTTTTAACTGAGGATTACGGCTTCGCGAGTCCGCCACGTCGACTCAGATTTTGGCAGAAATAGGGCGAGTTCTTGTGAGTCGTTCCCCCCCTGATTGTGTCTAACGATGCCGATAATTAGGTATTAATTCTAGTGCGGGTTATTTATTCTAGTTCACCCCGCAGTAAAAACATTTTACAATGGAGGGATGGAGAAATTTTGCGGGAGGGTGATTACAAAGGAAGAGAGCTCTTCGTGATCTACTCTACTAACCCCAACACCGGTTTAATAAATTAGTGTGAGAGGCTAACGAATGAAGGTAATAATCAGAATAGCCCTCTCTATAGTGCCATTGTTCGGTGCTCTATTTTTTGCGATCGCTCCTCTACTTGCCCGCGCTGATATATCTTTTTCTCCAGCTACGACCCTAAATCCGTGCGATGACTATGCGACGCTGGTCCTCGGGGATCCCTGGGATATGTCTAACAAGGAGGATATCGTCAACTTTATTCCCCTAGATCTTACCTACATCTCAAACCCGGCATTTAACTCAGGAGAGTTTTCTTTCACCACCACGGAGACAAATGGAGGAACCGTCCGTTTCCTCGCACCCCAGCTGCCTGCAACTCTTCCGCTCGGCGGAAGATGGGGAGCTAATAATCCAATCGATACCCAGAAATATACCCATTTTACCCTCCGCATGGCCACCGAAGCCTTAGACAGCGGATATGGATTGGCCCTTGTTTGGAACCGTTCCCAAAACTATGGTAAAGAAAACAGTTATACTCAATACACTCCAACAGTTCCGCAAAAATCAACATATACGATAGATCTTTCATCTATCGCTATCGACTCTTCGCGAAGCGATAACCTCAACCCATGGCAGTCTGGATCGATCGAGGGTTTCGGTATTCTTCCGACGGTTACCAAACAATCGGTTACCTTTGATTACGCACGACTCGAAGATCCAAACTCATGCGGAATTGGCGCGATTACCTATACGGTAACACCGTCATCAGGAGCACTTTTGCACAATCTTTATCTCGACGACGATGGAACGCCATTCAACGGTTACATAAAAAAAATCGTTTCAGGAGGTACGGGTAACGGCTCGCTGAGTACCACTGTCTCAAGTTTAGGACTTCCACCCGGAAGCTACTACGTCTCTGGATTTCAAACATCCGATTACGCGACCGTTTCAAGAAACGATCCGTGGGATTTTAACAGTTTAAACGACCTACTTACCACCGCTGGCGCATCGAACAGCTCTATTGCTAACGGAAAATTTGCAGCAGTTGGAAATAATCCCGTACTCTATCTAAGATTAAATCCTTCAGAAAATATAAATGCCACGACATTCAACAAACTGAGCTTCAAAATATCTCCGAGAACCGATGTTGTGGTTAGCTATGATAACGGCTCAGGAATCACCTCGGTTGCTGCTACCAAAAATGGTGCTGACCCGGACGCAGATGGAATCTATACGCTAGATCTTTCAGGTAAACCAGGCTGGAATGGATCTATTAACACCCTTGCTCTCTCGCTTAACTATCCATTAAACACCCCCTTTGAGATCGACTTCGTTGAGCTTAATCAGGGCGACTTTTCGCTGAACGATACCCTTCCAATTACATTCTCCCAATCATCTTCACTTAAAGTTTTTGCTCCTCCTCTCATCAAGCTTCAGCAACCAGACCTTAAGGGTGGAATTGGCGTAAAGCCGTGGAATTACCTTCCAGGCGACGTCGCCTTTTCTGAAAACCTAATCACCACCTCTGATCCTAGTGTTCCGGGTGAACCACTTTCAGCCTACCTTCCAGATACTAGATTGATCGGGGGTGTACGTGGAAATTTCTATAAGGGTACAAATAGTCCAGGAAACGACGATCCTCACGACTTTCTCTTTTTTCCCTATTTCACCAGAACAAATAACTACACCGTAGACGCAGATTCCTACCGGTTTATGTGTGTCAAGATGATGATTGATCGTGAATTTGATCTTGGCCTTGGCTCGGTTGCTCGTCTTTCATTCATCGGTGCAGATGATATAACGCGAGTTACGGAGGAGTGGGGAGTTATCTCGGATAGATGGAGCGGCAACCGCTGGTATGAATTCTGCGGCGATCTAGCAACTTTTTTCTCTGAAGGTGATGAGGGATTTCATTGGAAGGGGGAGGTAAAAAGCTTGCGGCTAGATCCCCATGAATTTCATCTTGATACCTGCTGTACAGCTGCGGGCGCACCGTTTGGATCACCCACGAATGCAACCTATTACCTCGATTATCTAAAATTGCGCCGAATGGACGAATCTCGAGGGAAATATGCTCTAGTATTTACTAAATCCGATCAGGATTCTCTCACCACATCGACCCGGTTCTTCTACAACTCTATTCGCTCGACAACTGGAGCAACAGAAATCCCTTCATCCTCACTCTCGTGTGAGGGGGAAGTTTGCATCTGGGATACTACGGCTGTTCCTGTTGGTACTTATTGGGTCCTTGGTGAGGTGTCAGATGGGAATCTTTCTACCTCTAGATTATCGACTGGCCAGTTAAAGGTCTCTAATCAAGGTGCTACTCAAACTTCTCCAACACTTATCGTCGAATCACCGCAGCAAGATCAGGTCGTTTGTAGCACCCTACAAATAAAGGGATACTCTCTCATTCCTGATCGCTATGAGGATGTATCCGCAGTTCAGATTTTTATTGATGGCGTTCATTTTCGGACGATTTATCCCCAGCTATATCACCCGACAGCGGCATCTCAATTTTCGTTAGCCGATTCGAGTAACGCAGGCTTCGATGAAAATCACGACGTGTCCTCTCTCTCAACAGGAACCCATACAATAGATGTAAAATCTTACTCTAGTGATGGGGGCATTACTGCGGAATCAAGGAGAATTAATAAGCAGGTTGGTTGTTCGGATAGTGCTATTCTTGACCCACTTCCAAACGCTCCCGCGCAGCAAATTATTCGAAGAGAAGATTTAGCGCCTGGAGATACGATTGCTCTCGGCTTAGAGCCTAACTCGAATAATCTACGATTTTTGATCTCAGGCACTCGACACTGCCAAATGGTTCGTATTGGTGTCAGTCTGAAAAGCGGCGGTCCATACACATACATATACGCCAATACCAACCCCTCAACGATTGATACCTCTTTTGTAACGGCGCTATCCGAAGGATTGCCCCGTTATACCGCGACAATAGTATCGTCAAAGCAGCTAGCGACTCTGAAAAAACAGATCCTCCTCACAACCAGAAACGTGAAGAAGAAATCTGCCCAGTGTAAGGCGATCAAAGATGTCCGTAAGAAGAGCTTATGTCTAAGAGATGTCAAAAAATTAAATACTCAATTAACATCACTTAAAAAAAGGCTTCAAAAAAGCTCAACTCATAATGGTTCTATCTCCTATATCGCCGATTGCGACCAAGGAGTTCACATCTCGAGCGAACAGCGCTTTAATACCAGAGATATTTCCTGCCCTGCTGGCGCGAGCTGCACCGCCTTCACTAACATAACCCAGTGGTTCAATACGGTAGTGACCAAGCATAGACCGGGATAGCCTCTCCGTAGTACCATCCGACCGCCAACGGATTTACTCCGTATTGCGAGCCTGCTCGTTCGTTTGAGCAATTTTCCTGTTAACTGTCACGTTATTCGTACTGCTATGGGCCGTTCCCTATCGTTCGCCAAGAAGCACGCTGCTGGGTTAATAACCTGCTTGCTTTATCTTGTAATTCTTACTTTCTGGATCAAGGTTATCCCGATGTCAGGGGCCCCTGATGAGCAAATTCATCTTGAGGCAAATGCGCTCTTTATCGCAGATAACAATCGGTTGCCGGTGAGTGGTGTCGACGATCTTAGATTCCTCACGAACTGTCGAGTCAATCCGCTGGGCGCAATGCCGTGCACTAACAGCTATAATACATTTCCACAATTGAATTATTTGATATCGGCGGTAAGCATCAAACTGAATCGTCTGCTCGGACTCGTATCAGACGCAACTGCTGCGAGGCTTCCCCAGATTGTGTACGCCATAATATTTTTCACATCTCTTCACTTTTCTGTTGTATCGGTTGGTTTGGGCTCTTCTAAGGCTCTGATGATAGCCCTGTCAGTATGCCTTATTCCGCAGGTGATCTTTATCTTTTCTTACCTTAACCAGGATGCGTTTGCTCTTACATCAGCGTCACTCGTCCTTTTATCGTGCACATTAGCCTTAGATAGAGGACGTCGCCACGGCACATTACCAACCAGTGCCGTCCTTTTCTTGGGAATATCGCTCGGATTATTACTCTCCTCGAAATACAATTATTTCGCGCTGCTTCCTGCGATTTTTATTTATCTTGCCTACATTCTGCGTTCAACTATCCCTGAGAGGCGGGGCCAGTGGTTGGCGATAATAAAGATTTTCGTGATAGCAGGGCTTATCGCGGGTCCATGGTATCTGAGGAATCTCGTTCTCTATGGGGATCTTCTCGGTGGTAAGTTTCTCATCGAAACAATGTCAAAGTTTCATCCGCTCGGTACAGCTCGTACGATGAACCCATCCAACATTGAATTTTTGGTTGATAACGGCTGGTTCTACACGAATTTCAGAAGCTTCTTCGCGGTATTTGGATTTATGTCTCTTTTTCTTGGGAGCTTTTGGTATCTAATCGCTGCTCTCTTGGTTACAATCGCTATCGGTGGAGCGCTTTTCCTCGCCGGAGGTAGCCAACACTCGAAAGGTCCTGTTTTTATAGCACTCGGAACAACGGTGCTTATCATCGCAATGTCTGCCTACCACTCTCTTGCGATCGATTTTCAGGCTCAAGGACGGTATCTCTTTCCCATTCTATTCGGATTCATCCCAGCGATTACGATTCTCATGATTGAGTTTCCAAGACGGGTCGTAGCGTTTGTAGCTATCTGGGACCTGTTCCTACTTGCGATGCTAATTCGCTCCTCAGTGTTGATCTGTTCAACTTACTGCGTTTAAGTATTACCGCCGAACAAAAGGCTAATGCGTGCTCTTTATCGGCGATAACATGCCCACTGTATGCAGACCCTGAAAAACTTCCTAGAGGAGTTTTTCAGGGTCTGCTTTTTCACTACCGTCGTCGACGCTTCTTTCGAGGTGTCGCCGTTGGGGTTGGTGTTAGGGTGGGACGTGGCGTTGGGGTTCTCGTTGGCGTCACAGTGGGTGTTGCCGTACGAGTTGCCGTTGCAGTCGCCACTACGGTCGGTGTTGGCGAGGGTGTCGGCGTTGCTGTTGCCGTCATCGTCGCAGTCACCGTTGGGGTCGCAGTAACAGTTGGCGTACTCGTCGGTGTTGCGGTTGCCGTGCGGGTCGCCGTTGCTGTTGCTGTTGCCGTTGCTGTGCGGGTCGCCGTCGGAGTCGCCGTCGCTGTTGCCGTCATCGTCGGAGTTGCCGTAGAGGTAGCGGTCGGCGTTCTCGTGGGTGTTGCAGTTGCAGTCGGTGCCACCGTTGCCGTAGCTGTTGGAATGGCAGTTGCGGTTGCGCGGGCGACTGCAGAGAATACCATTGAAGGTAGCCCCTCGACGACGGTTGCGGTCTGCTCAGCAGGAACAAAGCTGTACGCTGCTGATGTTGGAACTACTCGGACTAACGAGCCCTCACTAATCAAACCAGAGGTAAATTCACCACCAGCATTAGTAAACGCGGTCGTTGCAGTTCCTTCCGCAGACACAACAACTGGGACTCCAGCGACCGGAGTCTGATTTGCTTTGATAACACCGGCAACGGGGTAACTAAACCCTATCGATCGAGCCAACGTACTTGCCTGAAACGCATCGAGTTGACCGCCTGAACGAACTTTTCCGCTCAGAGACGAACGAGTCGCCGCTGATTGAAGCACTATCTGTTTTACCTGCGTAGCTGTCCTAGGTTGGCTGCTCTGAATCAAACCCACCACACCCGCAACAAATGGCGCCGATGCACTGGTACCTGAGAGAAGTTGATAGTTGCCGAGAAGCCCATCGTACCCCACAGGAAAAGCAGAGATAACGCTCACACCGGGAGCTGCTATATCTACGGCCTGCCCGAAATTTGAGAAGGATGCCAAAGATCCATCAGTGGCAAGAGCACCGACTGATAAAACCGAATTTAACTCATTCGAAAACGAAGCAGGATAAACTGGATTCGTGTCGTTTGAACTCGAACTATTTCCAGCTGACGCTACTGTCACAATCTGTGCTGCCTCCGCCGCCGCGAGAGCGTTGAGCTCTGCTTGGCTTCGTTCGGCACCACCGTAAGACATATTCATTACGACAACATTAACTCCGCTTTGACGAAGCCGAACTATATAGTCTATCGCCTGAATGGCCGAAGAAAGAGATCCTGTACCCGCAGCATCGAAGATCTTAATCGGAAGAATTGCACAGTTCCAACATACGCCCGACATACCAACACTGTTGTTGGTTGCAGCAGCCGCTATTGCAGCGACCTGAGTTCCGTGCCCATGGTCATCTTGCGGATAGTTATCGCCATTCGCAAAATCCCAACCGAAGAGATCATCGATAAAGCCGTTTCCATCATCGTCGATCCCATTTCCAGCAATTTCTCTCGTATTTTTCCACAATTTGGTGCTTAAGTCGGGGTGTGTCAGATCGGCACCCGTATCAAGTATAGCGATAACAACTCCGGATGAGCCTTGAGTAAGATCCCAAGCTTCAACGCCCCGAACTCCGGGCAACCCTTTAAGACCCCAACTACCAGCATCAAGAAAAAGTGGATCGTTAGGGTTAAGAGAAATACCGATCGATGAATCTGACTCGACCGAAGAGATCGCTGGTGATAGAGAAAGGGCTTGCATCTGTGATTGAGAGCCCTCTACAACAACTGAACCAAAAACGGTAACCGGGGATACTACTGCGCCCCCCAATGCAGCGATGACTGACATTGCCTCCGATGTTCTTGGTTTTCCAGATTGATCTGAACTAATACCAACGATATACCTTCCCTCGGCATTTGCCACATCGAGAAAACTGCCCAAAATAGTCGAGAAAACCGCGATCAACGAAAGAACCAGAGAAAACCTATATCGCACCGCACGAACAAACTGCCCCATACTCCTCTCCTCCTCCATCACCGAACCAACCAAATAAGATCGGCTCTTTGCCACAAATCTGAGCCATCTCTCATTCGACAAGACAAGGCCCAAGGTGACGCTGAAACGATTTCTATTGGATGTTTAATGATGCGTAAAACACCTAGTTTGAAATTCGCTACTTTTCAGCGACTAACTAATTTGTTTGATGCACCTGAATTCCGAACTGTACTAGGTTTTTTTAACTTTATATTTAACCTAGTTTTGGAAGGGGAATAACCGAAAAAAGCGGTAAAAAATCAACGGGCCATGTGGCCCCAATCTACAAATATGGTTTCCTGCTCGAGTCCGAGCTCCTCAAGGACATAATTCATGATCTCTGCATCATCATTAAAGCCCGAGGCAAACTCAAGGTCGGGAAATGAATCATCATCGGAAACAAAATACCGCAACGCTCCTACGACGAGAGCGCGGTGTTTTTCAGATATATGCGGATATCTTTCAAGAAGAAGACACGCCCGATCGTAGAGGTCACGTATAAGCTCTTTATTTACAAGGGGGCGATTGTCGGCCTCCGCGAGAACCACTGAATAAAAGTTTTCCAGCTCCTCTTTTAGCTGCGGAACCGTGTGAGGGGGAAGAGCTTCACAGAGCCTTTTAAAGTGTTTTTTGGCATTTGGCGGGAAGCTTGGGA
>JBIJBT010000096.1:0-9200 GCA_044345055.1 Bdellovibrionota bacterium
ATGCCACCACTCTCTGGCAACGCCCTGATGGTTGTATCGGCACCTCTAGTATTTGCAATTGTCGACAGTCTTTTCGGCGGAGTCGGCACGGGCAAGGTAAAGATTGAAGGGCGAGAATATACCCCGATTGAAACAAAACTAATTGGAAGAGTCGTTGAGCAATCGCTCGAGGTTCTTCGCGAGGCGTGGGCTCCAATTCATCCAGTTGATTTTGTTTTTGTTCGTTCTGAATACAATCCACTTGCGGTCGCCATCGTTCCTCCCACCGATGTCGTTATTATCGTTACGATTGAGATTGAGCTAGAGAGTGAGAGCGCAACGCTCATTTTATGCACTCCCTACTCAATGCTAGAGCCGATCCGAAATAAACTCTCCACCAACTTTCAGGTATCACGCCTTGAGGTTGATAGCGCTCTTCTCAAACGAATGGAGTCCAACGTTCGACAATCAACAGCACAAGTAAGCGTTCAGTTAGCAGTTGGCTCAACGACTCCTCGAGATTTCCTCAAGCTTGAAAAGGGCGACATTCTTCCGCTTTCAACGAGTCCAGCGGATGAGTCGATGATTTTAATTGAGGGAGAGCCAAAGTTTTACGGACATGTTGGAAGTTTTCGGGGTAATCGAGCGATCAAGGTCTCTCGATCAATCCCGAAACGAGACCTTATTAATTACCGCAACCGTCTCGGAGTATTGACCCATGGTGGATGATATTGAGGAAGAATTAGGAAATATCGCCGATGCTGCGGGGGATATCGCGGATGCAACCTCCTCCGACATCTGGGATGAATCGGGCATGTCTGAAAAGTCGAGCCAAACGATCGACTTTTTGATGGACGTAACTCTACTGGTCACAGTTGAGGTTGGTCGCGCTCGAATGACGATTCAGGACCTACTCCAATTAAGCCAGGGTTCAGTGTTAGAGCTCGAAAAGCTCGCCGGTGAACCACTGGATATTTTCATCAATGGCAAACAGGTAGCACGAGGCGAAGCTGTTATTGTCAATGAAAAGTTCGGTGTGCGCATCACAGATATTCTCTCACCTGAGGATCGAATGGGAGGGCTACGGTGATTAAAAAAGCTCGCTTCTCAACAATAGCGATCGCAATCGTTGCACTTTTAGGCTCCGTATCACTCTCTATTGGTTACGCACAAAACAACCCTGATAAAAACAGTGAGCTCGTCAGCAATCAAACCGCTGCGCCTCTTGGAATCGGAATTCCAGATTCCAAAAGTGGGATAGGCTCAGAACTTGGGCTCTCGACTCGGGCGAAGGCTTTCTGGTGTATCACGATTCTTCTTGCCGGTTACGGCGCTTGGTTGAGCAATCGTACGAAACGGGCCGGAAAATCGGGATCACAGGAGATGGAGATTACAAGCAAACTGATGCTTACTCCTCGCACGTCCTTGATGGTTGTGAAGGTAAAGAATCGCTCAGTTCTCTGCGCTGTTGGTCCAGAGCAGGTGACTATCGTGCCGCACGACATGAATAGCTCTCTTCCATTTCACGACCTACTTGTCGATGAAGGAACACATTCTCTTCCTTCAGAGGGTGACGATGCCGCCGCGTCGAACGAAGAAAACCCAATACGGAGTATCGGATGAGCCGCATGAATCGCAAAACTGTCCTTGGATTCGGAGCATTGGCTACAATACTCCTCTTTCCTCTGCTCGCATCTGCGCAGACCCCTGGTCTCTCCCTGTCGGTGGGAAACTCGGCCCTTACAACCGATGGCACCGTCTCTTCAACGATTAAGATTACTCTTCTCCTAACGCTCCTTACTTTTGCTCCTGCAATCATCCTCACCACGACATCGTTTACCAGAATAGCTGTAGTGCTTGGGATGACTCGCACAACAATCGGCACTCAGGCGGCTCCTCCAAATACCGTGATAACAGGCCTTGCACTCTTTTTAACATTAGGAATTATGCAGCCTGTATTCAGCCGAATGTACAACGATGGCATCCGCCCATTTCTTGATGGTCAGATGGCACAAGAGGAGGCGTTAACAAAGGCGGGAGCACCTTTACAACAGTTTCTCGTCCAAAATACACGAGAGCGAGACATCGCCCTCTTTCTTGAGATAACTCGGAGTCCACGCCCAAAATCTCCATCCGATGTTCCAATTCACGCCGCAATTCCAGCTTTCGTGATTAGCGAATTAAATACTGCTTTCCAGATCGGGTTCATGATTGCGCTCCCGTTCCTCGTACTTGATATGGTGGTTTCCTCGATATTAACTGCGATGAGTATGATTACTTTACCACCGGTGATCATATCTCTACCGCTCAAACTGATGCTCTTTGTACTTGTAGATGGATGGCATCTGATTATCACCTCTCTCGTAAAAACATATAACACTGGAGGTATATGAACGCGGATCTTTATCTAAAACTTACCCAAACCGCGATTGAAACATCCGTTTTTGTTGCACTCCCGATACTTGGTCTCGGCCTTGCTGCGGGTTTAAGTGTGAGCATATTTCAGGCCGCTACTCAGATTAATGACGCATCTCTAGCTTTCATTCCGAAGATTGCCTCGCTCGTCATTGCGCTTATGCTCTTTGGAAATTTCATGGTGAGCAAACTGGTTCTTTTTACTGAGACGATATACGCCCAAATACCACACGCCATCCAGTAGTTTTTTTTGATCGTAACAGAGGATCGGTTAACTCATGGATCCCGTTTCCCCACTGAACGACGCTATACTGGGACTCACCCAACGGATCGATATCGCCTTTGGATTGATCCTGTTTATAGTTCGCTATACCGTCTGTTTTTCTCTCCTTCCCGGGCTCGGCCAAGGCGCTACTGGGCTCGCGGTCAGAGCGAGCGCTATTATTGTTCTCGCTGGAACTTCGCTTATAAGCTCATCTCCACCCCCTATACCTGCTGGGTGGGGTCCAATTCTCGTAATGCTCTGCTCTGAGGTAGCTCTTGGCCTCATCATTGGACTTATTCCGCAACTTTTTGTCGCTGCGGCGCACCTTGCTGGCTCCCTTTCGAGCACTGCGATGGGACTTGGAGCCGCAAATCTCTTCGATCCGAGTCTTGGCGAGCAATCCTCTGCGCTCGGAAAACTCTACGGAGATCTCGCTATCGTTATTTTTCTACTAATGGATGGTCACCACACAATTATTATAGCAGCATCAGGACTCGGAAATGGCCTTCCTCCCGGAGTGTTTTCTCCATCTACTGACCTAGTAATGCAGATGTCAACGGCAACCGGGCTGATATTCAAACTAGGCATTCTCATCGCCAGCCCAATAGTGGCGACTCTCCTTATCACTCAATTTGTTCTAGGCATTCTCTCAAGAACGATACCTAGCATAAATGTTTTTTTCCTTAGCTTTCCGATAACCGTTGGCCTCGGACTAACACTTGCTTCCCTATCTCTACCCTCCTTTCTTGTTGTCGTACAGAGAGCGATAGTTGATACCAGTTATCTGTTTACGCTTCTGTTTTAAAAAAGGTCTAAATCATCGGCTTGCAGATGATTTCTAGAAGTTCCGAGCGCCGTTTCATCTTCCTAACCAACTCGCTGAAACCTATTATTCATATCGCGTTGAGCCGTTACTGTTGATGAACCAAGTACCGTGCGGAGCGACAGATGCTCAAGGGTTCGCTTCATCGTCTTTTGAAACACCGGCGCTGCGACAATACCACCGTAGTAGGAACCTCGAGAAGGTTCATCCATCGTAACCAGAAGCACCAACCGGTTCTGGACGCCGATGGTGTTAGCATCGACAAATCCAACGAATGAGGACATATATTTCCCGGGTAGATAACCTTTGCCCCCTATTCGAGCTTTCTGAGCCGTTCCTGTTTTACCACCGACTCGAATGCCCGGAATCGCAGCAAAGCTACCCGTTCCGTGCTCATCCTCAACCACCCCAACTAGCATCTCCTCGATCAGCTGCGCCGATCGCTCACTAATAACCCTCTTCGGTTCATCGGTAATTGGCCGCCCAGAAACAAGTTGCAGAGGGTTAAGAGTACCGCCATTTGCAAGAGAGCTCATCGCTCTTACTACCTGAAGAGGAGTCACCGCTATTCCTTGCCCATAAGAGTGAGTCGCCACATCGATTTGCGCCCACGAAGAAACTGGGCGAAGAATCCCACCACTTTCGCCCGGCACCCCAATGCCTGAGCTCCTACCAAATCCGAATGTCTGCAAAATTCGGTAAAGATTATTTCGACCCAATCGGTCGCCCACCTTTGCCATTCCGATATTAGAGCTTCGAACGACAACATCATGAAAAGAGATTACATCAGATGGATGCGCATCATGAACCGTCCGTCCGGCATACCGGAAATTGCCCCGCTCGCAATTTATCATTTCACGAGGTCTTACCACTCCGCGCTCCAAAGCACCTGCTGCTACAACAGCCTTCAAAATGGAGCCCGGCTCGAATGTAGCCTCAGCAGTAAAATTTCTGAGCTGGATCGGATCATACTTACGAATTGTGTTAAAATCTGGGGATGGAGCCTGGCTCATCGCCAAAATTTCTCCAGTACCTGCATCAACCATCACCCCGAATGCGCCTTTTGAACCACTCGCAACCCGTCCCTGTTCAAGCTCATCATCGAGGATTCTCTGAAGTTCGATATCAATCGTGAGCTGAATAGAATGACCCGACTGCGGCTCAATCGATTCCTCATCAGCCGTTGGAAGCTGAATCAGAGTACCGTGAGCATCGCGCGCTACCTTGGCAAGGACTGGTGCTGTTGCAAGCTTTTTCTCGTGAACCCGCTCAAGGCCCGATAAACCCTCACCATCAATTCCCACCGCTCCTATCAGAGCGCTCGCTGCGTTCCCGTACGGATACATCCGTTTCGATTCAGAAACGTAGCCTATTCCCTTAAAACCAAGACCCGCAACCTCCTCAGCTGTTCGACGATCAACCTGGCGCTTTAGAAATACAAAAGGCCTAGTGTCATCAAGAAGCACAGAGATCTGCTTTGCTGAAAGACCAAGAAGTGGAGCGACCTTTTTAACGACACCTCCACGATCATTTACAGAACGGGGACGCACATAAACGGAAGCTGCTGGAGCCGACATTGCAACGACTCTTCCCAATCGATCCGTAATAGTGCCCCTTTCGCCAGCAAGGGTAATTTCGCTAAATTGCTGATCCTCAGCTCTTCCTCGCCACCGATCTACTCCAGCCAACTGTATTCGATGAAGGTTAAATATAACGAGTCCAGCCCACAGCAGCGCAGGCAAAAAAATGATCGTCAATCGCGATTCACGGACTGCCTCTGATGAGAGCGAAATTCCGTAGTGGTGTGCCCGATGCCCGGGGGGATACATCTGAGCACGACGACGAATGCGACCCTGAAGACGACTCGGTAGCCGAACAAACCAACCCTTTTTCAAACCGATCACTGGACGCGCCATACGATCCCCTTCACGCTGATGTAAGTGGACCTATTTCTCTATGCGAAACATCTGGTCTTTTTGAGCTGGGTGAAGACCAAGCACCTTGCGACCCCGCTCCGCCAAATTATCTGGCCGATGAAGCACTATCCTCTCAAGCTCAAGCTCTTGCCGCTCGGTTGTTAGCTGACTTTGAATACGCTGCTGTTCAGAGATATGGTACCCAACATCAGTAACCTCGGTGCGAATCCAAATCTGACCAACAAGAGTACCAAGAAGAATAACCCCCGAAGCGAGACTCAGATGCCATCCGAGCGAGCTCGATTCCCTTCGCAAATAAACGGTTTGATAATCAAGACAAACGGCCATTGTAATTCCCCCCCACAAAAAAAATCTATCACTCATCGTTGATTACTATCAACGTGGCGTAGCATCAAAAGATACTACTGGTCCAAAAACTCAAATATTCTCAGTCGCGCGCTCCGAGATGCCGGATTTGTTTCAATCTCCGATCGCGAGGGCTCGACTGCCTGCTTTGTTATCAACGACCCAAGTGGTCGCTCTCTTGCGATATCGTGCCGCCGCGCTGGAGCTGAATCTCCTGCAGCCCACCGACGCAGCTGCCGAGTAACCCGCTGATCCTCGAGCGAATGAAAACAGATAATCGCGAGTCGCCCTCCCGGCTTTATGACCTGAGGTATCGCCGAAAGAAGAGCGTCTATCTCCTCAAACTCTTCATTCACCGCGATCCGCAACGCCTGAAAGACCACAGTTGCTGGATGACTTCCACCCGCTGTGCGGGGAACAACGCGACCGACAAGTGCTGCCAGCTCTTGGCCTGAAGCAATTGGACGAGATCTCACAATCTCTGCAACGATACGTGATGCTTCTCGACCGACGCCACCAATCTTAAATGCCCGGATCAGTTCAACGGGCGAGCCTTCATTAATCAAATCGTATGCAGTTCTGCTCTCTCCTTCATCCATTCGCATATCGAGACTCTCTGTGTCTCGAAACGAAAAACCGCGCCCCTCAAAAAGCTGATCAGTTGACATACCAAGATCCGCGAGCACGCCATCGAATCGCACAGATCCTACCAACTGCTGAAGATTTCCAAATCGTCCACACCGCAACGAGATCCGCTGGCTATCTCCGAATCGTTCCTGAGCCCGAGCAATAGCCCGCGCATCCCGATCGATAGCAACGACTGAAACAACAGGGTTGGCTGCAAGTAGAGCCGCGCTGTGTCCCCCTCCTCCAAGAGTGCAATCGAGAAAGGTGCCACCTCGCTCGACGCGCAGCCCAGCGATGACCTCGTGCAAGAGGACGGGCACATGACGGGTAACTCCCGTTTCATCTCCCTCGCCAACCGTAGAGTTCATATATCACAACAACAAAAAGGGTCACGCTTTCAGAACTACAATGCTCACCAAACCGACACCCAATAATCAAAGATCAACTTCAGCGAATATCGATGGATCCGCCAACAACGCCGCCTCAGCAGCGCTAAAGATGACATCCCATACCCGCCTATCCCACAGCCGAAATCCGTGGAGCGACGAGGTAAAAGTCACCTCCTTTTCGAGCCCAGCATACAACCTGAGATGACTCGGAATGAGGATTCGCCCACTCCCATCAAGCGGGCACTCTGTCGCACGGCTTAGGTAAAAGTTTTCGAGTTTTTGAAGCTTCGGATCGAATCGGCTTTTTGCTCGCAGCTTTGCCTCGAAGGCCGACCACTCCCGAACCCCAAACCCCTCGATACACCGCGCCCCATCAGAGATATAGTTCGTCAGCACTACCGACCCTTCACTCCGCAACTGAAGTACCCGACGGAACTCAGAGGGCAAACTAACCCTCCCCTTTTCATCAACCGCGTGAGAAAAACTCCCCCGAAAGGCAACCAGCCCCTGCTCCTCAGCGATTTCACCCGTTTCGTTCGGACCATCATCGAGCGCCACGACCGACTCCCCCTACCCGGTTCTAGCCCCTAGACCGCGCATCTTCAAACTTTGTTTGTGGGAAAATATCCCACTTCATCCCACTCCTCTACACTATAGGACGCGGGAAGCGAAGGTCAAGGAGGAAAAATTGTAGATATTGCGTAAAAATCTCCAAAATCCAGCTCCAAAGGGCAGACCAACGACCAGGCTCGCAGAAGCTTCAGCTACTAAGGAAAGAACAAGCACAACAACTATTGGCGCCATGCCATCGGACTTCTGAATGTTATTAATGAGTTAGGTGTTATTAAGAAATGTTTCTACCTACACGTCACCAAAAAATCGATAGCAAAAACAAATTGCAACTCGAAAGCGCTGTAGTAATGGGGGCGGAGTATTAAAGGCGGCGATCGAAATTTTTCTGTTAGTCGGGGAGGCGGCTGTACATAAATAGAAAGTATTGTTAGAGGGTGCGATTAGGATAGTGGAGCCTTTCGCGAATCTCTTTATCAGGCGGTATTCTCCTGTGCGCGAAGCATCTCTGGCTCGGGGGTGTAGAAATACTTGGATGCGAGGTTAATTTTTTCCGCTGAATTTGGTTTCCTTTCTTGTCGTTTTTTTTTGGACAAATGGTTAATTCGCTGGTTATCACTCAGCTAGATGGTCAAGAACTGTCGATCCAAGATCGGGTGCTCTGCGAGAGAGACGGTCGGCCAACCTCAGCCGCTTATGCCGTAATAAGGCAGGCAGTAAGGTTTCTCCGAGGAAGGGAGACGAGATTTAACGGGGAACTTTTGATTGAATTCGAAAAGAATGGCGAAAAGTTCTCAGTCAATTTGAATCGAAGATCCACCCGAGACACGGGTAAGGATTTGCCCAAGAAGGCCTTAGCCGAGGCTCTAGAACGGCTTATTCCGGAAAGTCTGCGTGGCCCTACAGCGTCTCGCTGACATCGTCTCCTTCCAAATCCAGGCCGACTCTCTTCATAATGAGGGTCGGCCATTTTTTTCGTAATTAATGTTCGCATTCCCCTTCAATTAACTTGGCCCTCCCAAAAAATCGCAGCCGAGCATGATTCGTTACCTCCCCAAGCTCTCTACGATCGAGACCTCTTTAGCTCAGAGGCATGGAAGTCCAAGTAAAGATAAATCAATGGGCCCAGAACCTCTCTAGCTCAGAGGTGTAGAGCAACCTGGAAAAAATCAAAAACCGGACTACTGAAGGTTATGCCACCACATATATCGGGTATTTTCACAACTAACAAACTTTTAGCTACCTATTTATCTTGTACATTAGACTTTTACCGTGCTATTTTTATCGAAATACCCCTTGTTAGGAGGCAATCAACTTTACCTCCCCGCCTCTCTTTTCTATGCACCGGACATTACCCCCATTTCTTGACTCATGGCGCCGCTCCCCTATCTCTACACCTCAGAGGTATAGAGATAGGGCGAAATAATCATATTGAGCCCCGTGCAATGCGTCCTGCTCTCACACCTCAGAAATCCGCAACAATCTTCTTAATAGCCTCAGTCCAATGCAGCGCGCGCACTCCAGAGAAATCTTTCTGAGTTGGATCGTTAGAGATAAGCAGCGCCTTGGCGCCCTTGAAGTCGTCTCTTAATGTTGTTAATGCGCGAGCGTGGCGTTCATCCACACTTGTAGTGGATTTTATCTCGATGATCCATCGAGGCTTAGAGGATTGCTCGATAATTAGATCGATCTCAACGTTTTCGCCGACTCGCAGATATGAGAGCGAGAACTGTTTGTCTAGGTAGGTTAACCGTCTCAGGATCTCATTAACGATAAAGCTCTCAAACAACTGCCCATACTCGAAGGTTTTTGGGGCAACTTCATAATCGATCCGCTCCGCTAGCGCTCGT
>JBIJBT010000031.1:0-28565 GCA_044345055.1 Bdellovibrionota bacterium
GAATACAAAAGCCCCATAACTCACGATAGGCAGAAACCTTCGCCCAAAAGTATGAAGCTAGAAACCAGTGCCGCGACTCTCGTTGTTTTCTCTCTCGTGAAAATCTAACAGAAAAGAGTTCGCTGAATCCTCAAACCCCAAACACTCTTTGGTTTGAATCTTCTAAAAAAGCAAAAAATCCTTTGAAATATTGATATTCTCAAGGATTTCGTGTTTTTATGTCCGTTGAAATGTACCCATGTAAATAGGTAATATGAGAATTGTATTTGCCGTTCTAATCGGTATTTGCGATATAAAAAGTCTGAATGCGGTCCAGTATTCGATAAAGTCGATTGTTCCGAACTGGCCAAAGTAGGTTGTCATTTTGATAATTGTCAAAACCGCTGACGTAACTTCGTCGGAAAATGGGAGCATGAGAGAAAAAGTCTCACGTTCCCGAAGGTCCTACCAAGTTTCTCTAGCCTAACCTTTCTGCGACCGCAAATGCTCCTTGACCGCCGCCGATGCACATTCCGACGCCGAAGTAGCGGGCGGAGATGCGGTGGGCTTCGTGGAGGGCGGTGGTGAAGATGCGGGCGCCGGTGCAGCCGAGGGGGTGCCCTAGAGCTATCGCGCCGCCATTAGGATTTATGATTGCTGGGTTGAGGCCGAGAGTGCGAATTATCGCTACTGATTGAGAGGCAAATGCCTCGTTAATTTCGATGACACCAAGGTCGGAAGAGGAGAGTCCAGCAAGATTCAGCGCCTTAGGAATGGCGTCTATCGGAGCAACACCCATCAGCGCTGGATCGTTTCCGGTTGTAGCGAAGCTTAAGATGCGGGCGAGGGGGGTGAGATTATGGGTTTTGACTGCATCTTCGCTCGCGAGAAGCACGGCAGCGGCGCCATCTGAGATCTGAGAGGCGTTCCCAGCAGTTACTGAACCGGTGGTGGTGAATGCAGGTTTTAGCTTTGCAAGGGACTCGAAAGAGGTGTCAGCACGAGGCCCTTCATCTGTGAGGAGTGAAAGAGAGCGCTCAACTGCTCGGCCATTCTCATACACCACGCGATTGAGATTTATCGGTAGTGTCTCATCGACGAAACGGTTTTCCCGTTGAGCAGCTATCGCACGACGGTGAGATTCAACGGCGAAGGCATCCTGATCTTCGCGCGATATTTGATACTCTCGAGCGACATTTTCTGCAGTCATACCCATGCTGATATAGGTGGCTGAGTGAGCTCCTGCGAGTGCCGGATTTAGGAACGGTTGATGCCCAGCCATCGGAATACGTGTCATCGATTCAACGCCGCCCGCGATTGCTACACCGCAACGACCCATCGCAATAGCATCATTTGCAGCAATAATTGCCTGAAGACCAGAGGCGCAAAAACGATTTACCGTCTGGCCTGTTGTTGTAACAGGCAATCCTGCTCTGAGTGCTGCAATTCTCCCAATATTGAAGCCCTGCTCTGCCTCTGGAAATGCGGAGCCAATCACCACATCATCGATCGCATCGTTGGGTAGATTCGGTACCCGCTCGAGCAGCCCCTGAATCGTGAGCGCTATAAGATCATCGGGACGAACGAATTCGAGAGTGCCTCGTCTTTTTGGTGTTCCCGCTTTCGCGACCGGCGTTCTAACAGCTTTTACGATAAAGACATCACGAGCCATTATGATTCTCAGAAAAATATTCTCAACCAAATAAAGGGCGTACCGACTATCGAGCTAAACCCTTCAAGAAACGACCTAGTTTGTGATGGGTTCCCTCTTGGGAAAGAAGAGCCACAAATTGCTCACGTTCAAGATTAAGAAGGTAGCACTCAGAAACATACTGCGGACCCGATATCGCCCCTCCCGTCATCACAAAAAGAAGAGTCTGAGCAAGAAAGGCATCGTATGGAGATATAAATCCAGCATGTTTCATCTCTTCGAGCCGCTGTTCAAATGGAGCTCGGCCCTCAGCGCCAAGAACAAATATATCGCCGCGTGGAGGGCGAGCGGTGAAGGGCCCGATAGTATGGGAGAGGGCGAGCGCTTTTGCTGCGGGAATAATCTGATCTTTGCACGGAATAATCCGCGAGCCTGTCCCAAAAAATCCAGCATCAAACGCTTCATAGCCGTTATTCGTCACGACCCCCATCGCGATCCGCTCAAATCCCTGCCGAAAAAAAGGAAGTATCCCCGCGAGATCTTTGCTCGCTGCACGCTCGGCTGCAAGGAATGCAAAATGGGTCGATCCAACTCCAGCGGGAATAAGACCTACTCCTAATTCAACTAGTCCAACAAAGCTCTGAGGGTGAGCAACAACATAGGGAAGAGCAAGCGAGAGTTCTGCGCCTCCTCCGAGAGCAAGCCCTTTTATCGCGCCGACCAGCGGTTTAGGAAAGGTATAGATGCGGTTCATCAGCCTTTGAAAACGGCTCACCAGCGCATCGACTGCACCGATCTGGCCTGCCTGAACTGCAGTTGCAATTTCCTTGACATTTGCACCGCCGCAGAACGAACCACTTGCAGGATTCCCTATCACCATACCTCGCCAATCATCACTACTCTCGAGAAGATCGAGGGAATGCTCAAGCTCGGCTATAACAGCGAAGGAAAGAGTATTTGCCTTTGAGCGAAATTCGAAATGCGCAATTCCATCGCCCAGATCCAGTAGGGCGGACTCTGGTTGAATCCGAATAGTAGGGGCGGAGGAGGGGAAGTTCTCATCAATAGTTTGGATAGCACCGTGCTTGGCGATAGCGGTGGTAACCCATTCTGGAAGCACTAGTCCGTGTTGGGATATTCGGGCTGCGATATCAGCTGCTCCCAGTGCGTTCCAGAGCTGAAAAGGTCCAATATCCCACAAAAAGCCCGCTCTCAGCGCAGTATCGAGGTCGGCGGGAGAATCTGTTATCTCAGGAATACAGATTGCGCAGTAATGGAGAAGTTCGAGAAGATATCGCCTAGTAAAATCGCCCGCTCGGCCGGGAAGATCGAGCAGCGCCCGCACCCGTTCAGGAGCTGTTGCGAGTCGTGTAATCGACGAAATATCTCCTAGATTCGCTAACCCAGTAGATGGTCGATACTCAAGAGTTTCGTGATCAAGGTTCCAGATCGTATTTGTCGCACGATCTTTGGTTGAAAAACCGCGCCCCTTTTCAGCCCCTAGATCTCCCCGCTCAACGAGTCGTCGAAGCTGTTCCGGTGGATTAAATACACCTCGGTATGGGTCGTTTGTAAGGTGTTGGTGTAACCCACTAGTAACGTGCAAAACCGTTGAAAGACCTACTTTATCAGCGGTGCGAAAAGTTGCCGAAGCAGGGCGACCCACCAGTGGTCCCGTGAGAGTTTCAATCTCCTCAATTGTATAGCCGCCTGTTGCAAACTCCTGCATCGCGCGCATTAAAGCGAATACACCGATTCGATTCGCAACAAACGCGGGTGTATCGTGAGCTACTACAACCTCTTTGGCGAGGATATGAGATGCAAAATCGGTTGCAATCTTACGTTGAGCTGAAGTCGCTTCAGGGGCAAATATCAACTCGAGGAGTTCCAGCGGTTCTGGATTAAAAAAATGAAATCCACCGACAAATTGCGAGCGTAACTGAGGAGACAGTCCATGAGCTATCATCTTAACGGGTATGCTACTCGTATTTGAAACAAGCAGTGCATCGGCGCGCAGATATGGCTCTAATCGACGAAAAAGGGCGAGTTTCTCTTCCAGATTTTCCCTGATTACCTCAATCACAAGATCGGCGCGTTGGATCAGCGGAAGATGTTCGTCGTAGTTTCCAGCGGTAATCCGGCGAAGATCGCTTTCTCGATAAAAAGGGCGTGGTTTGAGCCCCGGTAGCCGCGCAATCGCTTCCTCAGCGAGTTTATTTGGGCTGTTCGGAGTTGCTAAATCTAGCAACGTGACAGAAAGTCCAACGCTCGCCAAACGCGCCGCTATCTGTCGACCCATAATCCCCGCCCCTAAAACGGCAGCGTGTCTAATGGAGGAGGCGGCGCTCACTGGCTTGGCATTCAGTGTCGATGCGTGAGAGGAAGATGGGCTCGTTGTCATTGATGGCTTTTATTGTGGATACGTTGATCGAGCAGGCTTGCCTGACTTGTGTCAGCTCGTCAGAGCGCTTTAGCGAGTGGGTGATTATAGAATCGGACAAGTAAGGGCGGTTTGTCTATGAGGTAAGTGATCCGGAGATGCGGTTTCTCCGTTTTTGAGAGGTTTCATCCCACAGGAAAAAAATGAGAGCTAAAATTGTAAGAGCACTCCAGCCAACGAGAAAGATCGACAATAAACCCTTGTTATTTAGAAATCCTATCAGAGGAGCAAGCCCGATGTAGGGTACGGTTCGAAGGAAAGATGCCACTGATAACACAGTTGCACGAGCTGATTCGTCGCAAGCGAAAAGTGGGGTAAATTGGGATAATTATTGCCACATAACGGCACAACGCAAGAGAACAGAATCGGATAAAGCAGCTCTCAAGGTGCCAAGGGAACGCCTGAGTGTATTAGAGATAGGAATCCGTTTTTGCGGAACTACCCGATTTTCAACGTACTCAACGGCCCACACAAGTTAATCTGCTCCGAAGGAGTTCCATGCCAGAGAGACTATCCACCTCCATCTCGGATAGACATCGTAAAGATTGCCTTCCAAAACGGTAAAGGCTAACTCTGCGACAAGTACTATCTAAACAGATTAGATCTCCAATTTTCACCAATGAATATAAGAGCATTCAAAAGAATTTTCCGCAAAGGGAGCGTTGCTGAGTATTCAAAGAGGCTAACACGGCTTACGCGAACTCCACTCGAACATGCATACTTATCCGTTCAAGAAGATTGGTTCCACCGAATGCCCGATAATTGGGATTGATTTTCCTCTGCCGAAAAATCAATCCACAAAAAACTAAGCTACACATCGACCTCTACCGAAACATTCCGCCAAATCCAGGAATCTTTCCCCCTAACATCTTGGCAAGCTCTCCGATGCCGCCTTTTGTGATTTTATGCATCATCGTTTTCATCTGGGTAAATTGGGTCATTAGCTGATTTATCTCTTCAACCGAGGTGCCTGAACCGCGGGCTATGCGACGGCGGCGCGAGCCGTCGAGGATCGTATGATTGCGCCGCTCTTTCGGCGTCATAGACAGAATAATAGCCTCGATCCTCTTCATCTGTTTTTCGGGAAGTTCCGGATCAACTCCCTCGAGCATTTTCCCCATCCCTGGAATCATCGCTGTCAGCGAGGATATCGGACCCATTCGTTGAACCATTCGCATTTGATCCAAGAAATCTTCAAGATCAAACTGATTCTTTTTAAATTTCTTTTCGAGCGCTCGCGCATCCTCTTCAGATACTTCGCGCTGGGCCTTTTCTATCAGCGTTAGAACATCTCCCATTCCAAGAATGCGTGATGCCATTCGGTCAGGGTGAAATAGTTCGAGACCTTCGGGCTTTTCACTCACTCCTACAAACTTAATCGGTTGACCAGTGACGAATCTCATCGATAGTGCGGCACCTCCGCGGGCATCTCCATCGAGCTTGGTAAGAACCAATCCCGTTATTCCTAATGTTTTGTGGAAGCCCTGTGCGATGTCGACGGCCGACTGTCCGGTCATTGAATCAGCGACGAGGAGCGTTTCGTGCGGTTTTATAACCTCCTTCATCTGACGAACCTCCTCCATTAACCGTTCATCGATCTGGAGCCGCCCGGCGGTATCGATGATCACCGTATCCATTCCATCTCGTTGCGCCTGTGCCACCCCGTTTCGTGCGATGTCGACAGGATCCATATCGACAGTTGATGCGAAAACAGGCACCTGAAGCTGCCTTCCGAGAGTTTCAAGCTGTTTAATAGCTGCAGGCCGGTAGATATCCGCAGGCACAAGAAGCGCCTTTTTCTTCATCTCACGGCGGAGAAGAAGGGCTAATTTTGCTGCAGTCGTAGTTTTACCTGCGCCCTGTAAGCCGACCAGCATGATAATAGTTGGAGGCTGCGCTGAGATATTTAGTTGGGCTGATCCGGGCCCCATTGTCTCCGTCAATTCGTCGTATACCAACTTGATGATTTGTTGAGCCGGACTAAGGCTCTTTAAAATATCGCCGCCGAGCGCCTTTTGAGCAAGGCGATCGCAAAACCCCTTTGCAACCACAAAATTTACATCTGCGCTCAGAAGCGCCATCCGAACCTCTTTCAGGGTCTCCTCAATGTCTTTTTCGGAGATGCGAGTTTTTCCCTTTAGGCGAGCAAATGCACTTTCGAGTTTTGATTGAAGAGCGGGGAACATGGACTAATCACCTTGATAAGGTTTCAGATAAACTGCAAGCAGGAGCCGATGGACCAAGGTCGGCCGCTATCGCTGCTGCTCGCAGTGTATCCTCTGATTACCGTGATGATCAATCGAGCGGATAAGATCGAAATTCTGTGGGCCCTAAGCCGCTCTCGCCGTTATACCCAATTTCTGAATAATCAGCTCAAGTTCGCAAGGTGAGGTGACTGAGGCCGCCTCGTTCTGTATTGTTGTATCGACCCGAATCTCGCCTTCTGCGAGTGCCTTTGAGAACGATTCTACTTCACGATAGTACTCGTAAAGCTGACTCCTGGTTGCAGAAAGCGTAATCTCGGTTTGAAGAAGTTCTTCTCGTGTTGAGAAAAATAGTGGTCCCAGAATAAGAGGGCTTAGTACTTTTGAGGGGAATGAGATCTTACCAAGGTCATGATCCTTTAGTTGAATATCAACAACCTCCCCCTGGAGAGGGCGGCGACGGTCCTTGAGAGAAAATTCGGCGTGTTTTGCAAACCCCTCCGAAAGTTCGCGACCCATAGCTTCCAGCTCTGATAGCTCGCCCGAAGGGAGTTCAGGCAGCCGTGCGCGGTAAACAAGTCTCTCCAATTCAGATAGGACAAAATGTATGGATGCCAGCGAGTCCGAAATACCTTGGCAAATCTTACTAGCCTCGTTTAGAGCTACACTGGTCGGATGTACATAACCACCGCTACTCTCTTCACTGCTCGTTCGATAATACTCACCACAATCTACTGGTCGCGTTATGAAATTGCTAATTACTCCAGCTATTAGCTCTCTATGCAATGTCGAGCATTTTTCTGAATATCCGAAACAATGAAGAATTTCTGAACCTTTTTTAGCCTCCATACCACCTCCCTCTCGTCCCTGAAGACTCGAATTAACCTCTGCTGCAAAGATGTAACGGTATGCCCCATCAGTTGGTAACCGTATTCAGTTTGCCCGCAACCCCTCTCTAAATCGAATCGGCTATTTAGCCGGAAACTTGAGAGAAAAATGGATTGAAACTCCCGGAAATGGTTCGAAGCCATTTTTTTCATGCTATTATAGGCAAGGACCGGCCTTTCAGTTGCTAAAGGTCTTTGAATGAATCTTGGTGAACCCCGGAGTAGATCATGACGACTACTGAACCAATTCCCTCATCATCCCCCAACTCGTGGGCGTGGTGGCCGTTCCTATTTGGAGTAGTGGTGGGTTATGTGCTTTTTCGTCCTGGTGGGGTCGTTGATTACTTTCTTCTTCCAGGTGGATTCCGCGATGAAGTAGCGTCTCAATCTGTGATGCCGCAGGGAGGAGGTGGAAGCATCTTTAACCAAGGACAAGATAGCCGAAATAACCAATACCAGAGACGTCCGGAATCGGGTGGTGATATCGGGGGAGAGGATTGGTTTAACGAGGGCGATAGTGAGAGCCCAATACCTGCTCCGCAGCGCCCAGGTAAGTCAATAGCTTTACCGCCAACGGATCTTTTCGGTCCTTGAGTTTCGCTTCGAAATAATCGAGATTGAAGAATGAATAGCCATGGCAAGAAAGCGCCATGGCCCTTAAAAGTCCGATCGTTTATTTCCCAGTCACGCTCAACCAAAATTGTTGCAACCAATTGACAGTTGCACTCTGGTGCGCATTTTTGTCGATGGTGTCGCCTCGACTAGCTCGATCTAAAAGAGCTTCGAGCTCGCCTTTATCCAACCAAATTCCCCCCGATTCAGTGCACCGATCAATCGTTACGCCAAGAACCTGTTCCCTTGTCATCGGCTTACCGCTAACGGGACTTTTAAGAGGTGACTCGGTTAGAGGTGATTCTGATTTCCGGGCAAGGCTCTCGAGAGCGGCATTGTTTTGCCGCTCAATGTACTCTTCTTCAAGGGCGCGTCGCCGATCATCCCATGAGTTGCTCATATCGTTATCACCCTCAAAAATTAACTTTTCCAAATGAGTGGGCGCGTGGCGAAGTTTTTGAAACGCCGAACACGATGTGCTTTCACAGCTTAGCTCACTAATCGAATCGTCCCAGAAGTCGGCGATCGGCGCAATTGTTGAAGAAGAGGCAGCCACCGTAAATTTAAAGTTGCGGAGAAAATTTTTTTAGTCCCGTTTACTGTTGACGAGAGCACCGTAACTCAGGTATCAATATGGCGTCTTTTACGCGGGCGTAGCTCAGCTGGCTAGAGCGCCTCCTTGCCAAGGAGGAGGTCGAGGGTTCGAATCCCTTCGCCCGCTTATTCCGTTCAAGAGGAGTTGTCATTCATAACTTCTCGGACAAATGGGGTAAACCACCCCAGAAACTACCGATAAGAATAGAATCGCTCCGGCGGGGCGAAGTTGGGGGCGGTGAGGCACGAAAAATAGGTTCCGATACCGATTTTTTTGTGGCGGAAGAAGGCGCGGGTGTAGCTCAGTTGGTAGAGCGCTTGCTTCCCAAGCAAGATGCCGAGGGTTCGAGTCCCTTCACCCGCTTTCTCGAGTGGTCCCCCCGCCAATATTCACCTGATCATCCTGACATTTCGACTCTAACCTAACCACTTAAAACGGTGCCGCCTGTGTTCCCGAAAGGTTCATTAGTAGATCGGCTCATAGAGATTGCCATCGATGAAGATCTAAGTCATGGCGATGTCACCTCACGGTGCGCGATTCCCAATGGGCATCGCTCCTTCGCAAAAATCATCGCTCGAGAAGAGCTAATTATCTGTGGCATACCCATTTTAAATCGGATTGCTGAGTTAGCGAATAGCGAAATCAGGTGGGAAGCGCTTGTAGCGGAAGGGGCCTTTGTAAAGCCTGAGCAGTCTGTCGCAGAAGCGATCGGAGAATCTCGAGAGCTTTTGGCGCTCGAGCGAATGATGCTCAATTTTTTGCAGCGGCTCTCAGGGGTCGCAACACACACAGCGTCTTTAGTTTCTCAATCGCACGGAGTGGTGCTTCTTGATACCCGAAAAACGACACCGGGTTGGCGTTCTCTTGAAAAATATGCGACTCGCATCGGTGGAGCGCGCAATCATCGCAGCAATTTAAGCGAGATGATTTTGATCAAAAATAATCATATAGATGCTCAGGAGGGCAATATCGCTCGTCTGTTCGAGCAGGTAAATCGAGAGCGACCGTGGCATATTCCTGTTGAGTGTGAAGTCAGAACAAAGGAAGAGCTATCCGCGATTCTCCCGTTTAAGCCAGATTTTATCTTGCTCGACAATATGAACGATCTGCTCATCGCGGAATGTTTAGCAGAAATGAAGAAGGTCGGATATCGGGGGGGGGTTGAAGTTTCAGGTGGTGTTACAGTTGAGCGGTTCCAAGCGTTAGCTGATCAAGGAGTTGTGGCTGCTTCACTCGGTTCCCTTACAACTCAAGCGCGGTCGGTTGATATTTCGATGAGGGTTCGATCTGTTCAAGCTCTCGTATAATGTTTAGAGACCTTTTGACGAAGTGGATGAAAGGCTCGTTTTTTTCTGCTCACATTTTCGTGTGGACGGTTTTAGGAACCATCGATTTTAGTAGTAGTCGGTATGATGGTCTCATCTCTCTCCTGTTCAAGGATTTGGTCATTCGATTCAGTTACCTCAACGATGGATGTTGCGCGCGAACTGTCGCAGCGCGTTGCAGTTGGGACAGTAGGGTTGGTAACAGCTCGAACCCAAACAGCGGGCAGGGGGCGTCAAGGAAGAGTTTGGACTTCAGCTGAAGGGGCGTTCTTTGGGACATACATAATCCGACTTTCTCGGATTCAAAGGTCTGAGGAATTCACTAGGAGCTACTATTCGCAACTCAGTGGCTATTCTCTGGTTGTTGGTATTGCTCTCCACCGATTCCTAGAAACCAAGGGTATTAGAGCTGCTTTGAAGTGGCCAAATGACCTTCTGACTGCCGATGGCCGGAAAATAGCAGGGGTGCTAATTGAGGTAATTCCGGATGGTGATCGATTAGTGGTGCTGTGTGGTATTGGATGCAATTTGATGAATGCCCCAAAAACAGTTCCCGGAAGTGCTGGTATAGTTGAGCTTGGAAATTCACTTTCTAGCGACGAAGTAGCGAACGAGTTCACACCTCAGTTTTTATATATAACTGATCATTTTTTACGTGATGGATTTGCGCCATTCCAGAATGAATGGGTAGCTCGTGCGTTTCAGTATAGCGATGATATAGCTATTAAATCTGGAAACTTTGAGGTGAAGGGCCGGTGGAAGGGTGTAAACGAACGGGGAGAACTCCAACTTGTAATGGCCGATGGTTCGATTCAAACAATATCCTCGGGCGAGATAGGGTAGTAGTTCTACAAAAATGATGCTGAGTCCAGTCGGATATCATCCTGTGCAGGTACTCGAGCTAAAACGGTGCTCACTGTTCTAAGAAGTTCTCGAATGTGATCCCCTAATCTGAGAGCCTGAGTCTCCACAGCTGAGACGTCTGCTTCCTTTGCGGAATTCTCGATATTAGCGGCAATTTTTGCACATCCAAGGGCACCAACGTTAAGAAGTGCTCCTCGAAGTGCATGGGCGAGGTAAGCGGTGTCGCTAAATTGACGTGCAGCCACACTGGCCGCTATTTGAGCTGTCTGTAAATCGCTTTCAATAACAAATGAGTGGAGAATTTCTCTAAGTTTGGTGACATCATAACCGAGGTCATTCCAGAGTCGAGATACGCTAAAGTTAAGATTTCGTAGCTCAAGCGCTGCAATCAATTCAGCACCGGAAAAGCTTGGATTTTGACTTTTTCCATTAATTACATTTGCATTGCCGTCCCGTAGTCCAAGCGATTCGATGATCCCGAAAAGTCGAAGAGCTAAAATTGGTTTTGTAACCGCTCCCCACATACCGACGCATACATATTCATCAATATCTTTCACCTGCGCGTCGGCGGTCACTGCGATGATGGGAACCGCATGCGGCCGCTCTGAGAGCCTTTCACTCGCTCTAATCATGCGAGTTGCTTCGATGCCACTAATTTTGGGCATCTGAATATCCATAAATACGAGATCAAAAAGATCTTCGTTTCCGTTTGGTTCGAAATGCCCGCGACCTCGCATGATATTAACCGCTTCAAGGCCCGAAGATACCGTTGTTACTGTGTGTCCCCATCCTTGCAGTAATGATGACAGCATGAAACGATTTGATTCAATATCATCGACGACAAGTACCGATAGACCTCGAGTTGCACGAGTGGTTGGCGTTATTCTTTGCGTGCGCTCTTCAACTGATTGATCTAGCCGCAGAAGAGGTTGAGTTATATACTGCAAGAAGGTTGCTCTAGAGATCGGTTTCGGGATGATATTAGTCGCACCAGCTTCAATCCAGATATCGGCAGATGCCGAAATGGGAGGTGGGAGCAAAACGTACCACGAGAAATTAGATTGGCCAGATAATTTCTCTAATTTTTTTAATAGTGGATCGACGAGTAATCGTGCATCGATAAAAATAAGGATAGGGAAGTAGTGTGAGTCTTTTAATTTTTCGAGCAGTATTTCGGAAGTTACCCGCGATATCGAAGAAAAGCCGAGTTCGGCGAGTATATGGTTTAAGACAGAGCCACTTGATTGATTATAATCAACGATAAAAACTTCCGTTTCTGGTTTAGTATCACCCAGCGAGTCCTTCCTGAACTGGACGGCTGAAGTTGTCAATTCGAGGAAAAATGTAGCGCCTTGGCCGAAGATGCTCTCAACCCAAATTCCACCTCCCATCGCCCGAGCGAGACCTCGCACAATAGGAAGACTGAGCCCCGTCCGTCCCATTCGGCTAGATCCATCTGTTTCACTGCGATTGAAGGACTCAAATATCTCAGACTGTTGATGCAAGGGGATTCCCAAACCGCTATCTTTTATAGAAAAAAGCACACGGGTTCCCTCGCCATCAGGCATCGTCTCTGCTGATAGAGCTACTACGATCTCTCCCGCTTCGCTAGTTGTTACGGCGTTCTCAACAAGAGTCGAAAGTATCTGCTTTATTCTCAGTCGATCAGCCTCAATATGCGTTGGTGCATCTGCAGAGATATCGAGGATGAGCTCCACATTCTTGCGAAAAGAAGAGTGCGCGTAAGAAGCGGTTACTTGGGTCAAAAGCTCCCTGATGTCGACCGGTGTTCTCTCGAAAGTTATGCTACCTGTCTCGATTGAGGAATAATCGAGCATGTCGTTAATGAGATCTAGGAGTGTGTTTCCTGAATCTTTTAGAACATGAACATATTCCCTCAGATGAATAGGTAACGACATTCGCTCGAGAATCTGCGCAATGCCGAGAATCGCGTTCAGTGGGGAGCGAACATCATGACTGATTGAGACGACATAATCGGTGCGTGCATCGACAGCTCCTTGGGCAACCCGAGTCGCATGAGCTGCAGTTTGTTGAGCTCGGTGATATGAGGAGAGAATCGAGTTTATCTCTTTAATAATATCATCGAAAATCTGCCCACCCTCTCCCTCCGGAACCATCAGAGTGCGAGCTTGATTGCCTTCAAGTTTAAGCTGATTTTTTATCGAGGTTATATTTTTTAAAATTAGTCGGTTAAAAAGTGTAATTGATCCAATTAGTATGAGAACTATTGAGCCGATGGAGATGAAGGAAGGGACCCAGAAAAGTGATATGGATCGATAAATATCAATATTTTCATCGTTAAAAGTAATCTCAAATACGTCATCAGGTGATAAGCCAGAGATTAAGTTAATGCCAGATTGTTCCCCATTAAGCGGCTTTAATGATAATTCTATTCTGTCGATTTTCTCTTTTGCTGAGGAAGCAATAATTCTCTGAAGAGTGATTTTTATATCCTTAGCTCCAACTAACTTCGATATATTTTCAACATCGAGTGACTTTAGTCCGATGATGTGACCCACTGCGGGGCCATCAGGTGAGAAATACTCAACTGTTTTGATAGACGCAATTAAGGGTGTTCCGTTAAAAGAAAGTAGACCGGATGATGAATTATTCGAGGGAAGGATGATTTTCAGATTTCCCAAGATGTTTGGAGGAAGAGAATCTTGTATCTTTGATAATTCACTCTTCACCGACCAAACCCGATTTCCGTTGCTATCAACCAAGATTACTAGGTCAATACCCATTGCGGCAAGTTCATCAGCGTTAGGTAACGCTCCATTGGGGTCAATTCGCGGAGTACTGGTGCGCAACGCGATACCAGATGTAAATCCCTGAACCAATCGAGACTCTTCAGCCAAGGCAATTAAAATCTGATTGTAAAGTTCGCGTCCTCTATTTAATCTCGCTTCAGATTCGACTGTTTTGATCTTTGCTAACGCGAGAATTTGGGACAGGATGATTATTGGTACTGCAATAAGGCACAACGTACGTGCAAAGGGCGACCCGAAACAGAACGAGTTAAATATCCTGTTTGAGATGATATGTGCGCTTTTCATGAAAAGATGTTTGTCGAAGTGCCTCAGGGCTGGCGGGTAATTTTAAAGTGCATAAAAAAGAAGACTTTTAACGGTTCTCTTGTTTTCTCCCCAAATCACCAACCAGAGGCTCTATTGAGCCTAGATTAGTGAATCGGTTATTGAGCCAATAAACTTAAGTTAACGTTATTGCATTTTAGCGTTTGGACTTGGGAGTCCGTTGTGTTAGTCCCCGATAATTGGATAATTTCTGACTCAAGTTTCGCGATTAAATTGCCGTTCCCTTCAACCGTTGATTTTGGGGTCAGTAAAAAAACCGTTCGGACACACTTAGAAAATTCTAAGTTTTCATTCTCATGGAGCATTGGTGAAGACAAGAAGTTATGTCGCCGCTCAGCCGGGGCCCGGTCGGGCAATAAGTGAAGACTCCTTTATCGCCGAGGATGAGCTCGGTCTATATGTGGTGTGCGATGGCATGGGCGCTCACGCTGCGGGAGAGGTTGCATCAGCTCTTGCATGTGATGTGATAAAGCGGTTTATTGTTGAATCGAGCGCGAATGGAGTTAGGGTCTCCCGCAAGATGTTAGAGCGAGCTCTTCTAGAAGCGTGCGCAGTTGTTTTCGCCCATGGCGAAGAGCATGAAGATCTTCGAGGCATGGGAACAACCGCTACAGTCGTACTTCTTCGGGGCGGCCTGTGTTACGTCGCCCATGTAGGCGATTCCCGAGCCTACATAATCCGCTCCGGTACTATGAATCAACTCACAAAAGATCACACCGTGGTAATGGAGCTTGTCGATCAGGGTCTTATTACGATTGAGGAAGCATCAAAAAGTCCATACGGTCATATTTTAACGAGGGCGCTTGGATGTCAGCCTGTGGTCATTGTAGATAGTTTAAAAGTTGATGTGCTTCCGGGTGATCGAATACTTCTGTGTTCAGATGGTGTGTACCCCGGATTAATCGCTACTCAGGGGATTGTCGAGAATTATGACAGTGAGTCGTCAAGAGAGACGATGCCAGAGCTATTAATAACTGAATCCGAACGAGCTAATGGTTCTGATGATATGACCGCTATTGAGATCTTTATAGAGTCGGAGGATTTTTGCACCAGAGGTGCTGAGGTTACACTTACCTACGCAACTTTGAGTCAAATGACTCTTTTCGAGGAGATGGAATTTAGTGAATTAGCTCAAATCATCGAGCATACCTCTTTCCGAGAAGTACAGAAGGGGGAGACCATAGTGCGGCAAGGAGAAAACGGGCGTGATATGTTCGTTATTCTTAAGGGCGCTTTTAGAGTCGAGAGAAATGGGGTAGTACTTGCGGATATTGAAAAGGGCGCGCACTTCGGTGACCTCGCCCTGATCTCAGGTCAGCCGGTTTCAGCAGATGTCAGAGCTTTATCCGATGCGGCTCTACTTGAGATATCCTACAGTGGGTTTCGGAGTGTGGTGGATCGCGATCCGCTTATTGGATTGAAGCTATATAGGGCACTTGCATCTCAACTCTGCGAGCAAATACGTATCCTCGACAATGTGTATTTGGGCGAAAAATCTCAAACTTACGTTGAACATCAGCTTGCAGCTGAATCGCAGTAACAGAATCAATAGCCTTAACCAATTTGTGACTGAAGATGCTGCTAGCGGTGGCTCCTAATGAAGCTCTCACGAGCGGCTTGGCGAGAGCAAGCGATGACCTCTTCCCTAGTTAGTATTCCGTTCTCAATTAGCTGCTCGTTTTCTCTCAGCACATTTGTCTGAAGAAAGACCGGATTATCGGAGTTTATGGTGAATCTCACCCCATGATCTTTTAGCGCAAAGATAACGCTTTTCATCTCATCCCAGTCCTTAATGCACTCTCTAGTTCGAAGATTACTCGTCGGACAAAGTTCAAGACAGATTTTCCGACGCGCAAGCTCATCAAGCAGTTTCTTGTCCTGAACAGACTTAACGCCGTGCCCAATACGATCGGGTTGGAGAGTTTCAATAACCTCCCACACCTCATCAGGCGGTGTTACCTCACCAGTGTGAATCGTTACCCCCAACTTATTTTTTCTCGCTATTCTCACCGGCTCGCGGATTTGATCCCATGAAAAAGAAGAAACTAGGGGGCCTGCAACGTCGATCCCTACGACACCATCTCGAGCAAAACGGCCCGCTTTTTCTGCTATTATCAGATTAAGCTCTGGTGACAGGCGGCGATCCATACAGAGAATAAGTCCACCCTGAATTGGATAAATTAGTGTCGCCTTCTTCATACCGACGATTGCGCTGAAAATTAATTTGTCCAGGTCGTAAAAACCCTCACTGTTACGGTTCACCGGGTTGAATCGAAGCTCGAGCAACCGAACGTTTGCCTTCCGATACGAGAGAGAAAATCCTTCATAAACGCACCGCTCCACCGCCATCGGGGATGATTGAATTTTTTCGGTGTAGTCGAAACGCTTAAGATACGCTTCGTAGGTGTCCTGATTGACCATCTCGATAGTGTCGACGAATCGCCAATAATCCTTCTCTTTTAGCGCAATACCCTGATCGTGAGCTATCTCCCAGAGAGTATGGGCGGTCGCTGCTGAGCCAAGATGCATATGGAGATCGCACAGGTCATGCAATTCGTCGGGGAGATCTACCTGATCGGGGGCCATAATTAATATCCTGAAGCTAACTTGTATCGGCCAAGTATACCTCGGTTTTACGAATATTACCTTTTTTTTCCGAAAATTTTTGTTTGAATCATCTCTTCATGCATCTGAGGGCTTCCCTCAGATGCGCTTTCGCGTTACAAAGTGTGGGGCGTAATTGACTCTCATTGAAGTTTGTTACGTGCGGGTGACCTCCCCAATTCACTTGCGATTTTCCGATTGTTCAGCTATTACAGGGGGCCGAAACGTCCCCGTGGGAGCCGTGCTACGAGGAGACCATGCGAGCAAACTAATTGCGTCGCTCAAGAAAGCAACGTTGTGTTTTCGGCGCTGACTAAGTGCACGGGTACCGCGCTACATATCTATGAAACGAATTCCCCGTTCTTACTCATTTTTCGTCCTTACCGCTGTTTTGGGGTGTGCCGTTGCCCTGACAGTCGGATTCATCATTTTCCCTTTCTCTTCAGTTAGGGCCCAGCCATCCACGGCTGTGAACGCCCCCGATGCGACTCAGACTCAGGCCGCAGCTCCAAGCGGGCCGTCGAGCTACGGCATACCTCAGGAAAGCCTACCAGGATATCCTGCTCAAGGTATATCAGCCGGTGTTTGGAATCAGGGTCAAGCCGCTCTATGGGACCTTCACTTGATCGATCATTTTCGGTACTTCGGTCCCCAGCAGCGAGCTCGAGGGCATCGTCCCGAGCAACCAATAAACTTCAGCCATATCGTCCACGTTCAGGGCAACAAGATGGAGTGTCAATACTGTCACTGGAACGTTGCAAAGTCTCCTTACGCTGCGATTCCGGACGTAGAGCTGTGCATGGGTTGTCACAAGATGGTGAATAGTTCAGATCCTGCCGCGAATGCTGAGATTGAAAAGTTAAAGGGGTACTGGGAGAGAGGAGAGGCAATTCCGTGGAAAAAAGTACACGTAATGCCCGACTACTATCGATTCAATCACAAGCGCCATGTTAAAGGCGGGGTCACTTGTCACGAGTGTCATGGACAGGTTGGCGAAATGCCAGTTGTTGAAAGAGTTTCTTCGATGAAGATGGGTTGGTGTATAGACTGTCATCGTCAAAGAGGAACGACTATAGATTGCGCCTCGTGTCACCATTAGAAGGAACAGGAGATCGAGTCAGCGAAAAAACTTCCTCTATAGCAAACCAGAGGATATTAATAACTCTTAGTAGGCGTTCGTTGTGGTAAATGAGAATTCAAATAACAGGATGCGAGCGGTAAGGGTTGTTCGAGAAATGGAACTTTCATGAGTGATGCGGAAACACCAGATAGGGTTATTCAGATGGATGTGCGTTCAGAGCGAGAAAAAATGAATGACGCAAAGAGTGGAGTTTCTCGCCGCCGATTTCTTCAGATTTTGGGTGCCTCCTCGGCGGGCGCTGCCCTCGCAGGCTGCGCCGACGACAAGACGCAGCTTTTGAAGCCGCGAGTAAAAAGTGAAGGGGAAGGTGGACAAATACCGGGTGTACCGGTCTGGTTCAGCTCGACCTGCACCGAATGTTCAGCGGGATGTGGCGTTGCAGTAAAGAACGTAGATGGCCGAGCGATTAAAGTAGAAGGCGCGTCAGAACACCCGATAAATCGTGGGGGATTGTGTGCTCTCGGTCAATCATCACTCCAATCTTTGTATGATCCAGACCGTATACGCCAGCCCTTAAAAAGAACGGGAGAAAAGGGGGGAGTCCTCCAGTTTTCGCCTATCTCTTGGGATGAGGCTCTCGGATCGGTTGCTGAAGCAATGGCAAAATCGGGTAAGCCGACTGTTTTCCTAACCGGCGAGGTGACGGGTGCTCATGAAGAGCTCTACGGTGAGATAAAGACTGCCCTGCGCGCTGAACATGTTGTTTATGATTCGATGCAGCCTGTCGAATTAACCAAGGCTTCAGAGGCAGTATACGGAGTCCGTGAGATTCCGCAGTTTCAGTTCGGTGAAGCAGACTTTATTTTAAATTTTGGGGCGGATTTCCTCGAGACCTGGGTAAGTCCCGTTGAATTCGCAAGAGGTTGGGCGGAGGGGCGTCGTCGTTCGATTCCCGCAAAGACCATCCACATTGAGCCACGTCTTTCCTTAACAGGTGCTAATGCGGATCTGTGGCTATGTTCCAACCCAGGGAGCGAGGTGCAGCTGGCTCTGGCTCTCGTGAAGGAGTTAAGCGCTCGTTCTGGCAGGAGGCAGCTCGAGCCGGGACTGCGAACATATGTCGACTCCATCATAAAGGATACCTCTCTTCCTGAGGTCGCTGATATATCGGGTATAGCGGCTGACAAGATTGCATTAGTGGCGTCCCAGCTCGCCGATGCAAAAGCTCCGTTAGTGATTGCAGGGGGCACGGCGGCATCAACCGAGAGGGAATTCGATCTTCAGGTTCTTGTCGCAATTCTTAATCAGATGACCGGTGCCGTTGGTAGAACAGTTCTCGTTGGGCGCGGTCGTAAGGTGAAATCATCCGCAGAGGATGTGTTAGCTCTCGTCAAGAAACTAAACGATGAAGCGGTTGGAGCGCTAGTTATCGCGGGTACTAATCCGGCCTTTAACCTTCCGGGAGATTCCGGTTTCAGCGTAGCGGCCCGAAAGGCAAGAGTAGTTGTAAGTCTGGCGAGCCATCTCGATGAAACTGCTCAGCTGGCTGACTTTATATTGCCCTCACATACGGGGCTTGAAAGTTGGGGTGTTTTAAATCAACAGCCTGGGATTTACTCCTTGCAGCAGGCAACGATGTCGCCGGTTTTTGATACCAGGGATATCGGCGACACTCTTCTAGCATTGAGTGCATCACTCTCAGCTCCAATCGCTCGTGGTGGGGAGAAGGGGATTTTTCGAGATTTCGTTAAGGCTTATTGGAAAGAGCTCGCTGTTAAGTGGGGCAAATCTTCAGACTTTGAGAAGTTTTGGCACGATTCTCTGGCTCTGGGTGGATTTACCGAAGTAGTTACAAATGTCGAGGTAACAGCTCCGAAGATTCCGTTTCTCCCGATATCTTTTCCCTCTGTTCGGCTAGGCGATCACCGATCGGATCACGGGGAGCCAATTGTCTATCCTTTCACTTCAGTAAAGACCTTCGATGGAAGAGCGGCCAATCGACCCTGGTTGCAAGAACTTCCTGACCCGATGACGAGTGCGGTTTGGGATGCGTGGGTCGAGCTGCATCCTGATACTGCTGCGGCGCTGAATGTAGCAAATGGGCAGATGGTCGCGATTCGGAATCACTACGGTGAGGTGCGCGCGTCGGTACTCATTACTCCGTATATTGCCAAAGGAGTTGTAGCGATACCTCTAGGTCAAGGTCATCGAGCATACGGAAGATATGCGACTTCGGTCGGGAAGGGCAGTGTGGTCGATCTTATCGGCATGAAGGATCGTAAGTCAGTTTCTCTTCTTTCTGCGCGAGCAGAAGTTAGTCGAATCCATGAACGACATACCCTTGTTACTCTTGCGGGTAGCGACTCACAGCACGGTCGAGGGCTTGCCAAAACCACTCTATTAACGGCGGCTGGAGTCGAACGATCTGCTCACGGGGCGCACGCTAGTGAGAGTGAAGCTGATTCACTTCATGGATCTCACCATGAGCCCAAGCAGATGTACGAGCAGCGAGAGCATCCATTATATCGCTGGGGAATGGCGATAGACTTAGCTGCATGTACTGGTTGTTCGGCGTGTGTTGTTGCTTGCTACGCAGAGAACAATATTCCGACAGTTGGAAAAGAGCTGTGCAGCAAAGGGCGTGAGATGTCGTGGCTGCGGATCGAGAAATATATCGATACCGAGCCGCATAGCGAGGAATTTACCGTAAACTTCCTCCCGATGATGTGTCAGCACTGCAACAACGCGCCGTGCGAGCCAGTCTGCCCTGTTTATGCAACTTACCACAACGAAGAGGGTCTCAATGCGATGGTTTATAACCGTTGCGTAGGAACCCGCTATTGTTCAAATAACTGCTCCTACAAAGTCCGTCGATTCAACTGGGTTACAATTGACGTTCCGGAACCTCTCTCTTGGCAGATTAATCCGGACGTAACCAAAAGAACCATGGGGGTCATGGAGAAGTGCACCTTCTGTGTTCAGCGAATTGCTGAGGCAAAGGATAAAGCCAAAGATGAAGGACGGCTCGTTAGGGATGGAGAGATTCAGCCAGCATGCGCTCAGAGCTGTCCGACCCAAGCGATCGCGTTCGGGAATCTTAATGATCCAGAAAGTCGGGTCAGTAAACTCAGTAACGATAAACGAGCCTACAAGGTTCTTGATCACCACATCAATACGCAACCTGCGGTAAGCTATCTCAATGATATCAAATACAGGCTGTAGGAATCCCTCTATGAGTCATCACCAGACGCAGCACCAACACACCGAGTGTACTTCATGCGAGGACGCTCACCCCTCTCGGTTTCGAGGGGGAATCGTTCCAACGGAAGCAAAGCCGCTTACCTATGAAGAGGTGAATACCACGGTGCTTGCGATGTTAGAGCCGCCGACCTATCGGTGGTGGCTATTCCTTGCACTATGTTTGGCCGCTGTAGCGATCGGCGGAGTGTCGTGGACTCGACAGATACTCAATGGGATGACCGAAGCTGGTAAGTCTCATCCGGACATGTGGGGTGGATACATCACTACCTTCGTTTTTTGGGTTGGTATCGCTCACTCCGGCACATTGATTTCAGCCGTACTTTATCTTTTTCGAGCTCATTTTCGAATGCCGATTTATCGACTCGCTGAGGCGATGACGGTATTTGCCGTACTCACTGCAGGGCTGTTTCCGTTGATACACCTTGGACGGGTTTGGTACTTCTACTGGCTCATGCCGTATCCGAATGAACGGGCGATTTGGCCTAATTTCCGTTCTCCTCTTTTGTGGGACGTATTTGCGGTCAGTACATACCTAACGATCTCGAGCACCTTTTTTATCATAGGTCTTATTCCCGATATAGCTGTCGCTCGCGATGCAGCAAAGACTAAGTTCCGAAAAATTTTGTACGGGATAACATCGCTCGGCTGGTCGGGTAGTCATTCACAATGGAAGCACTATACGGCGGCGTATCTCTTCTTTGCCGCTCTTGCAACCCCTCTCGTTGTATCAGTCCACTCGGTCGTTTCGTGGGACTTTGCGATGAGTATTGTGCCGGGTTGGCATGCAACGATATTCCCACCCTATTTCGTAGCAGGTGCAATATTCTCCGGGATTGCGATGGTTATCACCATCATGGTTCCACTAAGGAAGATTTTCGGCCTTGAGCGAATCCTTGAGCCAAAGCACTTTGACGCCATGTGCAAGCTAATTTTGCTCACTAGCGGTATTTTGACCTATTCCTATGGGGTAGAGTTTTACACCGCCTGGTTCAGCAATAATGAGTTTGAGCGAGCACAGTTCTGGTTTAGGCCATTCGGAGAGGTGGGGGCCGCTTTTTGGGGCATGACTTTCTGTAACTGTATTTTTCCACAGCTTCTCTGGATCAAAAAGCTAAGAACGAATATTCCGTTCGTATTCTGCGTGACGATTCTGATTAATATTGGGATGTGGCTCGAACGTTTCAACATCATCGTTCAGTCTCTTTCGCACGAATACATTCCGTACTCTTGGGGTTGGTACAACTTTTCTTGGGTCGACATTGGGATTGTAATCGGTTCTTTTGGTTGGTTCGGAATGTGGATGACCCTTTTTGTAAAATTCTTCCCAGCGGTAGCGATAACCGAGATAAAGGAGATTTTACCTGCACCACGCCGTGTAGCTCAGGGTGGTAATCACTGAACAGTAATTGCGAAGTAAGTTTCTGGTAAGAGTCCGCACTTTTTTGGGCGGATTAGTGGAGAGAATGAGAGGCTGAGGCACGAATGAAAGGACCGAAGGCAGTCGTAGGGGTATATACCTTCATCGACGATGCGCTATCTGCGATAGAGTTAGCAAAGACTAGCAATCTGGATTATCGGGTCTACTCGCCCGTTCCTCATCACGAATTGGAGGAGGCTACTCTTCCAGGAAAAAGTCCCGTTAGATTTCTAACAGGAGCTGGAGCTGTGATGGGCTGTTCTGCGGGCTTTGCTCTCGCAATCTGGACCTCACTAGACTATCCTCTGAGGGTTAGTGCCAAGGATGTCGTGTCAGTACCAGGTTTTTTTGTTATTGGGTACGAGTGTACGATTCTTTTCGGCGGTATTTTTACCCTTCTGGCGCTGCTTCATTTTTGCCGATTGCCCAATATTCTGAGAAAAATCGGGTATGATCCCCGTTTCAGCCAGGATAAATTCGGGGTAGTTATCGGATGTCAAACGGCTATGGTAGATGACCTCGTTGCTCGGCTCCGACAGACCGGTGCGGATGAGATTCAGGTCCGGGAGGGGCTGTGATGAAGGGAATTGTGAGGATATTTTGCAGTGCTCTTGGAACTACGATGATTGTGTCATCGGCAGCTCTTTCATTACCTTTTAATCAGGACATGGTTGGAACTCAGTATGGCCTAGGTCAGATTATGAGACAAAAGGCAGCTGGGGCAGTCTCGTCCAATGATGCGAAGCGTTTTGTCGGCACTCGCGAGGAGGCTGCCGCTCTTAAGAATCCAATTGCGCCGTCAATCGAGTCTATTGTTCATGGCAAGCGTAGTTACAATGCAAACTGCTCTCCCTGCCACGGGTCTTTCGTAGATGGCAAACACATTCCAGGCCCAGTTGGAGCGCGTCTTCCAGCGGTAAATCTTGCTCAGGATTACCTGAAGGTTGTACCCGATTCTCATTTTTTCCAGTTCATCCATTTTGGCGGTATGGCGATAATGCCGGCATATGGATGGAAGCTCTCCATAACGGAACACTGGGATATTGTAAACTATATTCGTTCGGTTCAAAGGGGCGAGGGGCTCTCTGAGCAGGCAAAGGATTAGAAGGTAAGGAACATGCACGCGGCGGCACCATCAATTGATATCGATAAGGCTATTGAGGCCAAACCCCTTCGATCTGCGACTGCGCTCAAGGGTTTTCTGTGGTCTGCGGTAACCGTAGGGATAATCACTTTTTTTGCGGGTCTATTATCTGGTAAGGCCGCCCATGTGTGGTTCTGCTTTTACTGGGCACTTCTCTATTTCATGGGGTTGGCAGCTGGTGGGGTAATGATTTCTGCGATCTTCCAGATTACAAGAGCTACCTGGTCGGCATCGATTCGACGACTTACCGAGGCAAATGTGGCATTTTTGCCGGTTGCCTACGTTCTTTTTCTGTCGACCTACCTCGGTCGTGAGTACCTCTTCCCTTGGGCTCGGACAGCTCGCGCTGGCACTGAGTGGTGGATGCAACCGGGATTTGTTTACGCCCGTATGGCGGTATTACTAGGTTTTCTCTTCTTTTTTATGTGGCGATTCGTCCGATTATCACTGCGAGGGGATATTGGATTAATTCGCGACCATGCGTCTGATACGAGCCGCTGGCAGACGTTCTTTCACAATACAATAACAGAGCGTTGGCGTGGCGTGGCAGTTGAAGTGCCGGAGATTCAGAACAGACTCTCCCAGAGAGCGCCTGCATTGGTTCTTGTCTACGCGCTGGTTTACTCGCTCTTCGCCTTTGAAATGGTGATGGCGATGGATTATCGCTGGCTTTCAAACCTGTTTGGTGGCTTTCTGTTTATCGGGAACATTTATGGAGCTTGGGCAGTTCTCATACTTCTGACCCTGTACCACGTCGCAAAGGAGAAAGAGTTTTCCCAATGGGTTTCAACGAACGAGTTGTGGGATCTGGGTAAGCTGACCTTCGGGTTTTGTATGGTCTGGGGTTACTTCTTCTTCAGCCAGTTCCTTCCCCAATGGTACGGAAACCTCCCTGAGGAGACCCAATATCTTATTGTTCGGACCCGAGAGTTTCCATGGAAGGGATGGGCGTGGGTGACGCTTTCAGCTTGCTTTATCGTTCCTTTTATATTGCTTCTAAGCCGTGATTTGAAGAAGACACCTCGTTGTATCGGAGCGGTTGCTATAGTAATTCTGTGTGGGCTTGCGATGGAGCGGTATATTCTAGTTATGCCGCAGCTTTCTCCAGGTTCAATTCCGTTCGGAATTAGCGAAATTGGCATATTTCTCGGCTTTCTTGGTGCCTATGGTCTGTCGCTTCAGGCGTTTCTAGGTGCTGTTCCCCCAGTAATCGTATCCTCGCCGTTGGCTCGGGGTAGTGCGGATTGGTAAAAGGGGAGAGTAAGTCGGGTCCCTAGTGCTTAGTTGATAAAGTAATATTTGTTCTTATCAATCAAGCACTAGTCAACAAGTACCCGAGGTAGAATAGGACTAATACGGGTCGTCACCTCGTACGGAATTGTATCGGTAATTACGGCGTGGTCCTCTGGAGTAATCATCTCACTGCCCTGAGAGCCGATTAGTACGACGTCGGCACCTGAGGAAGGAATTCCTAAGTCCGATAAATCAACAACAGCCATATTCATAGATATCCGCCCCAAAATTGGGCGGCGGATCCCATCTATGAGAACATATCCCCCTTTTTGATACGTTCGTGGAAGGCCGTCCCCATATCCTTGCGGAATAAGTCCAAGCATCATCGGCCGTTTGCTCCGAAAGGTTCCTCCGTAACCGATAGGGAAATCGGCCGGAATTTTCTTTACTTGCGCTAGGGTGCTGTGCCAAGAAAGGCACGGCCTCAGGTGGTAGCCTTGTTGCTCGGCGTGGGCTTTTACGGATGGTGATGGCCACATGCCATAGACAGACAAACCTGGTCGGATAACCCGTTGATATGGGTTCAGAGTGTCAAATCTCCACAATCCACTACTCGCAAAAAGGTGGCATTCAAGATCTTGGCAGTGAGCTGCTTCGATAACAGAGCTTAGTAATTTTTGTTGTGCTAGAGATATTGAGAGATCGGGATCCTCATCGGCGCAGGAAAAATGACCATAAATGCCAAGTAATTCGATACCCTTTGATTGCCGAAGATACTGGATAACGACTGGCGCGTCGGCTGGTGAGATTCCCTCTCGACCGAACTGCAGATCGATCGCAAGAAAGGCCTTCAGCACTTCACCTCTTTCTAAAGCCCATGACAAACAGCTACGAGCATGATCCTCGTCAAAAAGTGAAAGAACACCTTTAGCCTCAACCACCACATCTAGCTCTGCAGGCGATACGTAGCCGAGCAGTTCGATCGGCTTCTTAGTCATTGTTCGCAATTCGAATAGCTCTCTGGAATCGTCGATAAGATAGCGATCAACAAGGTCATCAATTCCTGAAACAACCTCTCTAACCCCATGACCATAGGCATTCGATTTAACCGGAATTGCGAGCTTAGTCTTCGGCCCGATTTTCGATCGAATAGTTTCAATGTTGCTGCGCAGCGCACTTCGAGAGATAGCGATAAATGAGTGAAAACATTTGAGGCATGGTGGTGATGATGTGATCATTTTTCCATTTGAGATCGGCGCTGTTTTATTCGTTGAGGAGCTAAAGGTGTGCCTCACGTGATTGGTCATATCAAAGCTGTAGAGCCTCTGCTAAAAGCAGCGGATATTAGGCAAATGACCTCTGTAGTTTTAAGGTAAAGAGTTAAGCCTAAAATTAACAAAGATATGGAACGGCGTGTTAGGCTGAGTACGCTGCGTGATGCGTTAAGTACTACCGCGTGAGCGGGGAACTACCTCTTTTGGGAGCATTTAGTAAAAATTACGCACTATCATCGCTGTCTTCATTGTCATTAAGGCTTGCGAGAAACTGGTTAACATCCTCGGTAAATAGCGGTATGTATTTTTGATATAAAATCTCAGCTAGTTCTTCTCTATTAAGAATACATCGTTCGGCTAAACCTTCGACGTTTTCTCCAAAACGATTCCAAAATTGATAAATCGCTGTTTGTATGGATAGAGTCGGAACGGAAAGCTGTGAGTTCGCATTGCCATCGTTGTCCGTGTTGATAATCCTCCGATGACGATCGGTTAAGGGTTTTTTCAAACTCTCTAGCTCATCAGTCCACGAGGCTTCGATCAATCCCGAAACGACGCAAAGCTCAAGATTTTTAAGCAGAAGCATGCGAACGGAAACTTTAGTTTTCACCTGATCTTCGGAAGAGGGGACCGAGGTCTCTATCTTAATGAAATCTCTGGCGGCGACGTATCGGTCAAACAATGCCTTGGGGTGTCCCGATCCATTACAAAAATCGGCGAAAAGGGCACTAACGAGATTGACATGCTGGTCCTCTGAAATTTCCCAGGAATCCTCTGCATCCTCTCGCCACCGCCTAAACGCTCCTATAAATTCCGCCGATGTTGGGTTGTAAAATTCGACAGCGAAACGGCTGAGCATATTAACAACATCTATCTCAAAAGCATGCCGAAAACAGTGAAGTAGCTTATTTGGCAGCAGATTCTCCGTTATTTCAGAATCACAGAATTCCGCGAATTGATCCATCATTATATCGTGACCACCCTGAATATCTATCAGCCCTTCTTGCACCATTCTCCCATCGGTGCGGAGAGTATTGTCATAGCCTGTGACTGCGTTACTAAGATACTCTGCTGCAAGCCGAACCTCTCCCCTCAACCGTATCACCATCACGGCTTGATCTACCAAAGACTCCCCATCTAGTAGGTCCCCTAGTTCCTCTCTCACCTCCGGGATTACTTCGCCGGCCTCTGTAAAAATAGAGTTTAGGTATCTCTCGGTTCTCGGGACTCTGCTATCCGTGAGAGCGTGAGCTTTCAGCAGTAATCGGGCGGTATCGTATTTGTTAAATTCACGGCAATCTTCAATTCCATCAAGAATATCTTTTAGCAATCCCTCTCTCACCGCCACATCAAGATTGCTAATCTCTTCCTCCGGGAGAGGATATCTGCCCTGTGCTACATGAGAGGCGACATCGAGGAAATCTACTCCTGCATCAGTCATTACTTCTTTGAGGTCGGCGATGGGCCCTGCCCGAACGAGATCTCTCAGATATCGGGAAGTATCCGGTTCTTCAACCGAGAAAATATTGTTCAAATCCCCATCGTCGGTAACAAGCAAACAAATAGCTAACGCCTCAAGATGTCTTTTGTCGAGAGTCCCGACTGGATCGAATGAGTGTAGCGCCTGGTCAACGATATATCCTGCCCTCTCTTTCGTAATCGGCCCATCACGGAGCTCCGCGGCGACCATCGCTAGATCGCCCTGAAGGTCGAGCTTTTTTACCGCCGGCATATAGTGCATTGCGTGCTCTACTCCTGCCGCCCCAACCCGCTCTCCAAGCCGCTCCAGCGTCTCTAGTAGCTGTTCTCCCTCACGATCAACCGCTGCTGCTTCATATTGCCTCACAAGCGTGTAGCAGGTTTCTACCGTTTTTAAGTTACCGGCTGAATACCAACCGCGGAGTTGATCGCTCACAGGATCAATCGCCCGCATAACGATCCGAGTTGCATCCTCAAGAGCTACCGAGCCCTGATTAATATCGGCAGCAACCTCCATCATTAGGTGCTGGTCTCGCAGCTGAAACGGGTCGAGGGCGTTGGTTAGGAACTCGCCGACATTTTGGGCAAAGCTGCTCGACGATGTACCTTCAGGAATGCTCGTGATTTGATGGATGGTCAAGGGTGCCTCCAAGAGTAAAGCAATTTATTGGTCCCTCCAGTCCTTATTGAGGATACCGGGGCAATTGGGTCAAACTACTTCGCAACTGTTAGGTTCGTCAATTAGTAAGGAAAAAAAGTAGCCATAAAGTTCCGATTAGGGTTGGTGGAAGAATCTTCATCATCAATAGGTCTCATCCTCGATTTACTTTTTTGGTAGACGATAATTCATGGTTCCGGAATAATGTATCTCGATGCGAGCGGGGTGACAGATTGGGAGCGTTTGGCCACACTCCATGGCCGGATGTCTTCTTGATCAAAGATTCCCCCTGAACCTAACAGGCTGCGAAATAAGGGGATTCGATACGTTCTACGAAAAGTTTCTGAGATTTGTAGACTTAACCACCACCCAAATTAAAAGAAGCGGTTTAGGTGGGTTGAACTGATTTGCCTGGTATGATAATCTCCTCAGCCGATAGAGGGGGATACAAAACCTGCTAGGCCCCCGATGTGTCTTAACTTCCCGTTCGCAGCTTTTGGTAAAAGGCTCGCGGCTGTTGCGGATAAACACCGACGGTCATCAAAAGCCCTTCCGACAAACACGATTGTCTCGAGAGCTTTTGATGACTGATTATTACCTACTGAGGAACCATGCCAGTACCAAAGAAACGAACTTCTCGTGCAAAACGTGATATGAGACGCTCGCACCATGCTCTCGTTGGGGTGCAGTTTTCGTCATGTCCATCGTGTGGCGCCCCAGTTAAATCACACCATGCTTGTC